>JANYFN010000204.1 GCA_025362675.1 Limisphaerales bacterium | reverse complement strand
GTTGCCTCAAAAGGCGCTGGCTTCATCGCGCGCGCCGTCAAGATAGATTAAAAACAGCGCGGGGAATTTCCATTCCCCGCGCCGGGTTGTTTCAGTCAGGCAGCGAGCGGCAAAGCCGCAGGCGGTGTGTTTGACAATTCCACGGCCTGAAACTTGCGCTCGTATTCGTCCAGTGGCGGGATCAGGACTTTGGCTTTTTTGGCATACGCCCGATGCACGGCCTTGCTCGCATGACCCAACGCCTCTTGTGCGAAGCGTTCGGGAAAGCCGCAGGTCTTCGCCCGCTCCGCCCACGCATACCGATAGCTGTGCAGCGTCACGCCGCTGATTTTGAGCCTGGCCACCAAGCGGCCAAAACGCCGTCCCCGCACGGTTTGGTTCACCTTTGCCAACATCGGAAACACGAAACCCGTGTTGCCCCGCCGTTGCAGGATTGCCGCCAAGGTCTCATTGAAACGCACAATGGCGATGCTCCCGGTTTTCATACGCGCATACGAAATCGTCCGGTTCGCCCAATCAATATTTTCTGCCGTCAGCGCCGCCATGTCCGATTGCGAGCCGCCGACTTGCCAGAGCAGTTCGTAAAAATCCCGCACTTCTTCGTCACGTTCCGCCGCCACGATGCGTTGATGTTCTTCCGCCGTGAGGCCACGCTTGTTGCCCGTCGTGATTTTTGGCCAGCGTTTCCGGGACATGACCGGCCACGGCAACCAGCCGGTATCCACGGCAAAGGCGTGCAGCCGCCGCAGACTGATGTTGACGCCAACCCGACCCGTTTCCAACGCCTTGCTGAAATGTTCCACGCGCGTTTCCATCAAACGCAGCGTCCGCAATTCGTCCAGCGCGGGATTACGCATCAAACTTTCCCACTTCTTGCGCGTCGGGCCGGTTTTGTTTTTGGTGGTTTCAGCCATCACGTCCTGCCATATCCGGCTGGCGACTTTCGGATCACCCGCTGCGAGGTAAGCGCGGGCAATTTGCAGGTTCATCGCCGGTTGCGAAGCGGCTTCATTACGCGTATGCAGCAAGCGGTGGGCTTCCACTCGGTCACTGGTGCCGAGGCTTTCCTGCTTGCGGGTCACGTTGTCCTGAATATAGTAATTACCGTTCAGGTTGCGGCGATAGAGACGATACTTTTGTTTCATGTTTTTCCTCATGGTGATGAGGCTAAAACAAAAGGCTTTGGTAGTGTTAGCGAGCAACCGGCGAGTTAAGCCGGGTGGCATCGGATGGTTGCAGAGTTGCCGGTTTGCTGGCAAATCTGCTGGCACTTTCAACGACCCGCTTACAAACTCCTTGCCGCTCAAGCGGTTTAGAGTGGTGTCGTTTTCGCGCTGCGAAAACCAGCTGGGTGGAACTCCTCGCGCTGCGAGGAGTAGCGCCGCTTGCAGCGGCGCAATGCCTTTGGGGTGTGGACAATTTTCGTGCGTTCGTTCCGCCCCCTACTGCGCGGGCAGATTTCTCGCCGCGCGAGAACTTCCACCACTCCAAGATGCGACCCTTGGTTGCTTCTGTTTTTGCGTTGCGTTGACGTCGCCGCTTTGTCGCTTTAATTTCCTCGCGTGTTCGAACTTGTTTCTGATTACGCGCCCGCCGGTGACCAGCCGCAGGCGATTGAAAAACTGACCGCCGGAATTTTATCCGGCGCGAAGCACCAGACCTTGCTGGGCGTCACCGGTTCAGGAAAAACTTTTACCATCGCGAACGTCATTCGCAACATCGGCAAGCCCACGCTCGTCATCTCGCACAATAAAACTTTGGCGGCGCAGCTTTACGCCGAGTTCAAAAGTTTTTTTCCGAACAACGCCGTCGAATACTTCGTCAGCTACTTCGATTTTTACCAGCCGGAAGCTTACATCCCGCGCACCGACACTTTCATCGAAAAAGATTCCGCCGTGAACGATGACATTGAGCGCCTGCGGCTCTCCACGATGGCCTCGCTCTTCACGCGGCGCGATGTCGTGGTCGTCGCCAGCGTGTCGTGCATCTACGGCATCGGCAGCAAGGAAGATTACGCCGCGCTCATCATTCCCGTGCGCGTGGGTATGGAGCTGTCGCGTGAGCAATTGTTGTCGCGCATGGTGGATATGCAGTATTCACGGAACGATATCGCCTTCGAGCGCGGCAATTTCCGCGTGCGTGGCGACACCGTGGAAGTCTGGCCCGCCGGTCGCGAAGACGGTTTGCGGATAGAATTTTTCGGCGAAGAAATCGAAAAGCTCACGCGCTTCGAGCCGTTGACGGGAAATAAAATTGAATCGCTCCAGTCGAACATGATTTTTCCGGCGAAACAATTTGTCACGACCGGCGACAAAATGAAAAGTGCCATCCTCGCCATCCGTGAGGAGTTGGGAACGCGTATCGCGGAATTTGAGCGCGACGGAAAATTGATTGAGGCCCAGCGCATCAAGATGCGAACGGAATTCGATCTGGAGATGATGGAGGAAATGGGCTTCTGCTCCGGCATCGAAAATTATTCCCGCCATATCGCCAACCGTCCGCCCGGCTCGCGCCCGACGACGTTGTTTGATTTTTTTCCTGATGATTATCTGCTCGTGCTGGATGAATCGCACGTCAGCGTGCCGCAGATTGGCGGAATGTTCGAGGGTGACAAATCGCGCAAATCCGTTTTGGTAGATCACGGTTTCCGCTTGCCGAGCGCGCTGGATAATCGCCCGCTGAATTTCCTGGAATTTCAGGGATTGCAAAACCAAACCATCTACGTCAGCGCCACGCCCGCACCACGCGAGATGGGATGGTCGCATGGCAAAGTTGTAGAACTCGTCGTGCGCCCGACCGGACTCATTGATCCTCGAGTCACCATCAAGCCGCTCAAGGGACAGATTGATGATTTGATGGAAGAAGTCCGCCAGCGCGGCGACAAAAAAGAACGCACGCTCGTCACCACGCTCACCAAACGCACGGCGGAGGAACTCACGGATTACCTGCGCGAAATCGGCATCCGCGTTCAGTATTTGCACAGCGATATCGGCGCGATTGAACGCGTGGAAATTCTCCGCTCGCTCCGCAAAGGCGAATTCGATGTGCTCGTTGGAATCAATTTATTGCGCGAAGGTTTGGATTTGCCGGAAGTTTCGCTCGTCGCGATTCTCGACGCAGACAAGGAAGGTTTTCTCCGCAGCGAAACCAGTTTGATCCAGACCGCCGGACGCGCCGCGCGGCATTTGAATGGCGAAGTTATTTTGTATGCTGACGTGATGACGCAGAGCATTAAAAAATTTCTCGCCGTCACCGAAGCCCGCCGCGCGCGACAGATTGCTTACAACCAAGAACACAACATAACCCCGCGCAGCGTGAGCCGTGCCGTCGAGGACAGTTTGGCCGTGCAGGAAGATCAACATGCCGCCGCCATGGGCCTGTTGCGCGAAACGACGACCGACTTGGACGTGACCGAAACCATCCGCGAACTCGAAGGCGAAATGTTGAAAGCCGCCGAAGATTTACAATTTGAAAAAGCTGCTTTGTTGCGTGATCAAATCAAGGAACTCAAGCACATGATTGACGGCACAAAACCGGAAGCGAAGCCGGTGAGTTATCGGAAATCGAAACGCGCGCGGAAGTAAATTACTTCAGCGTTTTTTAATAGCCTCTGCATTCCCTCACGAATTTTTCGTCAACGAAAACACGATATTTTTGTGGTCGAAGACCCGCACACCAACGTTCGCGTTCTTTTTCAATGACCACTTGATGTTTCTCGGTAGTGCCAACCAAAACAGCCCATCGCTGAATCAATTGAATGTCAACATCAAGAGGCTCGTAATTGAATGGATACGGTAAAAATCTCTTCCAACCACTTTTGGGTTTGGCATAAGGAAGTCGCGTTTTCCAGCCATTCGCAACATCGTTTTCGCCCAAAATTCTGACTGGTGAAGAAAGTTGGACGCCGGACTTCTTAATTGTAATGCCGTCAACCGCAAGTCGTGACGTTCCCACAAATTGGCTCCAGAAGAATTCAACTTTGTGCTTCTCCCTTTCACCGACATAAAAATCTAATCGCATTCGTCCAAATTATTTCCAGCGCCGTTGGTGCGACATCTTTGTAGAACCAAACCCAAACCAAATCAAGCTCCGTAGGAGCGGTATATTTTGATGATTTTGTTCCTGACGGAGCTTGGATTTGAATTCTGACTTCTACAAAGATGCCAGCCCTGACGGGCTTCCGCGCAAATCACCGCCCAAACGGATGGCGTTGGATGAACAGATACGCGGCCACGGCGATGCCCACGAGGCCCACCGTGAAACCCACGATGATGATGAATAAATTAATTTTCTTCGCGTGGCCAGCGACGCGTTGGGTCTTTTCTTTTTCCGAATCCATGAAGTTGGAGAATTGATTGCCGAGCGCGGACTTGATCGCGTCCTCGTCTTTGAGTTCCAGCGTGAGCCAGCGGCCAGCGAGCGGTTTCCATTCTTCCGGCAGGCGTGCAAGTGTTTCAGCGTTCGCCGGCTGAAATCCCCAGTGCGTCCAGAAGGGCGAGGTCTCCTGCGTCCACACGCGGAAGACGCCGTGGTTCGCCGCGAGGGTCTGGATCCGTTCCCAAAATAATTCGCGCGCCGGGTCAGCGACCGCAAAGTCCGCATAGTCTTCCGAATGAAGCAGCATCGCGGTGCGAACAATCTGGATGCCGATCGCGCCCGCGAACACACCGTGATTTTCCACCACTTGAAATTCCGTGAGTCGCGCTTCCAGGGTGTCGGCGGGAAGTTGCGCGGCGAGCCAAAGTGATTTCAACGCGGGTAAATCATCCACCGTCGCGCGGCGGGTTTTGAGCGGGGCAGAATGCATGGCGGCCACGGGTTTGCCTGTCGGGAATCAATCGGTTTCGATTTTATCCGGCAATTCGTTTTTATCGTCCGGTTGGGCGGGAAAGTGTAAAGCGAGAAGCTCACCGGCCTGCTGGATGCCCGTGATGATGCCCGCCGAAAAATCGTTCTGCTCAAAATGGCCCGTCATTTCGGTGGCCAAAACCTCCCAGAATTTCTGACCGCATTTTTCATGCACGCCGGTGTCGCCGATGATGGCGAACTTTTGCGACGCGGGCGCCACGAAGATAAGAACGGCATTGCGGCGTTCGGTTTTCGTCATGCCCAAGCGGTTGAATTCCGACTGCGCCGTGCCGACGGCATCGGTGATTTTTTTGCGGGAAATGAAGACGCGGATCTCACCGGAAGTTTTCTGTTCCGCCGCGCGAATCGCCGCCACGATTTTCTTATGCTCCAGTTGCTGGACGAATTCGGCTTGTTTCATAAGTTACCAACTCCCTCCCGCGCCACCGCCGCCAAAGCTGCCGCCACCACTGGAAAATCCCCCCCCACCGCCGCCACCGCCACCGCCATTCCATCCACCCCCGCCGCCGCGATTGCCCAGGCTGCCAATGACATTGCCGAGCACCCAACCCGCGTTGGAATACAGCGCGCCCGAATTTCGGGAACGCGAGAGCACCAACATCACGATGAAGAAGAGGAAGATTAAGAAAACGAAATGCCCAATGCCCGGCGGTTTGCGATCGTTCGCCGTCCGGCCCGTGCCATGATATTCCCCTTTGCTGGCCGCGAGGATAGCGCTCACGCCCGCCGCCAAGCCGCCGTCGAAATCATTCGCTTTGAAGTGCGGCTTGATGACGTCCTCGACAATGTCCTTGCTCGTCGCATCTGGAATCGCCCCTTCCAAACCGTAGCCCACCTGCAAAAACATTTTGTGATCCTGCACGAACACGAACAGCACCGCGCCATTCCGTTTGTCCTGCTGCCCGACCTGCCACGCATTCGCCACGCGCACCGTATAATCCTCGATCGAAGAATCCGTCTGCATCTTCGGATAAACCACCACCAAGATCTGGTTATAGCTATCGCGCTCGAACTGCTCCAGTTGGTGATTCAACTGCGCGGCGGTGCCAGCGGAAACCACCCCCGCGTAGTCGTTAAAATACTTCGCCGGTTTCGCCGGCATGACCTCGGCGGCCACCGCCGAAACCAGCCAAAACAATCCCAGCGCGGTGGCGAGGAATTTAATAATGGCTGGTTTCACAATGGCGTGCGCGGCAAACAATTATTTCTTACCGCCCATATCGAACTTCACTTCCGGAGCCTTGTCCGCGCCGGCGGTCGCAGCGAAGTAGGGTTTGGTTTGGAAGTGGAACATGCCGGCGTAGAGCACGGCGGGGAACGCCGTCACCGCCGTGTTGTAAAGTTTGACAGACTCATTGAAGTTACCGCGCTCCACGGTGATGCGATTCTCCGTGCCTTCGAGCTGCGCCTGTAAATCGCGGAAGTTGGCGTTGGCCTTCAGCTCGGGATAATTTTCCGTGACGGCCATGATGCGCGACAGCGCGGAACCCAACTGGCCCTGGGCTTTCTCAAATTCCGCGATCTGCTCCGCCGTTTGCGGGGCTTGACTCGCGTTGATCGTCAACTTGCCCACGGAGGAACGCGCCTCGGCGATTTCCGTCAGCGTGGATTTCTCAAAATTCGCCGCGCCCTCGACCGTCTTCACCAAGTTCGGGATCAAGTCCATGCGCCGCTGATACACGTTCTGCACATCGGCCCAATGTTTATCCACGTCCTGCTTCAGCGTGTTCAGTTTGTTATAACTGCCGCCCGCGATGACGACGATGATCAATACGATGATGGCCAGCACGACCAACACCCCGCAGCCGATAAATACTTTTTTCATAAGAGTCCCCAGCTTACGTTGGCGCTGGCTGGGCGGCAATCAATTCCGAATCCAAATCACGACCAATATTATAATCGCCGCCCCCCGCACCCGCCGTGGCCCTCGGTTTTGACCAGACAATGCGACGCGGCGGTTGATGCTCAATCGTTGTTCACCAAGAGATTGGGGCCCACGTTTAAATGGGCCACGGGTAGGCCGCGCCACTCCGTGCGCGCCGGCGTGTGTCTGGCCAAGTCCGGCGCGCACGGAGTGGCGCGCCCTACCAGTCGCTCCGGTGCCAAGGTTATTTTGATTTGCTATAACTTGGTGGGGCGAGCGTCCGCGCGAGCCGGGCGTCGCTAGACCAAGCGGCGCGCGCGGACGCTAGCCCTACTAGCGCTTTCCCGTTAGACCACCCGCTGGGGCGGCTGAAGTGTCGTTTTTTGCACAGCCGCCCCGGTGAGATCAGTCAAAGACGCGGTTTTTGCCAGTTTTGGTGTGTTTTTTGTGAAAAACCACGCCCCTAACCGATTTACCGGTGTGTCTGGACGATCCGGCCGTGAATTGGAAAGGTTCCATCGCGAGTTGGAATGATTCCATCGCGAGTTGGAATGATTCCATCGCGAGTTGAAATGGTTCCACCGTGAGTTGAAATGATTCCATCGCGAGTTGAAATGGTTCCATCGTGAGTTGGAATGATTCCATCGTGAGTTGAAATGGTTTCGTGGTGAGTTGACTTGATTCTGCGGTGAAGTGGAATGGTTCAACCGTGCGTTTAAATCGTCCAACCACGAAGTTGAATCGTTGCGGGGCACGCCTAGTTTCGGGAACGGGCAGGGCACCTCACTCCGTGGGCACGGTCGGTTGGCCACCCACGCGTTCCTCGCGCTGAGGGTTGCTTCCGACGGAATTCAAGAGAGGGTTGGCAGCGTGGGGCAGACGTGCTAGTTTGCGCACCACAAATTAATTATGAATAACATCGCTTCTAAAAACCTCCTCGATGCCCTCCACTGGCGTTATGCCACGAAAGTTTTCGATGCCCACAAAAAAATCTCCCCGGAACTCTGGGATGCCTTGGAAAAAACGTTGGTGCTCACGCCCACCAGCTTCGGTCTCCAGCCTTACAAATTCCTGATCGTGCAAGACGGCGCGAAACGCGACGCGCTGTTGCCGCATTCCTGGGGCCAAAAGCAAGTGGTGGATTGCTCGCACTACGTGGTTTTTCTCGCCCGCACGGAAATGAAAGAGGCGGATATTGATAAGTTGATCCACCGCATCAGCCAAGTGCGGAGCCTGCCCGCCGATTCGCTCAAGGGGTATCGCGACGTGATGCTCGGCGCCTTGGTGACGGGCGGCCGGGCCAGCGTCGCCTTCGAATGGGCGAGCCGGCAAACTTACATCGCGCTGGGAAATCTGATGACGGCGGCGGCGATCCTCGGCGTGGACGCGTGCCCGATGGAAGGCATCAGCCCCGTGGATTACGACAAAGTTTTAAAACTCGAAGGCACCGGTTACCAAACGGTCGTGGCGTGTGCGCTCGGTTATCGCGCGGTGGAAGATAAATACGCCAGCCTCGCCAAAGTGCGTTACGAAGTGAAAGACCTCGTGCAGCACGTTTAAGTTGCGAGAGAGAATGATCGAATAAAATAACGGGGCGCAAAGAGTTCTCTTTGCGCCCCGTTACGCTTGGTTGGCAGGTGGAAATTACGCGGGCACAGTTTTATGGCCAAAGCTGCGCCATGATTTCAGCGGGAGCGAACCGAGGGCGATGAACGCCAGTTGGCTCACGACAAACAGCACGAGCCATTTGAACGCCGCATCGGTGAAGCCGTAGCTGTGCAGGCCGATGCCCAGCATGTTCACACCGAACCAGGACCACGCGGTGACGATGTTGCCGCCGATGGCGCAGTTGACGAGGCCGCGCTCGCGGATGATGCCGCCCCAGCGCAGGTGCAAGATCAGCGCATTCCACAACACGATGATGAGCGCGCCGTTTTCTTTCGGGTCCCAGCCCCAGAAGCGTCCCCACGATTGATCGGCCCAGATGCCGCCGAGCACCGTGCCGACAAAGCTGAACAGCGTGGCGAAACAGACGATGCCGTAGATCATGCGGGCGATGGATTTGCCAAGCTCGCCCTTTTCCGCTGCTTCACTAAATTCTTTGTTTGCTTGTAGCCGATGGCCTTTGGCAATAAGCGCGCCCGCTGTTCCAACAATGCTTGCGCCGGTTTTCGTCATTGGCCGTGTAAGGTTCGGAGTAAAGACGCCCAGCACGACATAGAGGAGACCCAGGAATCCCGCCACAAACGTGCTCGCGTAACCGATGGTCACGGCGACGACATGCGTGGCGAGCCAAAAATTGGTGTCGAGCACGGCGCGCATCATTTCCATGGTGTCGCCATTCAGCGCGAGATGGTGCGCGATGATGAGCGTGATGAAACCAATGCCGCACGCGACGACGAGGCCGATGGCGTTGCGATGAAATTTTTCCAGAATCAGTCCGAGCACCACCGCGCCCCAGCCGATGAAGATGGCGGACGAGTAAAGGTTCGTCACCGGCGGACGGCCTTCAAGCACCATGCGGTAAATCAGTCCGACCGTGTGAATGACTAACGCGAGCCAGACGAGCCACACGCTGCAACGACGAATGGTTTCTGAAAGGTTGAACCAGTAGAACACCGCGAGCAGACCGGCGAGCACGTAGATGACCATCGCTCCGTAGAACGGTTGCATCTGGTTGAAGAACACTTCAGCGCGGGCTTTCGCCACGGCGGTCGGTTGGGTGGCGACGAGTTGGGATTGCAACTCGCGCAACGCGGCGTTGAATTGATCGGGGTCATTCGCGGCGAACGCGCCGGTCATAGCCACGTAGGCATGGATGAAAGCATCCAGCGTCGCGCCACGCGGAGCGTCGAGGAGGGCATCGCCCATGCGCCGCCAGTCACGCGTGCCATTCGGCGGAAGGATCAGCGGCGGTTGCCAGCCGGACATGAATTGGAAGGCTTGAACGTAGCCCGCGAACTCGGCGAATTTTTGTTGGTCGAATTTTTCGCCGGCCTGCTGGGCCTTCGCGGCGGCGACCGCCTCGGGAATCATTTTTTCAAACGCCTCGATCTCCGCCGGCCAATCTTGCGCGTTGGCGGGTTGCACGGAATTCTTCAATTGCTCATACAGCGACAAGCGCTGGTTCATTTTCACGATGGCGTTTTCGTAGGCGGTGCGATTCGCCGCCTCGATGCGCTGCACGCGGTCGTTTTCTTTGCGGAACGTATCGAGCGCCGGCTGGATCTGGTTCCACGAATAATGTTTGCCGTCAAAATGTTTGGCGAAATCTTTCTCCGGCAATTTCAGCAGCGAGATCAGATCGGGATTATCCACGCGGAAGGCGGGCCATTCATCGGCCACGACGGGATTCATCATCACGTTGGCGAGCCATTCGATGGCGGGAATGATCTTGGGTTTTTCCGTCCAGCTTTTCCACGGCTCGGCGTTAAGCGTTTGTTTCTCCCGGATTTCCAGCAACGAATTGCGCGCGAGCGAATCCAGCGGGACGATGCGGCCGTTAGCGGTCAGCGGTAACTGGCCGAATTCGGTGAAGGCAAACGTGGTGTCTTTCGGCGCTCGCAAGTTCCCGAAAAACCAGAGGGCCATCACGAACATCAGCAACGGTGGCGCCCATTTTTGGAGGATTTTATTCATATCGCTTTTGCTTTGGTTTTTGCTTTGGAAATAAACCCGATGAGGTGATACATGAACTGGATGATCAAGCCGATGCCTACTAAAATGCAACCGACATAAGGCGTCAACCAACTCGGATTCCGCACGACAGACAACACCGAGGAGGGAGTCTGCCCGGCGCGCTCCACCATCTCACCGGCAGTCATCTGATATTGATAATAGGTGTAGCCGCCGTAGCGCAGCGGATGGTTCATGGAGATTTCCACCTCGCGTTTTTCCTTGGTCGCCGCGTTGTCAATGAGCACGCGACTGCGAAAATCTTTCGGAATGTCCGTGCCCGGATAAACGGTGTGCGTCGCCTTGAGGAGCGTCATGGAAAACGGATGGCGCACGCGCGCTGGACGCATCGTGAACGAGTAAGTTTTGCCGCCGACGCTGATGCTTTGCTGCGCGGCCAGTTTCACGGCGAGATCGTGCGCCATGGTCGCACCAATTTTCTCGGCATAACTTTGCTGGAAATTCGCTACGAGCCCGGGATCGCCGGACCAATCCGAAGCTACCCACTCACCGAGCGAGCCTTTATCGGTGATGATTTCAATGATGGCCGTCGGGATGTTTCGCGAGTCCATCGCTTTGACGTCGGGCGCGCTGGAGAAATCAAAATGCAAGGCCACGCCGTTGGTGGTGAGCGGTGGGGCGTTTTTCATCATCGGCGCGCGAAAGCTCGCATCCGAGTTATGCCAATGTTGTTTCACGCGAACGGTGAAAGGCAGATTTTCGTGCCGCAGCTCGCTGCCGGGCTTTAACACTTTTTCGGGAAAGGCAATGCCGACGTCGCCGGAAACTATATTCAATTCATATTCCGTGGCGCTGTCCGAATAACTCCGCGTTTCACCTTGCGTGAAGTGCATCTGCAATTCGCGCGACAGCAGATCGGTCGAGAGTTGGCCGACTAGCAACACGATCACGCCCAAGTGCGCGAGTTGGATGCCGATTTTTTTGGGCGTCAATTGAAACCGATAAATGTGACCGCAAACCAGGTTGACCAACAGCAGCACGCCGAGGAGATAGCCGCCCGGCAAGAGCAGGGGAATGTGATGCCCGAAGATTTGCGCACCCACCACGATCCACTGTTTGAAATAATGCGCCTGCGCGCTGTAAAGACCTTCGTCCGCCTGCGCCAGCGTGCCGACGAAGACCAGCACGATGGAAAATGCCAGCAGCGTCACGGTGAGTTTGAGTGACGTAAAAATCCCGACAATTTTTTTCATGAGCATCGTGCTTTCTGTTTATATAAACCAAGAAACTGCTACTTCAATTCGCCGGATACTTCGCCGACTGCACAAATTTAATGAGCGCGTCTTTTTGAGCGGCCACCACCTCGGCATCGCCCATCAATTTGTAAAACCAAGTCTGTCCGCCGAGCGGAAGCACCAGCCCCACGAGCTGCGCCGGTTTGCCGGTGCGCGCATTCGTGCCGGAAAATTCCACCAGCGTTGCTTTGCCGCCCGAAGCGTCAATCATCGGCAGGCTTGCCAGATCCGACTCAACGGCGGGAGCCAAACCGAGTTGACCGCGCCAACGGTTGATGTTCGGCAATAAACCGCCGCCGTCGCGACTCAGCGAGCTGACATTGATTTCTGCCCGCGTCTGGTCATTGCCCGTGACGACGTATTTGGCGATGAGAAATTGGGTGAGCGTGCCTTCCTGCCAGCCGGCGGGAATGGTCCAAGTTGGTTTATCGCTGGTCTCCGCAGATGGCGCGGCTTTCGCATTCGGCATTTCCAGATTGGCAATCGGTGGGTGCGACGGCGGCAACTGGTTTAAGTCAGTGGTCGCCGGCGCGGGCTGTCCGCCGAATTCCACGGACTTCAAAAACGCGATGAACGCCGGTTTGTTTTTCTCCACCAGTTCCGCGTCGCCGGTCATTTTGAAAAACCACGTCGTATCATCTTTGTGCAAGGCCGTGGCGAGAATGCGCTCGCTGTCGCCACTGCCGGGAACGGTTCCAGAAATATCGAACATCTCCGCGTCCTGACCTGCGACCGACACTTTCTCAACCAATTTTGTCACGGCATCCTCTTCAATGGGTGCCAGTCCCACTTGACCGCGCCAACGATTCGCGTTCGCGAGATTACCGCCCGCCATGCCGCTCATAGGAATCACGCTGACGTCCGCCTGCTGGTTCACTTCCGAAACGGAAAAGCTCGCCACGCGCATCTGCGTGAGTTTTTTTTCCGTCCAACCCGCAGGCAGGGCGTATTTCAACCCAGGCAATCCACTGTTATCTGGCGCGGGTAAACCCTCGGGCATAGCCGACGGCATCGCTCCGGCGGTGGCGGCTGACGGCGGCACAGGCGTCGCCGCATCGCTCGCGTCCGGCTTGTAAACTTTGACGGACTGCTGGTCGCAACCAACGGCGGCGAGGAATATGAAACTTGCTGCCAGCGGCAACACGGTGAATTGAGCAATAGCTTTCATTTACGTAATTAAAGCATATCCACTTGGCAGGCGCACGGCGAAACCTTCCTTGGCATTCACTCACCATCCGTTGTTTAATTTTAGAAATAATCATCGCTGAGCAGTTTGCGCTTCGCCAAAAAACAGTTAATCGCCCTTGTATTTTCACGCAGCCGGCTGCACCTACTGCGGACACAGTGTCGCCTAACGTGATAAAGTCGAAACGCAACCATTTCGTTTGGTGCAATGCAGCTTGGCAAAAAAGCGAGAGCCGCTATGCTGATTCTGACCGCGCCCCCGTAGCTCAAATGGATAGAGCAATTGTTTCCTAAATCTCTGCAAGCATTTTTTCCGAATTTTTGTTTTGCTTGGTTCTCGTATTTTCTCATTGATTCTATTGACTGATTTTCATTTCAGTCGGCAGTTTTCAAAGTCTGACCTTTTGTTGTTTTTGGTTCTAATTTGATCTAAAAACTCAATATGGTATCAAATGCGGTATCAGATTTAAGGCTCGGAACTGGTTGAAAACAAAGGTGAAAAATGGAAGGTGGTGCTCCCGTTCGGAATTGAACCGAAATCCGCAGTTTAGGAAACTGCTGCTCTGATCCATTTGAGCTACGGGAGCGCAAATCTTGACCAGCATAGCCGCTCTGTTTTTTTTGCCAAGTCGCATCGCAGCAAAGTGAAATGGACGTGGCGCGCGTGATGGCCTAACCTGCATGAAATGACGTGGAGTGAATTAAGCAATTTTCTGAATTCGCAACGGCTGGCTCTTGTTCCCCGGCCAATCTCCGAGT
>JANYFN010000201.1 GCA_025362675.1 Limisphaerales bacterium | reverse complement strand
ATGCAATACCGCGTGAATTATCTCACGCGGACGCTGTTCAGTTTCATTCCCCTGCTCGCCATGCTCTCGCTCTGGCGCACCGTTTATGGCAGCAACACCGGCACGGGCGCTCACAACGGCTTCACCGAGGCGCAGATGATTTTTTATTATCTCCTCGTCGCCGTGGTGGATGTCTTCACCGCCGTGACGGAGGACGATTGGCAGATCGCCGCCGACATCCGCGAAGGCACCATCAGCCAATTTTTGCTGAAGCCGATTGATTATCTATATTACCGGCTGTGTCTGTTTTTTTCCGGGCGGATCGCATTTGTGATGATGGCGGGAATTCCGCTGGGAATATTTTTATTTTTGCACCGGCAATATCTTTTCGCACCGGCAAGCGAAACGGCGTTGCTGTTATTCCCCGTTTCGCTGGTGCTGACCGCGCTGCTGCAATTTTTCATGTCTTACGCGATGGCGATGCTGGCATTCTGGTTTTTGGAAATCTCTACGTTCATCTTCATCCTGTTCGCGTTTGAATATCTGGCGAGCGGCCATCTCTTCCCGCTCGATGTGCTGCCGCCGCTGGCGAAGCAGATTTTATTTCTCACGCCGTTTCCGTATCAATTGTATTTTCCCATCAGCATCTACATGGGCAAGGTGGCGGGCGCGGATTTGTGGCGCGGATTGCTGGTGCAGGCAGGCTGGGTGATCGCCGCGTATGCATTCGCGCGCTGGATGTGGCGGCGCGGGGTGAAGAAATATTCCGCGTTCGGCGGATAAGATAATTATCAGTGATGGCTGAAGACTGACGAGTTCATCAGCCAGCAGATCAAGGCCGTGGCGATGGCACCAATGACGGTGCAGAGGATCGTAAAAAAGCGCATCTGCTTTTCGTGAAACGTCAATTCGCGCTTTCTTCCTGGTCCCGTCATAAATTTAATCCCCGATCTTTTTTCGTGTTTATTCCAACACTCCTTTATCGGAAGAAAATCGGCCAAGTTGAGGCGGGACTAAAAAATTCAAACCCAATGCGACCACCAGTTTTCAAAACTCTGCCCGGTGCGGGCGAGGCGAAGGCCGGTTTCATCATGCCACCAAACTGCCGTGTGACCGTGCGAAAAACGCGTCTCCCACGACAGATGATACGCGCCGGCATCAAGCCAGAGCACATGATCGCCAGCCTTCAGCGAGCGCGGCAGCGGGATGCGGGCGAGTTGATCAAACGCCATACACGTCGGGCCGCAGACGGCAGTGAGAACTTCCGTGTCACTGTGTTCCGTCAGTGGAATCAGCGCGTGCTGCTCCCACAAAGAATGCAGCGCATTCATCGTCCGCCCGCCGTCGCAGATCAATTGCCGCAAACCGCGTCGCTCTTTCACATCAAGAATTTTCAGCACGAGCACGCCACTGCCGCCGCTCACAAAACGTCCGTTCTCTAACCAGACTTCGCACAGGTTGGGAAATAATTTCGCCGACTGCCGCAGCATTTTCGCGAACGATCGCAGGCCAAATTCACCGTCATAAACTTTGCCACCACGCGTTAAAATATGTTGCACCGGAATCCCGCCGCCGATGTCCAAGTGCCGTGGGCTAAACTTCGCCGCGCGGCAAATCGCCGCGACCTCCACGACAGCTCGCTCGTAAGTGGCGACGGATGAAATATTCGAACGCAGGTGAAAATGCACCGTCTCCACGCGGGTTTTCGCACGCAGCAGTTTTTTCAACGCGACCACGGCTTCGTCTGACGCAAAGCCGAACTGCGTGGGGAACTGCGGCGCTTCGGGATCAAATTCCTCACACGTCAAAATGCGGATACCGCAACGCCAGTTGAATTTTTTCGCGAGCGGCAGCAGCGCGGTGAGTTCGGCGGGCGAATCAAAATTCACCGACAAATTTATCAACTCAAATTTCGGCAGCCAGTGATGTTTCGCCGGGCCGTTGACGAGAATTTTCTCTGGCTCAAAATCCTCGGCGAGCGCGGCGCGCAATTCAAATTCGCTGACCACCTCGATTGACCTCCCCTGCCCTTGCCACCAGCGCAACAGCGGAGCGACGGGTTGAGTTTTGAACGAGAGAAAATGCCGGAAACCAATCGGTGATTTCAGATTTTTGATTTCAGATTTGAAACCGGCGGCGATGAATGATTCATCCAGTTTGGAAATTTTTTCGGCAATCGGCTGCGCGGATAAAAGATAAAACGGCGTTGTGCTGGAAAGCGAAAGCGCCTCGCGAGCGAGGCGCTTCCAGCAGAGAATAGTTTCCGGCGGATGCCCGAAATCCAGCGGAGCTGGTTGTTTCGGTTTGTTGATCACATCCCCATGATCTGATAACCACCGTCCACATAAATCACCTGACCAGTGATCGCCGCCGCACCGTTGCTCGCGAGAAAAACACCAGACGCACCGAGTTCCTCAGTGGAACAACTGCGCTTGAGCGGCGCGTGCGCTTCGTAATGTTTCATCATGTCGCTGAAACCAGCAATTCCGCGCGCGGCGAGCGTTTGCACGGGACCAGCGCTGATGCAGTTCACGCGAATTTTTTTCGGACCAAGATCGTAAGCGAGATAGCGCGTGCTGGCTTCCAGCGATGCTTTGGCCACGCCCATGACGTTGTAATGCGGCACGACTTTTTCCGCGCCGTAATAGCTCATCGCCACGATACTGCCGCCATCGGTCATCAGCGGGGCCGCGCCGCGCGCCAGCGCGACGAGCGAATACGCACTCACGTCATGCGCCACGCGAAAGGCTTCGCGGCTCGTGTTCACAAAATCGCCTTCGAGCGCCTCTTTCGGCGCGTAGGCAACGGAGTGGAGCAACAAATCTAATTTACCAAATTTTTCACCGACGGCTTTGAAAACCGAGGCGATGTCCTCATCCTTCGTTACATCGCACGGCATCAGCAACGTGTCCGCGCCGAAGGTGCCAACGAGTTCTTCGACATTCTCCTTGAGACGTTCGCCCTGATAAGTGAAGGCCAGTTTCGCACCCGCTTTGTGCCAGGCCTGCGCGATGGCCCAGGCGATGGATCGTTTGTTGGCGACGCCGAACACGATTCCAGTTTTTCCGGTAAGCAATGACATAAAATAATTTATTTGGTCGGCCACAAGGTTAAATCTTTTTGGCCGTGCCGCGCAAAGAAAATTCACGCGACATTGGAGTTCACGCTTCAGCTTGTTCCCCGCCCGCACAAGCTAAAGCTTGAACTCCCGCGACGAACCCCAACGCAGCCTCGACGCGCGCGGGGAAAATAATTATTCTGTTTGCATGGATTCATCTCAACTTGCCGACGGCCTGATTCAGTATTTGATGCTGATCGGGCTGCTGACCTTCCACGAATTCGGCCATGCTTGGACCGCCTGGAAATGCGGCGACGACACCGCGCGCCTCCAAGGCCGCGTCTCGCTGAACCCGCTCGTCCACATCGACCCCATCGGCACGGTGCTCCTGCCCTTGATGATGATTTTTCTACCCGCAGGTATGAGTCGATTTATGATCGGCTGGGCGAAACCCGTGCCGGTCAACCCTTCGAATTTACGCAACAAAAATTTCGATGACATCCTAGTGACACTCGCCGGTCCGGGCATGAATCTGCTACTCGCGGTCATTCTCGTGGCGCTGGCGAAAGCGGGAGTGCTCTGTCATTCCGAAGCCATGATTTCCCTGTGTGTGCAGGCGGCGGCGCTAAGTTTGATTCTATGCTTTTTCAACCTCATCCCGGTGCCGCCGCTCGATGGCTCACAAGTGATGCGCGTCCTGACCGGCATGAGTTACGAAGCCTACGCCAACTTTGCGCGCTTCGGATTCATCATCATCATCGTGCTGCTCAACATCCCACAAGTCCGGCAAACATTGGGTGCCGTGACGTATGGCACGCTGGCCATTTTGCTGAACATTTTTGGCGTGCCG
>JANYFN010000162.1 GCA_025362675.1 Limisphaerales bacterium | reverse complement strand
CCAGCTTGTTGGCTAGGGCTTTGAATTCTTCAATCCCATACGGAAAACTACAAATGCCGCTTTGGAGTGGCATTCAAAAAATTGGTATGTTGAGCTACAGTATCTATTTGATTCACGAACCGCTTCTAAACACTTACATCTTAGTAGGCAATTGGCTCATCCCCGCCCAATACCGTCAGGACTATATGCCCTTCCTCATCGTTTTGGTAACTTGGTTGCCGGTTTTTTTGATCGCCCTTTTCTGGCATCAACTCATTGAACTTCCCGCCATCGCCATTGGCAAACGATTGAGTGAAAAACCGGTTTCCCATCGTGTCGCCAAGCCCACTGCTTCCGGCATTTTTGCTAGACACCGATGGATGATGTTCGGCGCTTTTATTTTGCTTTTGTCTGGAACTTTATTGATTGGCGCAAAGCTGACGCCGCTTTCGCCCGAGTCCAGCAATAATCTGGCTTGGTCGCTTGCAACAAATTTTGATCCAAAATCTCGTGATGGGGTTCGTGCCGTCAAACTTGCCGAAGACGCCTGTCAGCGCACTTCATTTGAAAAGACTATGTTGGTTGGAACTTTGGCAGCCGCCTATGCTGAAGCAGGACGTTTTGAGAATGCTGTGGCTACGGCACAGATGGCCTGCGCTCTAGCAGTTACCCACGGTGAAACGAACTTGCTTTCAAGAAATCAGGAACTGCTTCAACTCTATCAAAATCGGCAGCCCTACCACGAACCGGCACGGTGATGGTCCAATTGCTAATCTTGAGAAAAATTTTGCATCCCGCATAATGTCTTGAAATGAAAGTTCTCATCACCGGCGGCACCGGATTTGTCGGCAAACATCTTCAGCAAGAACTGACCGCGCGCGGCCTTTCATATTTCGCGTTCGGCGGAAAACAGTTTGATCTGACGCGCTGGGAAAATGCCGAAGCGGTTTTCTCCGCGCATCGCGACGCCACGCTCATCATCCACCTCGCCAGCTATCAAGCTGCCGGTGAATTTCCCGCGAAGCACACCGCAGAACAATTTTTCAAAAACAACCTCATCCACAACCACACGCTCGAAGCGTGGCGGCAGTTCGCGCCGTCGGCGAAGTTCATCGCGCTCGGCGCGTCGTGCGCGTATCCGAGTTCCGCGCAGGCGATGACCGAGGATAAAATTTTCGACGGTGCGATTCACGGCAGCGTCTATTCTTACGGTGCAACGAAGCGGATGCTTTACACCGGCATTCTCGCCTACAACGACCAATACAAACTGAATGGGAATTATTTGATTCCACCTGCGATGTATGGTGAGGACGACGATTTCAACGAAGGCACCGCGCATGTTCCTTCCGCGCTCATCGGGCGGTTTGTAAAAGCCGTGAATACAAATGCGCCCGAAGTTGAAATTTGGGGCGACGGCACGCAAGTGCGCGACTTGGCGGATGTAAAAGATTTTGTCGCCAACCTGCTGGACCTCGCGCCGAAACTGGAGCGCGACATGGTGAATCTTGCACCGGGCCGTGGCAAAACCATTCGCGAGCTGGCGCTGACTGTTTGCGAAGCCGCAGGTTATCAGGGTAAAGTGGTTTTCAACGCCAGCCGTTACACTGGCGCGAAGGAAAAATTTGTGGACGCCACTAAGCTCCGCGAGAAATACGGAATCGTGATGAACCACGAACTTGCGCCCGGCATCCGCCGCACCGTCGCGTGGTATGCAAAAAATTACGAGGACTTGAAAGACCGGCGCAAATTTGATGGCACTTGATGGATGACGTCCTTTTTGTTTGCAGTGTTGACGGTAGCCTGTTCCACTTTGCTTCATGCTGACGTTTGAATGGGACGCGAACAAGGCCAGAGCCAATCTGACCAAGCACGCCGTCAGTTTTCAGGAAGCCACCACGGTTTTTGGCGACCCACTTTCCCTCACCATTCCCGATCCAGCACATTCGCAGACCGAGAGCAGGTTCATCATTTTAGGCCGGTCGCATCAGGGCAGAATTCTGGTTGTCGTCCATACCGAACGCGGCGATAATGTCCGCATCATCAGCGCGCGGCAGGCCAGCCGCCGTGAAAGAAAACAATATGAAGAAGCCAGCCATTAAAACTGCCGACAAGGAAATGCAGCCGGAATATGATTTTTCAAACGGCGTGCGCGGCAAACATTTTCGGCGCTACCAGCGCGGCACGAACGTCGT
>JANYFN010000135.1 GCA_025362675.1 Limisphaerales bacterium | reverse complement strand
AAAACCTTGCTTTTTTCGAGGGCTGCCTATATTTTAATAACCTTGATCGCGGGGTGGAGCAGCCCGGTAGCTCGTCAGGCTCATAACCTGAAGGCCGTAGGTTCAAATCCTACCCCCGCAACCAATTTCCGCCCTGAAACTAACGTTTCAGGGCTTTTTTTGGTTTTATGCGCTTCTCTTTTCGGATCCATTTTTGTGAGACATGGCGAACTTTTTGAAATGTGGCGAGCAAAACAAGCATATTTCCAAACGCACATTTCGCCAGTTTCATGGAATTGAATTTCACGAAGTTGCGACTTGTGTCGTTGAATCCAAAATAATCAGGCGGACGACAGGCGAGTCTTGAACTGGTCAATTCCGGCTTATTTTTTCCGGCCAGCGGCGATGGCTGCCAGGTCGTCGCGCCGAATAACCTCGCCTGTTTACCGGTGAATTTCGGTGGCGGCCAACTCGCCACGGCACTGAAGTTAGTCATCTCCTGCAATAATGATTCAATCGAAACCTCGCCGCGTGCCGACGCGACAGCCATTACGATCACTGGGCAAAAAGGCCAATAAAAATTCGGGTGCGTTCATTTTTCCATTATTTCCACGCCGATTTCAGTTCATACACCTTTAGCGACTGGATGGTTGCGTTCCCGCCGTGGCTGGACAATTTTAAGTTGCGATTATCCGTCGCGAGCGCGCTCGCGATCGGCATATAAACCATTCCTTGGCCGCCATAAATATCCACCGATCGGCGATCTACAAATACGTGGAGAGAAATTTTCCCATCCACCGGCGAGAGCGCCGTCTCGCAGCCCGCAGCCGAAAGTTTCTGGTTCGCGACCTGGTAAGTCACGCGCAGACCGCGCAGATCAAAAATGATTTCTTGAGCCGTGCCAATCACTAATTCCGCTTCGATCTCAAATAAATCGCCCTGAATTTCCGCGAGCGGATTTCCATCAGCGGTCAGCGGTTGCGGCTGGATGTCGTGCGTGCGCCGGCGCAGCGATTCAAGTTCGCGCGCCGGATTAACTGCCAGCACCGGACCAGCCGCCGAGGAGCGCAAGCTCAGTTCCACCGGCAGTCCCATCATTTGATTGAAAGTCATACCGCGAAAAATATCTTCTGATGGCAAGCGTCCCCATGGAATCAAAAGGCAGCGGCCATCGGTGGCCGGAATATCAGAATAGACTTGCGCCGCATACCAATAATTCCCGGTCTCGATCCGCCGCGGCTGGGTTTCGGGAGTGAATTGATGCCCATCAAATTTACCCGCGACGTAAACTCCGTTCGCGCCTAAGAAAACCCAACGCATTTTTTTTGTATCACCATCCAGCGGCACTGGAAAAAAATTTGGGCATTCGGAGTCGCCGGGTAGCATGAAATCCTGGAGCTTTTCCCAATGCTTCAAATCGTGCGATTCAAAAATGGCGTAATCGCTGTGGTCGAGGTAAAGCGCCATCACCCATTTATTTTCCGGCGCATACCAGATAACTTTCGGATCACGATTTTCAGCGACGATGTGTTGCAGCACCGGATTATTTTCATACTTCGTCCAGCGACGACCCCGGTCATTGCTAAAAGCGATTCCCTGCGTGAACGGATGGCCAGCCGCAGTGAACATCGCGACCAGTGCCGCATTTGTGCCGGTCTGAAAACCGCCAGTGTTCTTCCAGTCAACCACCGCCGAACCGGAATACATCGGGCCATGTTCGTCTGGATATAACGCCTCGCTGAGCTCCTGCCAGTGCACCAAGTCGCTACTCACCGCGTGCCCCCAGTGCATGTTGCCCCAAGTCCAGCCGTAAGGATTATGCTGATAAAACAAATGATATTCGCCCTGATAGAATACCAATCCATTCGGATCGTTCAACCAGCCGCGCCGGGACGTAAAATGAAACTGCGGACGCAAGGACTCGCGATAAATATAGTCGTGGTCTTTAATTTCGCTCGTCTGGTCAATCGAAGTTAGTCCGGCCGAATCCTCGGGCAACTTGTCCACCTCGATTGTAACCGTCTTGCCCTGATACGCCGTTACCTCAAGGAACGCCCACCAATCCGGTTTGCCATCGGCTAGTTCAATATCGAATGAACGCTCCCCCTTGCCTGCTACCAGCAATGTCACCCGGCGTTTGGCCCCACCATTCCTCACCGGAAAATTGAGATACGGTTTGCCGATTAAAAAGTCGCGCCGGACATTGAACTGCCAGATCGGTGCATCACTGCGTTGATCGCGCTGAACAATTTGATCGACGTTGAGGTGTCCCCAGCCATCGGTCGCATCATCTACAATCTCCACTGCGGCATACTTACCGGAAAATTCAGACACGTCCCATTGCCCGGGCTGCAAGCGTTCACTGCCACCAGGCTCAATGTTTACGCCAGTCGCCGAACGCACCACCTTATCGTCTATCAATAGGTTCATGCAGGTTTTGCGAGCAAAGCCGCCGCCGCCAATAAGAAATTGAATATATTTTCGCTCAACCTTAAACCGCGGCGAAGTCAATGATCCCGTCGCCGCATCGCCACCGTGAAAGGAGTTAGCAAAACCATGACCAGCAAATCCTTCTACCCCCATTTGATCTGGCAAAGCGCCAGGTGCCGGAGCCGCTCCGAACGCCGTGCCCGCCACGCGCCACGCGCCATAGTTTGTGCCCTCAAAATCGGCAATCATAATGTCCGGATTTTGCGATTGCGCCATCCCCGCGCCTAGTCCGAGCGTAGCAATCAGCGACAGAATGGTTTTAATTATCATTTTGAATCGGCTCAATTGGTTTGGCGACATGATGCGTTTAATGATTTTCAATTCAACAAGTCATTTACTCAAACCCGTCGAAATTGATTTAAGTTTTTTTAAGGTCAGCAAAGTGACGGAAGCACGAGCTTGGTGCGGCGGAGTGAAATGAAAAGTGGTGCGCGCGGCGGGAGTTGAACCCACAACCTTCGGCTTCGGAGACCGACGCTCTATCCAGTTGAGCTACACGCGCAAACTATTTAAAAACCAATAACTTTAAGCGGGCTAAAACCAAGTGACATTTGGGACTTGCAACCCGGTTTTGAAAACATATTTGCAATGCCTCCTTTGTCCCTCAGGAAGGCTGTGTTTCACCAAGCCGCTCAGGATTTATACCGGCCCGAAATCATCATGCACATACTATGCCCGGTTCAAACGGTCCGGCAAGCAAATCCGCCGCTCGCTCCAGACCACTGATCGAGCCCGCGCGCGACAAGGTGACCCGGCTGAACCTCGCAACCGGCACCAATAAAATCCACTTTCGCCCAGCTCGGCAAACGCTGACGGGCTGGCCAACTCATGCGCCACTCGCCCAAGGCACTGCACCGGGCGCTGACACGGCCTGCCAATGACGACCAACAAAAACGGCGCTCTGATGAGCGCCCGGTGCGGCCGAAATAAAACTTTGGATTCTCGTCAATTTTTCAGCTGAATGATTTTTTGCCAACTCCGCCCGCCAGCGACTTCAGCAGCCTCCACGTTATCAGGCCCATCAACACGATTTCGAACGAACGTTCACCGAGATTGCGCAAGCCAGCCGGCACAGAGGCCATTCGGTTATTTTCCGAAGCCGACTTCGACTTCGCTGTGAATGATTTTTCCGCGTGTGCCAAAAGATCTGACCGTGTCAATCAAGCGTAGATCTGTGGCGTCGCGTTGTTGCGAGCAACCAGCGCTGGCAAGCACATTTGTCAATGCGGCGTTCGCGGATTCCACCGTCACGTTTGTCAGCGGTCCGACGATAGAATCTTTTTCAAACGTGGGCGCATTTTCGCCGGCGCCAAAGTCAGCGGGAACCAGTTCGCGGCCATTCAATTTTCCGTCTTTATCGGTGTCGGCAAAATTATCTTTTTGAAAAATATGATCGGTTGCTTTGAATTCGCCCACGGCGCGTTGGTTGGAATTAGGCCCGGCGATAAAATAATTTCCCACCGCATCGAGAAAATGATCCGCGCCAGAATGTCCACCCACTAAACCGCAAACACCCCAGTTATAAACGACATTATTGACGTATTGAATCCGGCCCTTCGCCTTCGGGTTGCGGCTTTGGTTATTGATCCAGAGATTGTGTGAGTAAGTAATGTTCGTGACCGAATCGGAGAGCGAGCCAAAGCGCTGCGGGTCCACGCCCTCGCCGATGATGCAGTTTTGAAACGTGAGGTCGTGGCTGCCTTGCGTGACGCCGAGACAATCCCAGCGGCCCCATTCGATGCTACAATGATCAAACATCATGTTCGCGGCGTCAGAAAGATTCACGGAACATTTGCCCTTGTCGCCCGCGATGCCTTCGCGAAAACGCAGGTAGCGCACGATGATATTTTTTTGTCCGCTGAACGAAACGGAGCGGCCGTAAAGTGTGATGCCGTCGCCGGGCGCGCTGGTTCCGTCGAGCGTAAGGTCGCTGTTCACGGCGATGTTTGATTTCAAACGAATGACTCCACCGACATCAAAAACAATTGTGCGGTGCGACTGGCTCACGGCATCGCGGAATGAATTGGTGCCGGAATCTTCCAAGGTGGTGACGTGAAAAGTTTCACCGCTGCGGCCGCCGGTGGCGAATTGGCCGAATCCTTCCGCGCTTGGAAAGGCCAGTGTGTTTTCCGCCGCAAAAACTGTCGTGGAAATTAAAAAGCTGGCGAGAAAAAGCAAGCGGGCTGGTTTCATCCGGTATTTGACGAAACCAGCCCGCAGCTTGTTACAGATTTGAATGAATCAGTGAAATTCCTGCACCGTCTTCACCGCGTAGCCGGATTTTTTCAATGCAGCGATGCCGAGCGCAGCGGCTTTTGCGCCGCTTAAAGTCGTCATGATCGGCGTGCCGGTATAGACGGCGGTGGTGCGGATTTTCACCTCGTCCTCGCGCGGCGACTGTCCGGCGGGAGTGTTGATGACGAGTTGAATTTCTTTGTTTTTCAACAAGTCCACGACGTTCGGACGGCCTTCCAGCAATTTCAAAATGCGCTCCACTTTCAATCCGGCTTTTTCTAAAATGCTTGCCGTGCCTGCGGTCGCCACCAGTTCAAAACCGAGATCGGCAAAAGATTTTGCCACGGCGGCAACTTCTTTTTTGTGCGCGTCGCTGACGCTGATGAAAACTTTTCCCTTGAGCGGCAGCGGCGAGTTTGCGGCCATCTGCGATTTGGCGTAGGCCACGCCGAGGTCGGCGTCGAGGCCCATGACTTCGCCGGTGGAACGCATTTCCGGCGAAAGCAAAATGTCCTGGCCCACGAATTTGTTGAACGGGAAAACGGATTCCTTCACCGCCCAATACTTCGTCCAAATTTCCTCGGTGAAATTTAATTCCTTCAAAGTTTTTCCGGCCATGACACGCGCCGCAATCTTCGCGAGCGGTTTGCCGATGGCTTTGCTCGTGAACGGCACGGTGCGCGAGGCGCGCGGGTTTACTTCGAGCACATAAACGGTATCGCCCTTGACGGCGTATTGCACATTCATCAGGCCGACGACTTTTAATTCGCGCGCCATCGCGTGCGTGTATTCGCGAATGATACCAATGACTTTCTGCGAGAGCGTGTGCGGCGGCAAAACCATCGCCGCATCGCCGGAATGGACGCCGGCGAACTCGATATGTTCCAACATGCCGCCGATGACAATCGTGCCGCCGTTCGGCAAACCGACATCCGCGATGCAATCAACATCCACTTCCGTCGCGTCTTCGAGAAATTTATCCACGAGCACCGGTCGGTCGGAGGAAACCTCAACGGCGAACTTCATGTAGTGCGAGAGTTCGGAATCGGAATAAACAATCTGCATCGCGCGACCACCGAGCACGAAACTCGGACGCACCAGCACGGGATACGTCAGGCGTTTGGCGATGACGAGGGCTTCTTCGCCATTCGTCGCGAGGCCGTTCGGCGGCTGCGGAATTTTTAATTTATCGAGCATCGCCGCGAACAGCTTGCGGTCTTCGGCGATTTCAATGCTCTGCGGCGATGTGCCGATGATGTTGACGCCGTTTTTTTGCAAACCGAGCGCGAGATTCAGCGGCGTCTGCCCGCCAAATTGCGCGATCGCGCCCCAGCATTTTTCGCGTTCGTAAATGTGCAGCACGTCTTCCAACGTGAGCGGTTCAAAAAATAATTTGTCGCTCGTGTCGTAATCCGTGGAAACCGTTTCGGGATTCGAATTCACCATGATGGTTTCAAAACCATCTTCCTTCAGCGCAAAAGCCGCGTGAACACAGCAGTAATCAAATTCAATGCCCTGGCCGATGCGGTTGGGGCCGCCGCCGAGAATCATCACCTTCTTCGCCGTGTTGCCCTTCACCTCGTCATCGCCACGGTCGTAGGTGGAATAATAATACGGCGTATAAGCCTCGAACTCCGCGGCACAGGTGTCCACGAGGCGGTAGCTCGGCACGAGGCCGATGCGTTTGCGCTCGGCGCGGATGGCGTCCTCGGTGGTGCCGGTGAGATGGGCGATCTGCCGGTCGGAAAATCCGAGCGACTTGGCTTGGGCGAGTTTTTCAGCGTTGAGTGATGACATTCGGAAAAATTAAATTCGGAATAGTAAGCCGGAATTTTTTTTACGTGTCCAGAAAGTATGGTGCAAAGCCACTTGTCGTCGCGGAGAAAATATTTTATCAAATGGGTAGTGAGCGTATTTTCCAAAACTGTTTTCGGACTGATTTCTTTGCTGCCGCTGGCCGCACTGGCGCAGATCGATCCTGTGAAACGCGACCTCGTGCAGGTCGGCTACAATCAGCCGATAGAGGGCCGTTCCCCCATCGCGGCCTACGCGTATTATTATCACAACGAGCCGGATTTTTTGCGCACAAATCTCACCATGCGCCTCGCGCTCGCGCCGGTATTCGTGGATTCGGAACTGGGCTGGCTGCATGGCCTCGGGCCAGAAACGGATTTCTCGCTCGGCTTCGCGGGCGGCGGTTTTGCGGACAGCTACAATGAATTGCGCGGTGGAAAATTCATCGAAGGCGAATCATTTGAGGGACACAGCGCGGAGATTTCGGGAAACGTTTATCACCTATTCAATCCGCAAGATTTAATCCCTCTGAATTTTGTGTTGCACGGCGCGGCGCATTACTCTTTCTTCGACAATAACGAAGATACCGCGCCGAATTTTCAACGACCTTCCGACGGCGCGACCTTCCGCCTGCGCACCGGTTTGCGCTACGGCGGCATCGAGCCGACCTTGTTTCCCGATCTCGCGATGGAATTGGCGGTGTGGTATCAGGGCGAATTTCGAACGGATAACGGCGCTTATGGTTTTGCGAACGACCGGCAGATCGAGCGCACTTCGCATTTATTTTGGGCCTCCGCCGCCCTGTCTTACACCTTGCCGGAGAGCAACCAGAATATTTTTCTACGCTTGATTGCGGGCACCAGTGTCAACGCGGATCGACTCAGCGCGTATCGGCTGGGCGGATTTTTGCCGCTGGTCGCGGAATATCCACTGTCGCTGCCGGGATTTTTTTTCCAGGAATTAAGCGCGCGACAATTTGCGCTATTGAACGCGAGTTATCTCCTGCCGCTCACCAAAAATCGGCAATGGAATCTGGAATTTAACGGAGCAACGGCGGGGATAGATTATCTTTCGGGAACCGCGCAGGCAGGACATTGGGTGAACGGTGTGGGTGCTGGAATCATGTATCGCTCGCCGACGGATAAATTCAAATTCATCATCGGTTACGCTTATGGTATTGACGCCATCCGCTCCAGCGGTCGCGGCGCAAACAGCATCAGCGTGTTGCTGCAATGGGACTTGGAAAAAAGCTACGGCGCGAAATTTAATCCAACGCATCCTGGCCAATGGCGCGGCCTGCAGCAACTGTTCAGCCGCTGAAATCACTTGCAAGTGCAGGCATATCGGGCATTATTCGCTCTCGGTTGCGCATATGGTGGAATTGGCAGACACGCTACTTTGAGGTGGTAGTGCCGAAAGGTGTGCAGGTTCAAGTCCTGCTATGCGCACCACTTTTCCTAATGAAAATGAGGGGCTTCAGGAAATTTGCACAGAATTTGCACAGAATTCCGCTAGACCGGCGGATAAGCGTGTGAAATTCCCCGTCACCATCCGTCACCGCCAAGCGAAGGCCAAAATCTACGGCCCGGCTAAAAATTTCGATTACTACCGCCTGTCCTACACCATCGCGGGCAAACGGCGGATGCAAACCTTCCCGAATTATTCCGACGCCAAAACCACCGGGGAACGCATCGTGCGCGAAATCGCGCAAGGCTCACAATCTGCCAGCCTGTCCGCCAGCCAATCGCAGGACGCCCTTGCCGCCTTTGAACGGCTGGAAAACTTCCGTCTGTCCACCGGGCGCAAGTTCACCTTGCTGGGCGCGGTTTCCGAACTGGTGGACAATCTCACCAAGCTGGGCAAACGTTCGCTGGGCGAGGCGGTGGACAACGACCTGCGCACGACCGCCGTGGTGCAAACCAAAGTCATCGGCCAAGCCGTCACGGAATTTTTGAGCGGCAAGGAACATCTCACCCGCGCCGCGAATGGCAAACGGGCGCAACTTTCCGCGAAATACGCCTACGTCCGCGAGATTCAGCTTGGCAAATTCGCCGAAGCATTTCCCGGCACGTCCGTTTGTGATTTGAGCAAGGCGCAACTGGACAAATTCATTTCCACGCTAGGCGAGCAAAGCACCAAGTCACGCAACGGGCGCAAAATCACGTCCGCCAAAAGCCGCAACCACTATCGCGGCGTCATCCGGCAATTTCTCGCGTGGTGCGTCCGCAAAGATTATCTGTCCCCGACGCATCGGTTATTTGAAGCCGACGCCATGCGGCCCGAACTGGCGAACACGGCGGAAGTGGAATTTTACACGCCCGGCGAACTGGCGCGGATGTTGGCAGCGGCGAAAGATGACCTTGCGCCTTTGCTTCCGATCATCTGACCGTCGCGCAGTTGACCGCCCGCGCCCGGCGCATGGTGCAATCGCATGGCGTGAAAATTCTTTTTGTGGATTATCTTGGCTTGCTCCGCAGCGGGGACAAGGGCCGCAGCCGTTACGAAGAAACGACGCTAGTGAGTAACGCCTTGAAAGCACTGGCAAAGGAATTGAATCTGCCGGTCATCGCACTCGCACAGTTGAACCGCGACGCCGAACGCGAGAACCGCGCCCCGCGCCTGTCGGATTTGCGCGACAGCGGTGCGATTGAACAGGACGCGGATATTGTGGCCTTGTTACACCGCGACGAAAACC
>JANYFN010000127.1 GCA_025362675.1 Limisphaerales bacterium | reverse complement strand
TTTTGTTCGGCTTTTTGGGAAATTTTTTCCAGCAACCGCAGCAGGCGAATCCACAAAACCTGGATCTCGACCGGATACCCTTCGCGCGGCGTGCCGGCGGGATAATTCGTGTCCATCCATGTGAAATGGCTCGGACTCCAGATCAGCGCGGAATCGGAATCCATGTGGATGCCGTTGGGCGTGCCCTTGGAATAATTTTCCGCGATGCTGGCCAGCACGTCATGCACGGTGCGCTTGCCGTCCACGCGCTGGGAGAAAAACTTTTTGTCGCCCAAATCTTCACACACGACGGCGAACCACAACGGCGCGTCGCTTGTGTCGCGATTGGAAACATCATTGCCGTGAATCGTGTTCGGCAATGTGCCGTCCTGCTCAAACTTCGCGAACACCAACAAAATTTGCTTCACTTCATCATGCAAGCCAGCCGCGAGCAAACCACGCGCGCAGATGAGCGAGTCGCGACCCCAATCCAGAAACCACGGATAGCCAGCGATGACGGTCTTGAAATCATCGCGGCGAACGACGAATTGTTTGGCGGCGTGGACGAGAGTCTCTTCAAAAGTAGCAGCCGATGTGAGTCGGCTCTGACTTTGCTTGGTATGAGCGGACTCACGTCCGCTGCTACGAGGATCAGGCCCCGCCGTCAACGTCAGCGCCACGTCGGCACCTTTGGCGAGCGGAATCTCAAACCACCCTGGACTGTAAGCGTCGCCGCTGCCGGTTTGACCGCGCGTCTGCTCGACGGGATGTGGAATATTTTCGCACCACTCCGGTTGCGGATGATAAATGCCTTCGTTGACAAAAACGTGAAGCTGCCGATCCGGCGCGGGCGTGAATTCAAATCCGTGCTTCTTGACCCATGGTCGGGTGTTGGCGGAAAAATGTTGGTCCGCGCCGCTGTTGCGTTTCGTCTCGCTGTGAAAATTCCGGTCCTCAATATCCACGCGCACGGTGAGGCGCACATCCGCATCCGCAGGCAACTGTTTGCCATGCGCAAGTTTTTCGGTCGGACGACTGAAGCGGAACACCACGGTGTTTTCGCCCTGAACCATTTCCGCAGACAATTCGATTTCCACCGTGCGACCGTCGCCGGCGTTGGCCACAAAATTCCAGACGGCAGGTGGGCCGGAGTGAAACGACGCGAGGCTTTTGAAATCGAGCGCGGAAAGAAAACCGTCGGCGTTCACCCAAACGCGAAGGCGTTTGACAAATACGTGACGGTCCACGGGCACGGTGGGATTCAGATTGGCCGCGAGCGCGCAATCGTATTTTGAATTCACGCGCCCGAGATCCACGCACAGCCGCGCCATGCCGCCGAGGCCATTGGTCAATAAAACCAAGGTTGAAGGTTGGAGTTTGAAAGTTGAAGGTTGTTCCAGTTCGGCTGGCAAAAAGCGAATCGTCGCCGAAATTTTCTGCGAGATGGTGGCAAAGCGTTCCAATAATAAATCGGTTTCCGCCGCTGAATTTTGCGGCGCAATACAGGCGATGTGGCGGTCGCCGACGGAAATGGATTTGACCTGCACCGCCGGTTTCTGCATTCGGTATTCGGCATTCTGCATTTCCAGCGTGGCCCTGAACGGAGCGGAATCTTCGATGAGCAGCCAATGGCCGGGCGGCACGAGCGAAATGCGGCGGACATCCAACAAAGTCCAAACCACGACGCGCGGATAAGTTTTTCCGGATTCAACTTCGGCTAAAAAATCGGCGAGCGATTTTTTGCCAGCGCACACGGCGAACTCGCTGGCGGCGGCAAGGAAATTTTTTGGTGAGTGTTCGACCTGCTGGGCGAGCCAACGCCAGTCGAAGTTATCCACGGTTTCGACGGGAATGATTTGATTCAATGATTCCAAGGCCCACGCCGCCTGGGCGCGGCGGCGGCGGTATTCATCGCCGCCCAAGCCGGAAAATTTTTCAACCGGCGCGAGGCAATAAACGGCACCGGGCGGGAGGATGAATTCGCTCGCTTCCTGGGTGACGGACATTTTTGGCAGCGGCTGGCCGAGTAAATCAAATTTGAAATTTGAAATTTGAAATTTGAAATCGGCAAGCGCGGGGGCGATGGAACTTTCGTTTTCCACGTCCGTGTTGACCAGGATCAAAACGAAATCTTTGCCTTCAGCCGATTCGCGAAACAGCACATAGACCGGCGAACCGGACGCGCTCAAGCGCGTGAGTTTGGCACCGTCAAAAAAACACGGATGATTCGAGATGAGCGCGTTCAGTTGCGCGAGTTCGGGGACGATGTTGACGACGTTGTCCCAATTCAAACCGGTGTGGCCGTGGACGCGGATTTTTTCGGCGGCCAGCCATTCCACGCCGCAGGTGAAGGCGAAGCCGCCGCTCGGACTCGTGAGCGCACATAGACGATTTCGCAAGAGCGACCACGCGAAACCTTTTTTGGCGAGGCGTTCGTTATCGTGCGTTTCCGAGTAATGAACGTAACTGCCGACGCGGTCGTTCTGGCGGTTGGCGTAGTCGAGATACCCCGCGACTTCGCTGCCGGAATAATTTTGGAACAGCTCGGAGTAGGCCCATTGCATGCCGCCTTCAGTGAGTAATGTTTCCGTAGCCTCCCACGAACCGCCGAGACCTTCGAGCAGAAAAATCGCCTCAGAAAATTCTTCCTGCACGCGAGCGATGATGTATTGCCACGCCGGCGCGGGCACCTTGTAGCCGGCATCGCAGCGAAAGCCATCCACGCCTCGCCGACACCAGACCAAAAGTGAATCGGCGATGAGATCCCACAGTTTGACATCGTGTTGTTCGAGTTCGACCAGATCTTCCCAAACGGTTCCCCACGCGCCGGGACTGGCGAATTCGCCGTTCGGATTTTTCAGAAAAAATTCCGGATGATTTTCCTGCAACGTCGAACCCCAGCCGGTGTGGTTGATGACGATGTCGATGAACACGCGCGCGCCAAGCGAATGGGCGGTGTAAGCGAGTTCGCAAAACTGATCAATGCCGGTCGTGCGTTTATCAAATTCGACCAGCGCGGGATCCACCGCCGTCAGGTCGAGCGCGGCATACGGACTACCGCTGCGCCCAAAGCGCGCGTAGGTCGTGGGCGTCGGGTGAACGGGCAGCAAATGGAGGATGCGGCAGCCAAGCTCGTTGACGATGAAGGGTAACTGGCGCGTGAGATCGCGAAATTTTCCTGACGGCGGGAGCGTGGCGTAACCTTGGGCTTCGAGCGACTTCAACTGCGCGTCCAGTTTTTCATCGGCGGTGGAAGCGAGATTTTTGGTCGCGCCAAAGAGCCGGGTGAACGCGCAATAAATGGTGTTCGCCGTGCGCGTGAAATTGGGATGCACGGAAATCCCCACGTCCGCGCCGGCGGGCCAATGCTGCCAGTTTTTTTCGTCGAGCAGATATGCTTTGGCCTGGAAAAATCCGACCTCCGCGAGCGGCAGTTCGATTTGCCAACCGTCAGCGGTGCGCGTCAGCGGCACATCCCGCCAGGAGGAATTGGTGACGACGGCGTGATTGCCGCCGGCGGAAATAATTTCTTGGCGGCGCGCGGCGGCGCGCCCCAGATTGGTGCGCAGGCGGGCGGAGAATTTTTCGGTTGCGCCGGGGTTTTCCAACCGAAGTTGGAAACGGATTTTATCGCCGACGAATCGGAGCAGTCGTTCGCCGGGGGCAGGAATCATGATTGGATGTAGCGGCTCCACGGACTGTTATTTACCAAGTCGGCGGCGCGGCAGAAAGCAAAAGCGGTTGATGATGAAACATTTTCCAACTCAAGTCCGGCGCGTTTTCGCCGATGTTGGCCGATGAAAGCAGTCACATCGACGCGTTTTGACTTTGGATTGCTTTTGGTGGCGCGCTCAATATAACTTGGCCGTTCACGGACGACGAATAGACGAAATTGCGCATGGCAAATAAATTGAATCCTGGCGAAGAAGCTCAATTGTTACAGACGATTGAGATGTTCGAGGTCATTGTGCAGTCACAGACCGACGACACGCAGTCGCTCGAAATTTTGAAGGAGGCCTACACCAAGCTGGGCCGCGAGGCGGAATTGATCAACACTTCCAAACGCATCGCCCAAGCTTATTTGGAGCACGGCCAGTTGTCCTCGGCGATTTTGGAGTATGAAACTATTTTACAGCGCAAGCCGAACGATGCGGACGTGCGCGCGGCGCTAAAACAGATCGAGGACAAGGCGAATAGCGCCGTGACCCAACCACCGGCGGACCCGACCGTGCTGCCTTCCGTTTCGGAAACCACGTTGTTACGGCGGCAAGGCAAGACCACGGTTTCGGCCACGCCCTCGGACGTGGATGACGGACGCAAGTCGCTCCAGAAAGTTTTCGTGGAGAGCAAAATCATCTCCGCCGGGGATTTCGAATTGTGTTTTCCGGTCGTGGATTTGAAAACGGTGCCGACGGATGTGGTGGAGCCGTTCATTCAAAAACTGCACGACAAGGGCATATTGTCCTTGGAAAAATCGTTGAAGCTGCTTTCCGATAAATCACGTATGGCATTCATGCCGCTGGATCGCTACGAATCGGACATGGATCTGGCGCGCGGTTTTCCCGCCGAAGTCTGCCGGCGCTGGTGCGTGCTGCCCTTTGACCGCATGAGCAAATCAATTTTAGTGGCCACCGCCAACCCGTTCAATCAGCAGGCGGCCAAGGAACTCGCCGAATCTACCACGCACCGGATGTTATGGTATGTGGCCTCGCCGGTCGAAATCACCGCCAACTTGCGCAAAGCTTTCCGCTGATTATGGCTAAGATCAAATCATTTGCCGAACGTATCGCCGACGCCCTTGTCGAAGATGGTTTATTGAGCGCCAGCCAAGTGGAGGAACTGCTCGAACGCCAGAAAAAAGAAGGTTCGCGCCTCGTAAAACTACTGGTAGATAAGGACAAACAATACGTCAGTCCCGATGATCTCGCCGTGTGCATGGGCCGCGTCCTGAACGTTTCGCCCATCAATTTGGGCCGCGTGAGTATTTTGCCCGAAGTCCTGGAGTTGGTGCCGCGCGACCTGGCCCATAGCCACCGGATTGTTCCCGTGGCCCGGCTGGAAAATAAATTATTCCTCGCGATGGCCGACCCGTTGAACGTCCTCGCGGTGGATGACGTGAAGCGCATCACCAAGCTGGAAGTCACCGCGCTGATCGCCTCTGAAAAAGCCATTGCCGACAAGCTGCAGCAGATTGATTCGGCCAAGAGCGGCTCCATGGAGGATCTCATCCAAGATGCCCAGAAAAAAAGCGACGCCGATGCCGACGCCGACACGATTGAATCGGTCAAGGAATCCGCCGAGGAGGTCAACCTTGATGCGCTCGCGGCTTCCAGCGAGGAAGCGCCGGTCATCAAGCTCGCCAACCTCGTCGTCTTACAAGCCATCAAAGATCGCGCGAGCGACATCCACCTCGAACCCTTTGAAAAACAGATGCGGTTGCGCTACCGCATTGACGGTGTTTTGATTGACGCCACGCCGCCGCCGAAAGGGTTGCAGCTTGCGCTCGCCTCGCGGTTCAAAATCATGTCGAACCTCGACATCGCCGAGCGTCGCCTCCCGCAAGACGGACGTATGCGCGTCAAGGTCAGCGGTAAAGATTACGATTTGCGTGTATCCATTTTGCCGACGGTTCACGGCGAAAAAATCGTATTACGCGTGCTCGATAAATCCAATTTGTCCGCCAGCCTCGATAAGCTCGGGCTGGACGACAGCACGTTCCGGCAATTCAAAACGGCCATTGATGCGCCGCACGGTTTGATCCTCGTCACCGGTCCGACCGGTTCCGGAAAAACCACCACGCTTTACTCCGCGTTGAACGAACTGAATAGTCCGCAGTGGAACATCATCACCGTGGAGGATCCGGTGGAATTTCAAATTCCAGGCATTAATCAGGTGCCGACGAAAAAAGAAATCGGCCTCTCCTTCGCTAACGCGCTGCGCTCCATTTTGCGGCAGGACCCGGACATCATCATGATCGGGGAAATCCGCGATACCGAGACGGCGGAAATCGCCATCGAAGCCGCGCTCACCGGCCATCAAGTGCTTTCGACGATGCACTGTAACGATGCGCCCGGAGCCATTGCGCGTCTGGACGACATGGGGATCGCGCCCTTTTTGATTTCGTCCTCCGTGATTTTGTCCTGCGCCCAACGCTTGATGCGCAAAATTTGTTCGCACTGCAAGGAACCGGTCACTTACCCCGCGTCCATGTATGCCGATCTAAACATTGATTCGAAAACACTCGAAGGCGCCCAGTTGTTCCGTGGCCGTGGTTGCGATCGTTGTAAAAATTCCGGTTACGCCGGACGGATGGCGATCATTGAAGCGATGACGATCACGGACGAAATTCGTAAGCTCATCATCTCCCGGTCAAGCACGCGGGAAATGGGCAAGGTCGCCGTCAATCAAGGCATGCACACGCTGCGGATGTGTGCGCTGGATCGCGCGCGCGCTGGCGTTTCCACCTTGGAACAAGTGCTCGTCACTACTTCGGCATACTAAAGCAGTCAAAACTTCCGTTGCGGAATTTTTCCCGAATCATCGCGCATCCACGGCGGCAAATCCGGCTGCGCAGCCGACCGCGTGGGCGTCACCGGCAGCCGCGTGGTGATCCCCGGCAGCGACGTCAACCCCATCGGTCGCGAGACATCACTCTTCAAAGGTGCAAACGAACTGCCGCGCGGATTGAACTGCGGCGCCACATTCATGAATGGATCACGCGCCGCCAGCGGGGTCGGTCGCCTCTGCTCGGCTGCTTTCTGAAAAACCAGCGACGGCTGCATGGATTCGCGGAACCGTTCCATGCCCGCCAATTGTTGCGGCGTCGCCTTGGGCGGCTGGGCTGGAAAGTTAAACGTATTGCCCCAGCGCGCTTCCGATTTCTCGTCCGCAGCAAAAGATCCCAGCATGGCTCCGAATAACGATCCACCCTTACCAGCCGTGCCCGCGCCGCCCGCCGACGTCGGCTGTTGTTGCGAAGAATTTTTTTCATCCACCCGCGCAAAAACACTTTCAAAAGTTTTGCGGGCGAACGGACTCTCGTTGTTTGAAATCGGCATATCTGACCGTTTTACCGCTTTGGCCGCCGCCGAAGTTTCCAGCAGACTCGCCGCCGATTTGTCACGCCGCCGGGTGAAACGCTCTTCTGGAGACAATTTATCGCCGCCATCCTTGGCTGGCAGACCGAGAATTTTTTCCGGCGTCGGGATACCCAGAATTTCTGCCGGCGTCATGAGTGTCCAATGATTCTTGGCATCTAAAATCTTTTGCCATTCCCTCATCTGGCTGGGCGAAGCTTGCGGCGCCGGCGCGCTGCTGCTGAAGGGAGCAATATTTAACTCTGAATGGTTCGGTTCAAAAACGGACTGCGGGATGCTAAAAAAACCGTGAGTTTCGTGCTTCGTTTCCGGGGCGAGATTGGAATCCGGCTTGGCGGCTCCGGCCGAATCTGCCGGCTTAGAAAAAACAATCGGCTGCTGGGCGACGGCTGACCACGACCCGGCGGCCACAATTGCGGCAACCACGCGGAACAACCTGATCGCATGCGAATTCATTTTCAGCCTCTACGCTAAAGCAATGGACAACCTCCGTCAAAATCTATTCAAAATGAATACCGACCGCTTTTAGTTTCCGCGCCTTAAATTCTATGTTTGGCAGGTCATCACTGCCGCTCGTATTCACCTTTGCCCAGCCGTTTGTAAACTTGAAAGCCCGACTTCTTCGCGTCCGAGATGGAGAGCGGCTTGAGCTTGTGGGGCGTGCTGAAATTGGAAAAAACTTTGCGCACCGGCTTTTTGCACGCCGGACATTTCACCAGCGGTGCCGCACTCAACGGACGGTTCAGCGTGAACGTCCCACCGCAGGCCTTGCATTCACCGTCGCATAATTCGTATTCGTAAAGTGGCATAACTAATCCTCTGATTGTTCTCCATGTCCGCCACAAGCGCAACCCGCAAGGGCGACACAATCGGGGCACAGAAATTTTCCGGCGATTTCAAAAACGTCAAAACTGCCGCAGCGTTCGCACGTCGCTGCCTCCGTCGAACTGGCTGGTTTGGATTCCACAATTTTAGAAACCGCGAAACACACAAAATTAGCGAACAGGAATTTTGCTTTTCCTTTCGCGTATTTAGCGTATTTCGCGTGGTTCGCGGTTAAGCCGCTTTCCCAAAACTCTCCGCCATCGCGATCGCCTTCCGCATCGCCATGGATTTGTTGATCGTCTCCTGATACTCGCCTTCGGGCGTGGAATCATTGACCCAGCCGCCACCGGCTTGCACATACGCTTTTCCATCTTTGATCAGCGCGGTGCGGATCGTGATGCAGGTATCTAAATTTCCATTGAAAGAAAAATAGCCGACGCAGCCCGCGTAAGTGCCGCGCGTGGTTTGCTCCAGTTCGGAAATAATTTGCATCGCGCGAATCTTCGGCGCGCCGCTGACCGTGCCGGCGGGAAACGTCGCACGCATCAAATCATAATTCGTTTTCGCGGCGGCTAATTTTCCTTCAACTTGCGAAACGATGTGCATGACGTGGCTATAACGTTCAATGAACATAAGGTCTTTGACTTGCACCGAACCGAAATCGCAGACGCGGCCAATGTCGTTGCGAGCAAGATCCACGAGCATGACATGCTCGGCGCGTTCCTTCGGATCGGCGAGCAATTCTTTTTCCAGCGCGGCATCTTCGGCAGAATTTTTTCCGCGCGGACGCGTGCCGGCGATGGGGCGAATTTCCACTTTACCTTCCTCACAGCGAACGTGCAATTCCGGCGACGCACCGACGAGCGCGAAACCGTCCAGTTCCAGCAAAAATAAATATGGCGACGGATTGATGTTCCGCACGGCGCGGTAAATATCCAGCGGCGCGGCTTTCACTGGCGCAGAAAAACGCTGCGAGCCGACGACCTGGATGATGTCGCCCGCCGTGATAAATTTCTTCGACGCCTCGACATTCGCGAAAAACTTTTCCTTCGTCTGATTGGATTGAAACTCAACAGCGGGAAAATCATTCGTTACCCCGACGGCTGTGTGTTCGCTCGGTTGTTCCAGCAGCGCGACGAGCCGGTCAATTTCGCCGGTCGCATTTTCGTAAGCATCGGCGGGGCTTTCCGCATCGTCGAGAATCGCGTTGACCAGAATCGTGATAGTCTGCTGCACGCGGTCGAAAATCAAAAGCTGATCCGCCACGAGGAAATACATCGCCGGCGTTTTCAGTTCGTCATGCTGCGGACGCGGCACGGACGGTTCGACATCGTGGATAAATTCGTAGCCGATAAAACCGAGCGCGCCGCCAGTGAAACGCGGCAAGCCCGGCACCGCCACCGCGCGATATTTTTTCATGATGCGCTCGACGATTTCGAGTCCGTCCTTCACGTCCTTACCCACCATCGCGCTCTCGATGATGCGTCCGTTTTCAATCACCTGAACGTGCTGACCGTCCTGCCGGATGACCGCGCGCGGATTGCAGCCGACGAACGAGTAGCGCCCGATGTGTTCGCCGCCCTCGACGGATTCAAAGAGAAACGATTCGCCCTGTCCGCTGATTTTGCGATAGGCGGAGAGCGGCGTTTCGAGATCGGCGAGAATGCGGCGCGTGACGGGAATGAGATTTCCCTGCGTCGCAAATTTCAAAAATTCAGCCAGCGTCGGTGAATACATAGCGAAGGTAGAATGAAGAATTCAGAATGAAGAAACAAACCATTTAGCGGCGAACTCGGCTTCAGCCCTTTCCATAATTCGCCGCGGTAGAACCGGTGGCGTGGCGCAACCAAGATTTGAAAATGAGCGCGAGTTTTTGCGGCTTGCTGAGTTTGATGCGGGCCTCACCGAAGACATTAAATTTTTCCGCTTCCAGTTTTCGTAGCAGCCGCCAATAGACGCTGCCCATCAGTTCGGCGGCGACCATTGACTGACGATCTTCCGGCGGCAACGTTTTTTGCGCGAGTAAATAAAAATGTTTCGCGCGGGCGGCCACGCTTTGCGCGAGTGAAAAATACTTTTGAGAATAGTTTCCGTCTAAAATTTCTTTTTCGCTGACGTGGAATTTTTTCAGTTCGGCCTGCGGCAGATAAATTCGTCCGCGCGCGGCGTCGTTTTTCACGTCGCGCAAGATGTTTGTGAGTTGGAGCGCCTTGCCGAGATAAATGGCGTAGTCGTGGCACGCCGGATTTTTATAGCCGAAAATTTCCAGACTCAACAAACCGACGGCGGAGGCGACGCGATAGCAGTAGAGTTCCAGTTCGTCGTAGTCCGCATAACGCAAATTCTCCAAATCCATTTCGCAGCCTTTGAGAAGTTCGTCGAACAGGGCGAAGGGCAGCTTGTATTGCCGGATGACGGGAGCAAATTCCTGATTAAGGATAAATTCCGGTTTTTTATTGTCGCAGGCCCGGCGGATATCCGCGCGCCACGCTTCGAGGTCAATGCGACGTTTTTCGGTGGGCACGGAATCCTCATCGGCGACGTCATCCACGGCCCGACAAAAGGCATAGAGCGCGGACATCGCATCGCGTTTTTCGCGCGGCAGAAGGATAAAAGCCAACGCGAGATTAGAGGCGCTTTTTTTAGTGAGCGCGCGGCTGTGCTCCATGAGTCAAGGTCCAGCGGGCGGTTCGTCAGGGTCGCGCACGGGCGGTAATCCGCCGGCTTCGGCGCGGGTGATATTGCGCGGACGATGATGGCGCAATTTCTTTTTTTCTTTTTTCTTACCGTTGGCGGTGCGGATCAACATCAGCCAAATAATATAGCAGGCGATACCGATGCCGATGGCTAGCAGCATGGCGGCAAAAATAAGCCAATCCGACGTCCCTTTGGCGTTGTATGGCAGTGAGAGCGGGCTCATTTGTCTTGTTGTTCTGGAGCTGACAAGATGCTGTCACCAGCATCCGTGCCGAGCATCTTCATATTTAACCGTTGCATCCGATAACGCAAGGAATGTCTGGTTAGTTTAAGTTGTTCGCTGGCGCGTGTCAGGCTCAAATTATTTTTTTCCAAAGTGCTGGAAATGATCTCGCGTTCGATCCGTTCCAGCGCGGCATCCAGCGACTCGTCCGGTGCGATCAATTGGGCCGGGTGATTTTTGGGACTGCGACCAGTGCCGGAAAAATCGGGTAAACTGGCGGGCGAGATTTCCTGCCCGGTCTCCAAAATCAGGGCGCGCTCGATGACGTTGCGGAGCTCGCGCACATTGCCAGGCCAGAGCTGGGCGAGTAACTTTTGCCGGGCGGCAGGGTTAATATCGTTGATGTTTTTATTCATTTTCGCCCGGAAATGTCTCAAAAAATGGCCCGCGAGCAGCAGCACGTCCTCGCCCCGTTCGCGTAACGGCGGCAAATTGAACTGCACGACGTTCAGGCGATGAAATAAATCCTCGCGAAAATCTTCAACGGCAATCGCTTTGGTTAAATCACGATTTGTCGCTGCAATGAGCCGCACATCTACCCGCAATTCCTGCGTGCCGCCGACGCGCGTGAAGCTACCATCCTCGAGAAATCTGAGCAGTTTCGCCTGCAACGGTTTGCCCATGTCCGCAATCTCATCGAGAAAAATTGTGCCACCATCCGCCTCCTCCACGCGGCCCAGCTTCTGTTTTACCGCGCCGGTGAACGCGCCTTTCTCGTGACCGAACAATTCGCTCTCTAGAAGTTGCTCGGGAATTGCCGCGCAGTTGATGCGGATGTAATGCCGGTCGCTGCGCCGGCTCAACGTATGGAGCGCGCCGGCGACCAGTTCTTTGCCCGTTCCGCTCTCGCCGAGAATCAACACGCGCGCATCCGTTACCGCCACGGTCTGAATCAAATCGCGCAACTCGCGGATTTTTGGCGACTCGCCGACGATCTGGTGCAGGCCAAAAATTTCGCCGGTGCGCGAGCGCAACGCCGCATTTTCGCGCAACAGCCGGTAACGTTCGGCGCAGCGGGCGAGGGCGTGAAACAATTCCTCCGGCGCAAATGGCTTGGCGAGATAATGCATCGCGCCCGCTTGAATCGCGGCGACGGCAAGCTTGGGCGTCGCATGCGCCGTGATCATCAACACCGGCAGGTTGGGCCAGCGGCTGCGAATTTTTTCGAGCAATTCATGGCCGCTCATGCCCCCCAGCCGGACATCGGTGATGACCATCAAAAAACTTCCTTCCGCGAGCAACTTCAGCGCCTCCTCGGCGGATTCGGCGGCCGTGGAGACATAGCCCTCGTCGCCGAGCATGGCGCACAGCGTGCGGCGCATATTTTTTTCGTCATCGACGACCAGCACGGGCGGCAAGGTTACACTCATGGCACAATTGATTTGGTCGGAGATTTGGCAGGAAAGGTTACGATGAATTTTGCGCCTTTACCATTTTTGAATTTTTCCAATGTCGGTTTTTCAAAAGTGGAATCCGCTCCCGACTCTACGCGCACCTTTCCGCCGTAGAGTTCCACATTATGTTTCACAATGGCGAGGCCCAGACCGGTTCCCTTTGGCTTGGTCGTAAAATAAGCCTCGAAAATCTGGCTCACCCGCTCGGGCAGGATACCAGGCCCATCATCCGCCACCGAAATTTCCACCGCGTGATCCGGCAAAACTGCGGCGGTCACCGTCACGGTTCCCTTCTCTCCCAAGGCTTCGCGCGCATTAGCCAGCAGGTTGACCAATATTTCCGTGAGGTGCCTGCGTTGCATCAGCAGCGGTGGAATGCGTCCTGCATAAACTTTTTTTATTTTTATGCCGGATGGCAACGCCGGCGGAAATACCTGCGCGATGGCCGCCTCAATTTTTTTGATCACTCCCAGCTTCTCGACGTGGCCCTCCTTCAAATCCGCGTAACCCATGATCTGCGTGATCACTTGGTCCACCCGAGCGACTTCTTCTTGGATAATCTCGACGTGCTCCGCCGCCACCGGTTTTTGCTCGCGCAAACTCCGTTGGATGGAATAGGTCGCGTTGCTGATGATCCCCAGTGGATTTTTAATCTGGTGCGCGAACTCCGCCGCGATCCGGCCGGCGGAATGTAGCTGACCTTCTCGCGCGGCAAATTCCGCCGCCTCCTCAGCCGCCAACCGCTGCCGCTCCAACAAGAGTTCCAAACCGTAACAGCACAACGCCATCAGCCACAGCACGACCATCCGCAAGATCAAGGGCTCGCCCCAGTTCTGATGCAGCGTCAGATCAAAAACCTGCTGCGTAGGATCCTGATCGTCGTTTAATACCGAGGCATCTAACAAAATGGCGAGCGCATAACACAGGCTCGTGACGATATTCAGAATGAACTGAAAAATCCCCAGCGGCAAACTCACCGCGTTGCGCAACATCAGACCTAAAAACAGCCAGAATAAAATACTATCTATGCCGCCGGTGACCACGGTCATCGCCCCGAAGAACAGCGCGTCCACCAGCGAACTCGTCACCGCCAGCCATTTTCCGGCCACCTCCGAAAATTTCCGCACCCACAACAACGGCCCCGCCAGCAGCACGTTGGCCAATACGTAGAGCCAGAAAATTTTCTGCACCGCCTCCACCAACACATCCGATTGGCCCTGGGAGCCGGTCCACGGCGTGCTGCTGAAGGAATACCACGTCAGGCCGATGATCAAAACTTTCGCCGGCAGCATGATGTTACATTCCATCAGCTCCAGACGACGGCTCGCGAGCTCCGGGTCCAGCGCGGGAATTTCCAACAAGTCCCGCAGGCGTTTCAACCAAGACTCGCGGCTGGTTTCCATGCAGATTTAATGAAGAATTTTCTCAACGCGCGTCGCGATTTTTTCCACCGGCCACAGCCGCCCAACGCCCTCGTAACCGCACGACAACATCCCTTCGTCCGGCCCAATGAATTCCACGCCACGCTTTTTCAAAGTCGCCACGTTCGCTTGCGTCGCCGCGTGCAACCACATTTTCCCATTCATTGCCGGCGCGATCAGAATCTTCGCTTTCGAATTCAAGGCCAGCGCGATGCAACTCAACGCATCATCCGCCAGCCCGTGCGCCAGCTTCGCGATCACATTCGCCGTTGCCGGCGCGATGAGGAGCAAGTCCGCTTCATCCGCGAGTGAAATGTGCGTGGGCTTCCAGCCCTCATCCTCGTCGTAGAGATTCGTGACCACCGGATGGCGCGTCAGCGTTTTGAACGGCAGCGGCGTGATGAAATGCTGCGCGTCCGCCGTCATCACCACGTGCACGTTGAATTTAGACTTCGTGAGCAGCGACGCCAGATCCGCCGCCTTGTGCGCGGCAATCGAGCCGGTGACCCCGAGAACAATGTTTGCGCTCATAACTTCAAATAGGCCCGTTGAATTCCGCTAAACATCGCTGAATTTTCATCAGCGTCAATCAGCGGTAAAAATTAAACCGTCAAAATTCCGGCGCGTGCGAACGCGCCACCCGCATCTTCTCCGCCTCCACGATCTCCATCATCCGCCGCAGATCCTCCGGCTTCGTGGTGCTGAACAAGAGATAATCAAAATTCTTCCACTGCGCGACTTCCTGCTTCGCCACCGCCAGCCGTTTCTGGATGACCGGCGGCGAATCCTGATTCCGCCGCTTCAGTCGTTCCTCCAGAATATCCACCGACGGCGGCGTGAGAAACACCGTGACCAATGCCTTCTTCAACTCCGGCTCGTCTTCCGCGCGCTCGCGAATGGTCGCCGCACCTTGCACGTCCACGTTGAGCAACACATCCTTACCTTCGCGCAACTTCGCGAGCAACTCCGATTTCAGAATGCCGTAGCTGTGGCCATAAACCGTAGCGTGTTCGAGAAAATTGCCCGCCTGCAACCGCTTCAAGAATTCCGCCGCATCGAAGAAATGATAATCCACCCCGTCGCGCTCGCCCGCGCGCGGGTCACGCGTCGTGCAAGTGATCGCCCGCGTCATGTCCGGGCGCGCGGCCAGCAACAGATCGCACAACGTCGTCTTCCCGCCGCCCGACGGCGCGGAGATCAAAACCAGCAACGGCACGGCTTTTTTTTCCGACTTGGAGCCGTGGGTCTTAATTTTTTGCGTTTCACTTTTCATTCGACATTTTGCACCTGCTCGCGGTAGCGCTCCAGTTCCGTCTTGAGCGTCACCACCTCGCGCGAGATCACTGCGTCATTCGCCTTCGAGCCGATGGTATTGATCTCGCGGTTGATTTCCTGTGCGAGAAAGTCCAGCGTGCGCCCGACCGGCTCCTTCGATTTCCCGCAATCCGCAAACTGCTGGAAATGACTTTGCAGCCGCGTCAGTTCCTCCGTGATGTCCGAGCGGTCCGCGAACAAAACAATTTCCTTCAGCAGCCGCTCGTCATTTGGTTCAATGTTTTCAATGCCCGCGCTCTTGATGCGCGTCAATAAATTCTGCCGGTAATTTTCCGCCGTCACCGGTGCCTGCTGCTTCACTTTATCCACTGCCGCCCGCATCACGCCGATGCGCGCCGTCAAATCTTTTCCCAGGTGTGCGCCTTCGCGTTCGCGCATTTTCACCAATGCCGACAAGCCTTGCGTCAACGCCTTCTCCACCGCCGGCCACAAATCTTCCGACTCCGCCAGTTCCTCATCCGTCTGAAAAACGCCCGGCGCGCGCAGCAATTGATCCAGCGTCACACCGCCGGAAAGTTTCAGGGACTTCGCGAGCTTCGCGAGTTCCGCCGCGTAAGCCTTAGCGAGCTCCGTGTTGAGATGATTCCGCGCCGAAATTTTCCCCTCCGCCGCATGCAATGTCACGCGCACGTTCACGCGCCCGCGCGCCACCACGCGGTTCACCGCATCGCGCACCTGCGATTCCAACAGCTCTAGCTCGCGCGGCAACGTGACCGATACCTCGGCCTGCTTCCGGTTCACAGAGCTTAACTCCACCGTGACCTTAAAACCGTCTTGCGCGCACTCGCCGCGACCGTAACCCGTCATGGATTTCATTCCGCGCATGATGCAAAAACTCGGTGAAACAGGCGAATCAATTTTCCTCACAACATTCGTGGGAGCCGACGTGAGGAGGCTCATTGTCTGCGGGGTGAATTCAAACTCGACGACATGAAGGTCAAGGTTTAGCGTGCGAGTCATGAAACGGCTGCTGACCTTCGTGAATCCCGAACGCGCCCGGCTCATTACGTTCATTTGGTTTCTCGCAAGCGTGCCGTGTTTCCTGATTTGCCGAACCCGCCATTTCTGTGTCTTCGGACATTTGGAAGATCAAACCTCCTTTTGGGATTATGCCAATGACGTGCTCTGGCGATCTGGTTTTGTGGTCGGGATGATTTTATGTTTCCGCAGTGACATCACCTTCCGCTATGTCTTCACCTTTGCTTTGAGCGTCGGCTTCTTGCTATGCGCCAGCCCGCTGGGTTTGCTGAGCATCTTGATCTATCCGGTCACCGCCGCGTCCTGTTTGTTCGCGCTCGCCAGTCTGTTGGGATGGATAGATTGAAAGCCTCCAATGACATCCGATGTTTCCCTAAATAAAAAACTGCCGCCTCGCCAGCAACTTTGTGGTTTCTCACTTGCGGGATTTGAGCGTAGGCCTTTCGACTGGGGGCGTTAAAAAATCAAAGGCCATCGGCCTTTCAGTAAGAACAGCCTTGCGCTTCAGCCGGTGCCACCGCGCACGCAAATTCAAACTAGACGCCGCCCAGACCACAGCTTATGGTTCGCAACAGCGAGGCGCGCGGTGCAGGATCTGTTTTTTAAATCATCTCCGTCCCGCCCGGCGTCCCGGCATTTTCACAGTGGTGAATGAATGCCCTTCCTTGATGAAAAAATTATTTTGAAGCCGCCCCTGCCCGCCAACGAGGCCCATCGCCTCAATGCCCTGCTCCAATATCGCATCCTCGATACCTTACCGGAGCAGGCTTATGACGATGTCGCCCGCCTCGCCTCTGCTATCTGCGGCGTTCCCATCGCCCTGATCTCATTGATTGACTCCGACCGCCAATGGTTCAAGGCCAAGGTCGGTCTGACCGCGGATCAAACCCCGCGCGAACAAGCCTTTTGCGCCTTCACCATTTTACAAGACACCATCTTGGAGGTGGAAGATGCGACCCTGGATGCACGTTTCCAGAACAATCCGCTGGTGTTGGGAAACCCCAAGATACGGTTCTACGCTGGTGCGCCACTGGTCACGCCCGCTGGCGAATCGCTCGGCTCTCTCTGCGTCATTGACCAGCACCCGCACAAGCTGACCGAAGAACAGAAGACTAATCTCGCCAGCCTCGCGCGCATGGTCATGAAAAATCTCGAACTGCGCCGCGTCTCCGCCGCCCTGGCCGAGGCCGCCAGCAACATCAAGACGCTCGCCGGCATGCTGCCCATCTGCTGTGCCTGTAAACAAATCCGCAATGACGAAGGTTACTGGCAGCAAGTCGAAACTTTTATCTCCAAGCACACCGACGCCATCTTCACCCACAGCTATTGTCCGAAGTGTGCGAAAATTTATTTCCCCGATTACGAACCGAAATCGTCCGATCAGCCAGAGTCCTGATTCCGCCCCACCAAAAAGAGCCGCCTTTACGGCGGCTCTTATGTTTCTCGCACCCGGAATTTATTCCGTATCACTTCGGCACTGGACCGCCGCCGCCAGATTTCTTTTTACGCGTGAGGCCGGTCTTACGCTGGCTCTTGCGGATGTATCCGCATTTCTCATACAGCGCACTGTCATCGCCGTAGTTGATATCGCCCACCATCCCTTTGATGGCCGCCGCATTTTTCACCTCGCTTAGCACGTCGGACTTGTCGCGGACGACGATGCCTTGCGTTTTGTCTTCACCCAACTTATCAATCAGAAGGCGCGCATCCACCGAGGGCTTCACCGCCGCAATATATTGCGCGAGGGTCATGCTACCGAAGATCGCATTAGGCGCGAGCTCGGTCCAGGCATCCGTTATTCGCTTAATCTGATCGCCCAACTCTTTAGGACTATTAGCCATAGGTTTTAAGGATTCTAGAACGGAAGGGTGAAGTTGCCTGCCGCACGAGAAATTCCGTTCCGCTTACCCTACAGCAGGGGCTCCGTAGCCAACTCTTTGATACCATGCCACCGGTGGGGCGCAACTTATAATTGAAAAATAGAATTTTTCCGCCAGCGGCTGCTAAAATCATTGTAAAACTTAGACAAAATGCGCTTTCGCCCCGATTCCCTCTCTATCAATAGATGAACTTAAAGCCTAAGTTTACATACTTAGGCTTTAAGACTTAGAACTTCGTGTTAAGTAATCGCCATTCGAAGTCGCGGGCCGGAGGCTTTGGCTCGCGGTGGGCATTCCGTGAATCGCAGCGGCTTACTTGAGCCGCTCAAGTTGCTTGGGGGTAAGCAACCAAGCGAGTTCCGCACAGCGGGCGAAGCGAAGTTGCTCTACTTCGAGCTTGGCCAAGCCCCCTTTCTTGAGATCAATCGCCGTCGTGGTGTTACCGGCGATGAGTAATCCGAGGAGCCGACTCAAATAAGGTTCATGACCGACGAGTAAAATGTTTTTTGCCCGCGGGCCGAGCTGATTGAGCTGATCAATGAGCGATTTTGGATCGCCAGCGGGCGCAAGATCATCGGTGAGGATGAGTTTGCGCCGTATCTCGAAGGCTTCAGTGATGATCTGGGCGGTTTGCCGGGCGCGGAGGAGCGGACTGGAGACGACGGCATCGAATTTTAGCTCCAGCGTGCGCATGGCCTCGGCGCTGCGCCAGAGCTTTTGCTTGCCCTTGGCGGAAAGTGGGCGTTCGGTATCGGGCAAATCTTTCGGGAGCCCGTTTTCACCGGGATCGCTGGCCAGTCCGTGCCGCAGGATATAGAGATTCATGCTTTGCGTTTCTTGGGGAAGGGTGAGGGAATGAGTTCTACGTGCGGAATTTTCTCTTTCGCCTTTTCAATTGCTTTCGGGACGGCTAAGGCCATGAATTCTGATTGGCTGCGGCGCGGTTTTTCGCCGGGAGAAAGCTTGGCGCGGCGATAAATTCCATCCGCTCCGAGGAACCGCGCCTTCACATTGTCGGCGAGCGCGATGCCGAGGATTTCACGGATGACGCGGTCGCAGAGGATTCCGTCTTCGATGGGGAAGACAACTTCGATGCGGCGGAACAGATTGCGCGGCATCCAGTCGGCACTGCCCACGAAGATTTCGGCCTGACAAGCATTCTCGAAGTAATAGATGCGGCTGTGTTCGAGAAAGCGATCGATGATGCTGCGGACGGTGATGTTCTCGCTGAGACCGGGCACGCCGGGTCGCAGACAGCAGATGCCGCGGATGATAAGCTCGATCTTCACGCCGGCTTGGGAGGCGGTGTAGAGGGCTTGGATCAACTCGGGTTCGACAAGGGAATTGAACTTGGCTATGATGCGCGCGGGGAGTCCGCGTTTGGCATTTGCGGCTTCCCGCGCGATGAGTTGGAGCAGCTTCGCGTGTAAGTCGAAGGGGGCAACGACGAGTTTCTTCATGCCTTGGAACTGGCAGATGCCGGTAAGGAGATTGAAGAGGTTGGTGGCGTCTTCGCCGAATTCAGGCCGGCACGTGAGGAGGCTGAGATCGGTGTAGAGCTTGGCCGTATTGGGATTGTAGTTGCCAGTTCCGAGATGGACGTAGCGGCGGATGTCATTTCCCTCGCGCCGAACGACGAGGGCGCACTTCGCATGGATTTTGTAACCGACCAGACCGTAAACGACGTGGACGCCGTTCTCTTCGAGCTTGCGGGCCCACTCAATGTTATTGGCTTCATCGAACCTCGCGCGTAACTCAACGACCGCGGTGACTTGCTTGCCGTTGTTCACGGCGTTCATAAGCGCGCCGACGATGCGCGGATCGCCGCCGGTGCGATACAGCGTGATCTTGATGGCGAGCGTATCGTGATCCGTCGCGGCGTGTTCGAGAAACTCGACGACGCTGGCGTAATTTTCGTAGGGATGATGCAACAAGACATCGCGCTCGCGGAGGGCAGTGAATATATCTTTCTTGCCGCGCAACGCGGGTCCGACAGGCGCGAGGAACGGCGCATCGCGCAACTCCGGCGAATGGTTGCCTTGGTAGAGCATCATCAGGCGCGAGGGATTCATGGGGCCATCCACGAGATACAGATCCTGATCTGTGAGGTTCAATGTCTTCAGCAGCGCACTGCGGATTTCATCGGGACAATTAGAAGTGATTTCCAGACGCACGGCGTGGCCGCGACGACGCTTGTGTAGCTCCTCCTCGACCGCCTTGAGCAGATTTGGCGTGTCGCCTTCATCCACATAAAGCTCGCTGTTGCGCGTGAGCCGAAACGGCCACCAACCAAGGATGTTCGTGCCGGGAAAGAGATCCGCGAGGAAGTGTCCGATCAGCTGGCCGAGGAAAATGTAATCGCGCCGGTCATCATCACGGGGCAACTGGATGAGACGAGGAAGAATCGCGGGACATTGCACCACAGCAAGATGCTTAAGGGGTTGGCCGTTCTTGGCCATCTCCAACCGGACCATGAGATTGAGCGACTTGTTGAGCAGTTGCGGAAAGGGATGCGCCGGATCTATCGCCAGCGGCGTCAGAACGGGGCGCACTTGGCGATGATAGAAGTCATCGAGCCAGATGAGGTCATCACGTTTAAGCTCGTCAAAGTCTAAGATGCGGATTTTATTCTTGGCGAGCGCGGGCTGTAATTCCTTGTGCCAGCAAGCGTATTTATCGGCGACCATTTTGCGCACGCGTTTCGTGATGGCCTCGAACATTTCTCCATGCGTCAAGCCATCCACGCTACGCACGCTGGCACCGCTTTCGATCTGTTGCTTCAAGCCCGCGACCCGCACCTCGAAGAATTCATCCAGGTTCGAACTGGCGATGGTGAAAAACTTGAGACGCTCCAGCAGCGGGTTAGCGGGATCGCTCGCCTCATCAAGCACGCGCTGGTTGAATTCCAGCCAGCTCAATTCGCGGTTCAGAAAATGGGATGTCTGTGCGTTGCCCTTCATACATTGGTTTTGTCTGCCAGGGCCCATGTTAGGCAGAGGCCGACAAAATCCAAAGTTACATTTTGCCAACCGCAAAAATGCTGGGGCGAGCCGTGAATTCCAGATCATCCGCCCGCGCCCCGCTGCCGAGCGGCGTCATGTGATTCAGCACGGCACCGGCGGACTGACCATCCGGCACGAATAATTCCGCCTTGGGTTAAGGCAAGTTCATGGCCCTACTTCCGGGCCATCGGCAAGCTCGCCGCTGCGACCGCTTGACCGACGCGCCGATTTTTTTCGTCCGGCACATGCAGGTTTATTTTCTTCGCTACCTCCGGAAATTCCCGGCGCAACACCTCACGCGCTTGATTTAAAATCACATCGCCGCCCGCGCCCGTCGTCACGCGCCCCAATACGAGCAGGTGGCGGAAGTCGTAAAAATCCGCGTATTGAGCAATGGCGTAACCAAAATAAACGCCGATCGTTTCGTAAATTTTCGCCGCCCGTTCATCGCCCGCCGCCATGAGGGCTTGCACTTCCTTGAGTCGCTCCGGCAAACCCATTTTTGGCGGTAGTGAAATTTTCGCGGCGGGCAGCAGTTTGTTGACCGCCTGTTGCGAAAAGTAAAGCGCGCCCACGCCGCGATCACCCGACCATTCATCCGCAGCGGCGGCGGGGTTGTAGTCCACCGGTGCGAACGCGAGCTCGTTCAGCCAGCCGGGAATACGCCCCTGCAAATCCATGAACCCAGCAGCTTCACTCGAACCCATCGCGATGCCGAGCATCCCTTTTTGCCGCAGTGATAGCGCACCTGCGAGTGCCGTCACGTCGCCATCATTCATCACCACCACCGGCACGTTCCATTCGCGTTGAATGCGTTTGAAAATTCCAGCAGCTTGCGGAAAAAGTTTTTTTGGCACCGCCCGCAACAGCGATGCGACGCGAATTTCATTGTCAACAATGATGCCAGCCGAACTGCCACCGATGGCGTCCACGCGCGGCAAATGCGCCGCCGCCCGATGCAACGCCGCCGACAGATGATGATAATGATAAGCCGGATCAGCTTGCAGCACCGGCTGCCACGGCGTTTCCTCGGTGAAGATCGCCTCGCCGTCCACAACCGCAGAAACCTTGTAGTCACTCGCGCCGAGATCGAAGCCGATGCGGCAACCTTTCAAATGTCCGCCCGCCGCGATCTGGCTTTCTTTGTGCGCCGGAACTTTTCCCGCCGTGGTCACAACGACTTGAAATTTTTTCCCGTAGGCCAACGACATCATCTCGCCATCAAACTTCCGTGCGCCGCGTGGTGAATAAGTTTTACGGATGAATTCGCCGATGCTTTTCGGTCCGCCGAAATGCAACTTCCAACCGCCGCGCGACCAGAGCAAAAATTTCACGATCCGCTCCACATAGCGCAACGTCTCGACGTCGGCATCCACGCGCACCACGGTTTCGTAGTGAGAGATCAAACCGTTTTCGCGTTCCAAGCCCAGCACCAGCGGCACGCCGTGGCCAGCGGACTTGACCGCGTGGCAGTAGTGGCGATTGAACGCGATGGCCGGCAAAAATTCCGGATCAAGCGAAGGGACAAAATTAAGTTTTGGAATCATAATATTTTAAGTTGGGGTTCTAGGTCGTTAAAGTTTTTTTCGACGATACCAAGTGGTTGCATAGTTTTTCCACACGCCGCGTGGCTGTTGAGCGGCGAATTAACTTGCCATTCATTCACGCGCACTCAAAATAACCGCCGCTCTTTTCCGGAACTTTCCGGAGATATTTTGGCCAGCTTAGCTCAGCGGTAGAGCAACGGTTTTGTAAACCGTCGGTCGTCGGTTCAATCCCGACAGCTGGCTCCATTTTCAGCGGGTAATCGCCAGTTCAACGCCAGTGACCACGATCTTGATGCCAGCCGCGATGATCGTTCCAAGTCCGGCCAACCACCCACACGACACCGGGACGCGGTGGATAACCCCAGTGGCCAGCGCACCAGACCCAACGACCGTTCCATTCCCACTCGCCATCCACCCACACATAGCCCGGCCCCGGCGCGATCACCACGGTTTCCACGGGCGGCGGCGGCGGCGCGTATTGGATCACCTGCGGCGTGGCCACGGATGATTCCGGCGCGGTGCTCGGCGTGTTGATCATGTAATTCACCACTTTATCCGTCACCCCGGCGTCGCGAAGATCAATGATGTCCGCCGCGCTCAAACGGAAAACCGTGTGCGAATTTTTGATCTGACTAACAATCACATCATCGGCGATGCCAGCGCGGGAAAGGGCTTTCACATCCGCGAGACTGAGCGGTTGGCCCTGCTCAACACGTTGATAAGTCTGCGGGGCTTGGGCGCGCAAACGTTCGCGTTGCTCTTGATCCGCCGCGTTGCCGATCAGCCCGCCCAGGATTAATCCTGCCGCCGCACCGATCGCCGCACCGCCGCCGGCGTTGTGGTTATTTCCGCCGATGGCCGCACCGGTGATCGCGCCCAGCGCGCCGCCGATGAGCGCGCCAGAACCCGTATTGTTCTGCGTGCCATCAGGATTCTGACAGCCCGACATAAAAACCGTCGAACCTGCCATTGCCAAAACTAACAGTTGTTTTTTCATAGTTAAAAATTGAACCACCACTATATCTGACAACTCGTTTAACGCTGCAACTCAAAAAAAGTTTCAACTCGCCCTAAAAGCTGGCATTTTAAGGCCAGATGATTGCCAAACGTGTCATTCCCTGCCTCGATGTCCATAACGGTCAGGTCACCCGCGGCGTCCAGTTCGGCATCGCCGAAAAGGGCGGCCTCCGCAATGTCGGCGATCCTGTGGAGCTCGCCCTCCGCTACAACGAGCAGGGTGCGGATGAAATGGTATTCTTCGACATCACCGCCAGTGCGCACGGACGCGCCACCATGGTCGAGGTCATCGAACGCACCGCCGACCAATGCTTCATGCCCCTCACCGTTGGCGGCGGCATCAAATCCGTGGACGACATGTATGCCATGCTCCGCGCCGGAGCGGATAAAATTTCCATCAACTCCAGCGCCATCGCCAATCCTGAACTCATCCGGCAAGGCGCGGAAAAGTTCGGCAGCCAGTGCATCGTCGTCTCGATTGATGCCAAGAAAATTGCGCCGGATAAATGGGGCGTCTTCGCACAAGGCAACCGCGTGGATACCGGTCTCGACGCCGTGGAATGGGCGCAGCGCGCCGTCGCGCTCGGCGCGGGCGAAATTGTTTTGAATTCGATTGATGCCGACGGAACCAAGCAGGGTTTTGACCTCGTCATCACACGCCGCGTAAGCGAAGCCGTGGGCGTGCCTGTAGTGGCCAGCGGTGGTGCGGGCAGCAAAGAACACATGGCGGAAGTCTTACTGGCAGGCCGCGCCGATGCCGTGCTCGCAGCCAGCATCTTTCACTTTGGGACTTACACCGTGGGCGAGGTGAAACAGTTTTTGAAGGAGAAGAATATTTCGGTAAGATTGTAAGGCGAATCCGCCTTTTGCGCGCACCATCAGAATTTATGTAGCCGATAAAATTTCTGCGCGGCTCCGAAATCCAACAACACGGAAAATTTGGTGCCGGTATTCACCGGGGCATTGGTGATGACAGACCAGTTGGTTGTTGTCGGCCCGGTCGCCGATTCAAGCGTCCAATCGTCTGCGTCCAGCGGCCATGAAAGAGTGAGCTGACCGGCGTTCTTATTGATCTCCAGGGTCGGTGGCACCAGCGCGGTAAAGGTTAGCACAAACGTGGCGCTATCGGCATAAACACCATTCACATCGTGCAACCTCAACGTCAGCGCATTCATGCCAGCGGGCGAGTTCGTCACAAGATTCCAGATCGGGTGCGTATCAAAGATCGGCACGCCGACATAATAGCTCTGGCCGTTGGTCATGAAGGCGGAGCCAGTGTCATTCCATATCTCCATGCCCGGAGTTTTGGCGAGCAGGATGAGGCGCAAATCCGCCGTGTCTGACATCTGATAAGAATCGTTCGTCGGGTCATCAAAAATGGTTGAGTGAATTCCCATCAAGCCAGTCGCGTGGCCCGCGATGCCCGGAAACACCGAAAGCTCCAGCGGCAGCGGTTGTGCGAATTCGGTAGCGGCCTGGATCTGCCCCGCCGCCGTGCGGCTGACGATGATTTCCGATTCATGCGCCAGCGCGGCCATAGGGGTTACGGCGCAGCAAATGGCGGCGAGAAAAATAGCCGGATCGGCGCTGCGGACTGACCGGGCGGATTTTCTAAACATCGCGGCAAGATGCGCGAGGGTCGCCGCAACGTCAAAAAAAATACGGTTGCCGCGGCCGCAGCCACTGCGGCGGGCGATAAAACCATGCGTCGAATCTGTCAGCCGCGATTTTTTAATCTGTTTACCCGACGATGTCCACGACGGGCCGGTGATGGTTTCTTGATGGGTGGGTTAGAGCCAATAAACGCGCAGCTCAGGACAATTGCGAGCCGGAGGTTTTCCGTTGACGCGTTGGCCAGCGGTGCTAAGGTCGTTATCGTTCAGCACCTGCGAACCTAACCATAATTAACCATGAAAGCCTCACAAAAAATTCTCACAGCGTTGGTCACTCCAATGCTCCTCGCCTCCTCCCTGATCAGCGCCCAAGCCAACATCTTCCAATACAATGTCACGCTCAATGGCCTGAATGAATCGCCGGCGAATGCCTCACCCGGCAGCGGCTTGGCCACGATTTTTCTGGATACCACGCTGAACACGTTGTCATTGAATATGAGTTTCAGTGGTTTGACGGGCCTCACGTCGGCCGCGCATATCCACGGCGCGACGGCAGTTGCTGGCACGGGCACCGCCGGAGTGGCCACGACGACGCCAACGTTCACCGGCTTTCCGCTCGGTGTGACCAGCGGCAGTTACAGCACCGTCTTGGATTTGACTCAACTCTCCAGCTACAATCCGGCTTACGTCACGGCCAACGGCGGCACGGCGTTGAGTTCGGAAGCGGCTCTGATCGCTGCGATCCAAGCGGGCAAGACTTACTTGAACATCCACACGAGCACGTTTGGCGGCGGCGAGATTCGCGGTTTCCTGACGACGGTGCCAGAGCCGACGACGCTGGCGCTGCTGGGTGTGGGTAGCTTGCTGCTGGCCCGTGCGGCCCGTCGTCGTTGAGCGCATCCTTCAGGAAATTATTTCAACCCACTTTCCGCAGCCTCACCGCTGCGGAATTTTTTTGCTCACACGACACCTTGGGGAGTCTGGACGATCTCCGTGCGCCCGTTCCGCCCGCTGCTGCG
>JANYFN010000031.1 GCA_025362675.1 Limisphaerales bacterium | reverse complement strand
GGCGACGATGGCGCGACCACTTTCGCTGATGATGTCCGGGTGCGGCACTTTCTCCGCGTTGCAGACGTCGGCCACGTAATAAACGATGTCGTTGGTGTATTCCTGCAACGAGTAATTGGTGGAGCTGTCGAACGCCGACCGGCTGCCATCGTAATCCACGCCCAGCCCGCCGCCCACGTCGAGGTATTCAATGTCGAAGCCCATCTTGCGCAGCTTGGCGTAAAACCGCGTCGCCTCCTGCACCGCTTTTTTCACCGTGAGAATATCCGGCACTTGCGAGCCGATGTGGAAATGCAGCAGCTTCAAACAGTGGCCGAGGTTTTCCGCCTTCAACATTTCTGTCGCCGTCAGAAGTTCCACGGTGCTCAAACCGAACTTCGCATTTTCGCCGCCGCTCTCCGCCCATTTGCCCGCGCCCTTGCTCAGCAACCGCGCGCGAATTCCAATCAAAGGTTCCACGCCAAGCGATTTGGAAATCGTGATGATGTGCTTCAGCTCCTCCAATTTTTCCACGACCATGATGACGCGTTTGCCGAGCTTGATGCCGAGCAGCGCCATCTTGATAAACTCCGCGTCCTTGTAGCCGTTGCAGATGACGAGTCCGCCGAGCTGGTTTTGCAGCGCGAGACCGGCGAAGAGTTCTGGCTTGCTGCCGACTTCGAGGCCGAAGTTGAACGGTTTGCCCGCGTCGAGAATTTCTTCTACGACTTCGCGCAACTGGTTCACCTTGATCGGGAACACGCCGCGATATTTTCCGGTAAAATTAAATTCCGCGATGGAGTTTTGGAATGCCTTGTTAATCGCCTCGACGCGATGCCGCAAAATATCTTGAAAGCGGATGAGTAACGGAAATTTCAGACCGCGACCTTTCGCTTCCTCAATGACATCGGTGATGTCCACGCTGGCACCCGCGTCCTGCAAGGGTTTCGCGACGACATGGCCGGCGTCGTTGATGTCAAAATACTTCGCGCCCCAGCGGGTGATGTTGTAGAGGTTGCGCGCAGAATCAGTGTTCCACGGCGTGTCGTTATTCGGATTGCTCATCTATGTTTTATTGAACGAGCGAACTATAAAAATTCCGGCGCAGAAAGCAATCAGCACCTTGGAAAAAATTGGTGACGAAAATGCCTCACGCAAAGGGGCGCGAAGGACGCAAAGAAAAATTGATCAAAAAACCTTCGCGCCCTTCGCGTGAGATTTTTCTGATTCACGTTTTCACCGGCACCGTCAATTTCACCACCGTGCCACCAGTCACGCCGGGCGTGATTTCAAATTCCCCGTGCACGTCGCTCAACCGGCGGCTCATGTTTCTCATACCGTTCCGCAAACTTTTCCCCGATATGTCACCGAGGCCGCGACCGTTGTCGCTGATGCTCAAAATAAATTTTCCCGGCTCCAGTTGCAGTTTCACCCGCGCTTCTGTGGCGTGCGCGTGCTTGACGACGTTGTTCACCGCTTCCTTGAACGCGAGAAAAATATTGTGGCGCACTTCCGGCAAAATCGGCGTGGGCGGCAGATCAGCAGGTAAGTCCGCACGATAACTCACGCCGGCAAGTGCAAAATAATCCTGCGCGTATTTGCAGGCGTAGTTCGCGAGACCTTCGAGTGTGTCGTTGGACGGATTGACCGCCCAAACAATTTCATCGAGTGAACGCGTCGTTTCGCGGGCCGTGGCGCAGATTTGCTGCGCGTGCTGCTCGACTTCCTCCGGCAAATCTTTGTCCATTTCTGCCATTTCGCCCAAGAGCGTGACCTGCGTGAGATTAGCCCCGAGCTGGTCGTGCAAATCGCGCGCGATGCGGGCGCGTTCGTGTTCGATCAATTCTTTTTGGTGCAATGCGCGCAACTGGCGTTTCAATTTCGCCGTTGAAACCAGATAAGTAATCGCGCCTAAAAACGCGAGGGAAAAGAAAATCATCGCCGCGATGAATGTGCGTTTCTGCCAGAACGGCGGTTCCACCTTGATGGCCAGGGCGGCGCCGGATTCATTCCACACGCCATCCTCATTGCAAGCGATGACATGGAAAATATAATCGCCGGGCGCCAGGCGCGGCAAATTCACGACGCGCTCGCTGCGAAGATCAATCAAGCTTTTGTTACTGTCGCGGCCTTCGAGCCAATATTTGAAACGCGCGCCGAACCGCGCGCCTTTGGGCGCGGAAAAATTTAAGCTCGTGAAATGGATTTCCAACTGCTCGTTTTTAGGCGTCAGCGTGACCGTGCCGCTCCAGCCGGAGCTAAGCGAATTAGTTTTTAGATCCACGCCATCCACAAAAACCGACTCGATGATGACTGGCGGCGGATTGGTGTTGATCCTTAAATCCGCCGGATTCACAGAAACCAAGCCTTCAATCGTCGGAAACCACAACTTGCCGTCGCGCGCGCGCAAGGCGGCGGGCTGCGCGCCCGCCGAACATTCGCGCGTCAAAAAAGTGCGGCACGCCAGCGTTTTCGCCGTGCCCGCAAGCACATCGGCGATGGATTGATTGCCGACGCGCACCAGACCTTCATACGAGCCCAGCCATAAATTTCCCGCATCATCTTCCGCGAGCGAGCCGATGTCGTCATTCGCCAAGCCATTTTGCGTCGAAGAAAAAATCTTCCAATTACCTTGGGCAAAACGCGCGAGGCCATGAACAGAAGTGCCGCACCACAAAGCCCCATCAGCGGCCACGAGCAGACTGGAAATATCTTTCACGGGCGAGTTCGCGGGGGAAATTTTCTCATCGCGCAAGGCAAACAACCCTTCGCTTTCGGTGCCGATCCAGACAGTTCCGTTCGTGGCTTCGGCGATCGCGCGGACGGAACTTTTTGGCAAGCCATCACCTGCAGAAAAAAATTTCCACTGGGCCCCGTCAAAAATGCCGAGGCCATTTTCCCCGCCGACATACATTTTTCCATCGCCGTGTTGATAAAGTGAAAATATTTTTCCGCCGACCCGCGCCGCCTCGGAAACCGGCTGAAAATTTCCGTCGGCAAAATGAAACAATCCTTCGCCGCTGGAGCCGGCCCATACTTGCTGCCGCTGATCCACCAAAACACACCACGCTTTTTTGTTATCTCGACCAAGGTCAAAGTGGGTGGCGGAGTTCGTAAACCAGTAAGTAAGACCGCCCAAATTAAACGCCGCCCAGAGGCCGCCTTGGGCATCCTCAGCCGCCGATTGCGCGGCGCCGTCAGCCAACCCCGTCGGGGCATTGAAACTTTTGCGCTTCACCCGATCCAGCCCGCCGGTATCGGTGCCGACCCAGAGATTTTTTTCAGAATCGAAACACAGCGACAGGATGAAATTCTTGGAAAGTCCTTCGCTCGTGCTCAACTGCAAATAATTTCCGGCGGCATCGAACCAAAAAACTCCCGCCCCGCTCGTGCCGACGATGAGGTTGCCTTCGCTGTCCTCGCACAAGGCCGTGATCACCGCGTTGCCCCACGGCCAAAAGCCGCAATTTTTTTCGCGCACCGCCCCGCGCCACTTTTCCACCAACCGGTTTTTTAAAAGCCAAAACGACCCATCTTTGCTGGGCAGGCGGACGTGCAGCGCGAGCTCGGTCAGCAAAACACGCTGGGTTCCGGAGACGTGTTCCAGCACCTCATTGTGCCAGTTAAAATAATCTGCTCCGTCGGTGGCGAACCAGAGCGTGCCCGTCTCATCCTCAAAAGCGGCGGTGATCTTTCCATTCGCGCCGCTCACGTCGAATTTTTTAACGCCCTCATTTTTTACCAGGCAAAGCGAGCCGTTGTCAGTCACTGCCCAGAAATTTGTCCGGCGATCTTCGTATAAAAAAATGATGCCGTTGCCCGGCAGTCCGGGCGTGTTATTGACATTGAAAGTGGTGAAGGAATTACCGTCGAACCGGGCAAGTCCGTTCAGTGTGCCGACCCACAGATAGCCGTCGTGGGTCTGGCTGAGGGCGATGACAGAACTTTGGCGCAAGCCATCCGCCGTGCCCCAAACATCCACGGCGAACGGCGATTCCGCCCTCGCGCGCTGTCCCAAAAGCAGCGTCGCCGCGAGACAGATGCAAAATAAATGGAATCGCCGTTTCAAGCTTGCGGCCAGAATACTGGCTATTCACGCTGTGAAAAAGTTTTTTCAAAAACCGCTTGCGACTGGCATGGCTTGGGCTACGTTAAACCGTCCTCGCGAGGGGACGCTCCGTTTTTCCTGTTTGAAAAATGGTTCGCGGGCCGGTGACGGTTAAACCCGTGTGCACACCGGCCCGTTTTATTTTTGGAGACGGCCTCACCGCACGTGCAACGCTTCCTTCGGGACTAGGAGATAATTGCTTTTATATTGTGCGTGCCTTTTAAGCAGCTCGCGGCTATCCCTCGTTCATGTCCGAATCGTTCCGCCTCAAAGACCAGCCGGCGAGTGAACGTCCGCGCGAACGGCTCGTCGCGCGCGGACCGGATGCCCTCACCCACGCAGAACTCATCGCGATTTTACTGCGCACTGGATTAAAAGGCGTCAATGTGGTGCAGGTCGGGCAAAACTTGTTGCAGAAATTTGGCTCGCTCAACGCGCTCGCGCTGGCGTCGGTGGATGAAATAATAAAAATTCCTGGCATCGGCCGCGACAAGGCGGCGACGCTGGTGGCGGCGTTCGCGCTGGCGCGGCGAATGGAGCAGGAACGTCGCGAAGAATCGCCGGTGTTGGATAATCCGCCCACGGTGGTGAACTTCATGCGTGAATCGAATCGGTTGAAAAATGTAGAGTCATTTCAAGCGCTACTATTGAACACGCGGAAAAAGCTGATTCGCGTGGAGGAAATTTCCGAAGGCATCCTCGATACGATTCTGGTGCATCCGCGTGAAGTTTTTCGCGCCGCTATCGCCGCCAACGCCGCCGCGATTGTTTTGATCCACAATCATCCCAGCGGCGATCCGACGCCGAGCGATGCAGATATCCGCGTGACGCGCGATTTGATCCGCGCCGGGCAGTTGCTGAAAATTGAAGTGGTGGACCACATCATCATCGGCCATGCGACGGCGGAGCGGACCAAAGATTACTCGTCTCTGCGCGAGCTGGGATATTTTCAAACCTGAAACAGGTGGGAAATTTCCTGAAAAAAGTTTGAAATATTTCTCCGGCGGCGGCGTATCAAGGGTATGAAAATAAAACCTCTTACTCTGATCGCGGTGGCGGTGGTGGTGATCGCTTGGATGCCCGCCCAGCAATTGACAAACCTGTTTACTCCGAAATTGTTCGTTCAGCCAGTCTATGAAAACGGCGAGGTGGTGGCGTGCCAGCATTATTATTCCGTGCCGCTGAAAACGGGCGGCGAATTCCGCTACCAGTGGCAGCCGGAACTCAGCGCGTTTATTGCCACCAACGGGGCGGTGCTGCTTTTTCCCCAGGAGCCAAACTTGGGCACCGCTGACCGGCGCTCTATTTTTCCTTCAAACTGATTTCGCCCGCCCAATTTTCCGGAACCGGATGGGTGGCAAGATACGAGATTTGATTGAGATAGAAATTAGACGGGCCGTCTTGGGCGCGAAGTTCGAGCGTGCGCCGGAAGCCGGCCGCTGCGACCTCAAAATTTTGCTGCTGAAATTGCGCGAGGGCAGCCGCAAAGGTTTCACGCCAGTTGCGGGACGCTTCCACCGTGCCGGCATTGACGACGAGTTCGATAACTTCGACGGATTTTTCAAAACCTTTGAACTGAAATTTTCCGACGGGCCGAAGCGTGTAATCGCTGTTTGATTTTGGAATGGCCACGGGCGTCAGCAGCACGTCGGTGCCGAGTTGTTTGTTCAACCCTTCGAGGCGCGAGGCGAGGTTCACATTCTCGCCGATGGCGGTGTAATCGAAATGTTCCGTGCTGCCGACGTTGCCGACGACAACTTCGCCGGTGTGCAGCCCGACCCGCGTTTGTAACGCGAGGCTGCCTTGTTTGCCGTTGAACTGGGTGACGTTCTGCTGGAAGGCGAGCGCGGCCTGCAACATTTTTTCCTGATGATCCGGCTGTAGTTCGGGCGCGTTCCAGATCGCGAAAATCGCGTCGCCGATGATGTCCACAATCGTGCCGTCAGTCTGGTGAATGCAGCGGATGGTTTTCTCGTAATAGGCGTTGAGCAATTGCACGAGTTCTTGGGGATCGAGTTGCTCGGAGATGCGGCTGAACCCGGCGATGTCACTGAACAAAATGCTGACGACTTGCTTGCTGCCGCCGGGCTGGCGGAGACCGGGCTCCTTCAAAATGCGTTGCACCTGTTTGGGCGAAAGGTAGAGGCCGAGCGATTGTTCGAGCAGTTTATTTTGGACGTAAGCGCTTAACGAGTTGTAAAGAATGGACCACAGCAAGGCAGCAGGGATTTGCGCCGCAACGATCACCAGCCACGGAAACCAAATCCGCTCCCGCCAGAAAAGATAATAAGCTAGAGCCGTGATGAGCGCGATTCCCAGCAGCGCAATTCCGGTGGCTGACAAGGGGCGGAACCATGCAAGCCCGACACCAAACAACAGCCCGGCGAACAAGACGAAAAGAAATTCTGTCCTTGGAGAAAAACGCGTCAGCCAGTCGTGATGCAGTAAGTTCAGGAATTCCGTGGCCTGCACCTCGATGCCGGCAATGAACTGGCCCTTTTTCGTGAAGGGCGTCCGGTATTCGTCTTTGCGCTCGCCGGAGAAATGGGTTTTTACACTCCCGCCGATGAACACGACTTTGTTACTGAAGAAACCCGACGGGCAAAAATTATTTGTTTCGAGTGCGAGATAAATACTGACACCGGGAATCGTTCCCGGCGGGCCGTAGTAATTGAACCATCTCTCTGTCAAACGATCTTCGCGCTTCATCGTGCCGGGCGGCGCGAGCAGGTTGGCCGTCTGCCAGGTCATACTGGAAAAATCATCGGCATCGGGATGCGGCGGCACATGGAGATGCCGGCGGGCCATAAAATCCTGGTCGGCGACGAACTGGTCAAAGCCCCAAGCTGCCGCCGCATCAATCAGCATATCAATAGCCCGGCTGACCGAGGGCGAGCCTTCCGGGGTAAGAATGTAGTCCGCGCTTAAGATGACTTTGCCATTCGCCTTGATGGCTTGGGCAAAGCGCACGTCACCCTCCGGCTTGGTCGGATGCGGATCGGTGAAGTCCATGTCGAAGACAACGGCACGGGCGCGTTCCGCCGTCAGTCGTTCGACCAGTTGCCCGAAAATCGCGCGGTCCCAGGAAGTGTTGAAAGGTTGCTTCAGTTCGCGATGCGAATTCTCATCCATCAATACCATGACGACTTCGGTCGGCGGCGGCACCGGGCGACCGAGAAACGGCAAATCGTAACTTGGATTGACGAGCTTTGGTTTAAGGATATCCACTTCCAACATGACGAGGCCCAGCACTGCCGCCAGCACCGCGCCGGTGCCGTAGCGGGCGAGCCAGGTTTTGATGGGGCGGTGTGCGTTCATCTTTTCATTCGGAGCGGTGGACGCGGGAATGTAAAACCATCGCGTCCGTGCTGACAAGACATTCGGCCAAGCCATGCGGTGAATAAGTTATTATTTGTCGGCGGTAACGGGCATGGTATCTTACGAGTCAGAAGTCTCACCCCTATGAAAAAATTATCCACACTCGAAAAATGTCACGGCCACATTGTTTTACCCTTGCTGCTACTTACGCTGGGTTGCTGGCTCGCCCCGCGCGCCGCCGCCCAACTGCAAGTGCGGAGCTTTGATGGCCGGATTCTCTCCGCGCATTTTGATCAACCGGTTCAATCCCAATCCGCCACGACCACGTCCAACTACACCGTTTACGCCAAGTCCACCACTGGTTCTCCGATCACGGTGACCAATGCGATTTTGCTGGGCGATGAGCAGACGGTGGCCTTGTATTTGAATTCGTCGGCGGGCGAATTTTTTGCGGTGGGCGTCTCCAATATTTTGGATTTTAACGGCAGCAATATTGTCGCCGACGCGACCGGTTATCTGAATTACGTTTTCAGTTCGAGCATCGCCACGGCGGGTGATCCGAGTCCGACGGGTGAAGCGATCAGTATTTTCCGCGATGTTTTTCAAGTGACGGCGAGCGGCTCGGACATCGGCGGCACGAACGATCATTGCCAGTTCGTGTGTGATCGGTTCAACGGCAATTTCGAGATGGTGGCGAACTTCACGCGGCTGGACTTCTCGGATCGGGACGCCAAGGTCTGCCTGATGGCGCGGGAATCCCTCAGCCCCGGCAGCCGCTCAATTGAAATCGGCTTCACCCCGCTGGTTCCCGGATTCGGAACCAACCGGGTGTTCATGCTGGCGCGGACCAATTTCAGCAGCAACGCCGTGACTTTCGGGTTCCCGCCGTCGCAGGTGAATTCACTCGGCTGGCTGCGCATGACGCGCACGAACAATGCCTTCGCCGTTTATTACACCACGAATGACGCTACGAGTTGGACGCAGTGCGGCGCGGTCACAAATAATAGTTTCTCCGCCGATATGTATCTTGGGGTGGCACTCACGTCGCATACGAATGGCCTCACGACCACGGCGGGCGTCAGTGGCTTTGGACTTCGCGGGGTGCGATCCGGCACGGGCGTAGTGCCGACCTTGAGCGTCGCGATCTACTCCAACAACATCGTGGCCAAATGGCAGCGCACACTGCGCGACTTCGCCGTGCAAGTGACAGATAATCTGAATACCGGCACGGCTGGCTCGGTGGGTTCCAGCTCCAACAATCCAACGGGTTGGGGTTATGTGATGCTGCCCATCTTCGATACTTCAATCACCGGAACCAATGCCGCCATGCCGACGAGCGGACGCTACATGACTATTCCGATGGATTTATTAGGTGGTAGCCAAATGTTTGTGCGGCTCACCCAAGTAGAAAGAGTTATCCCCGATCCGATCAATGTGAGTGCGGGCATCGTCCTCTCGCAAGCGGCGGGAAATATTTTTACAACTAACAGCGGAGGCTTACTTGGCACTTATGGAGTTTATACCGGCACGGCTTTGGCGACGACCAATGGCACTTACGTCATCTGTGCGGCGGGCAGTTCCTATCAGTTCACCACGGAGAACAGCAGCAGTTCCGTCCACACCGTTTTGCAACTGCGGAAAGCGGGCAGCTTGACCGTTCCCGCTGGAAATATAAATGCCGGTTCCAGCACCAATAGTTACAAGGCGCAGGTGACTTTTCCCGTGAGCGCTTCGATTACGAACTACACATTCGTCGTCGCCGCCACCAACAGCGCGTCTTACCGATCTTCCGATCTCAATCCCATCATCATGGACATCCGAATCAAGTAAGATTCAAAATAGGAATTTGAACTGCGTGTAGAACGTCCGGTCGCGCGGCGTTTCGGAATATAAATTCAGCGGACTTAACCGATAGTTCTGCGCGGTCACGTTCAGCACCCCGACAGTGATTTCCGCGCGGCGATGAAAAAACCGCCAGCCCGTCAGCACGTTCGCCTGCCAAAAATCATCGCCCGCCTGCGTGAGACTGTCGCCGTGATTTTCCTGATGCGTCCACACACTGCCCGCGCGCGCAAAGAAGCCGAGCGGGTTCTGATAAATGACGTTCAAATCCAGCGTGTGCAACCTCGCCGTCGTGTCATGGCGCGTGATGAAACCGGTGGCAGCGGCTCCTGCCGCCGTGATGTCGGGAAAATCATCAATCAACTCGGCACGACTCAAACGATAGATCGCGCCCAGCGACCAATCGCGTCCCACGAGTTGATGCGCCGCCGCCGCGAGCGACCACTCGGTGAAATCCAGCCGCTCGCGCAAATTTCCCGTCTGGTATTTGAACGGCGGATTAGCGCCGATGAGTTCAAACTCGCCATCCTGCCGCGCGACTTTTGATTGCAACAGATTTCCCTCGACCGCGAGATAAGTGCGCGTCGGAAATTTTTGTTCGAGCGAAATGCCGTAAGTCGTGAACGTTGCGCCCGCGTTCGCGCCGCCGAGCGATTCGGGAATCAGACTGCGAAACGCCTGATTGAAACCCGCCACCTGCGACGGCTCCAGTTGAAAACTCTGGTCAAAACTCGCGCCGCCGACCGATTGCGAATAGCCCGCCCGCAGCGTCGTGTCCGTCAGCGGCGTCCAAATGATGCCCGCCTTCGGCAATAAATGATAAGTGGTCACGGTGTCATTATTCAGCGGCGCATAACGAAAATTTTCGGGAATCACCAGCCGGTCGTAACTCAAACCGCCGATGAAGCGAACGGCCTCCAGCGGTTGCCACTGCTCGTAGGCATAGATATTTTCGCGGTCGAAATGTGCGGAAACATTTTGCTGCGCCAACACTGTCGGCACGAGGTCAACCAAGTTTTGATCAAAATTTTCCTGATAGTTTCGCGTGTTAAAATTTCCCGTCTGCCAGCGTGCGCCCGCAATCGTCGTGAACTGGTGCGTCTGCCAGATGTGCTGCGCCTCCACGGAATAAATCTCCAGTGCGCTCCGGTAATTTTGCAACGCTTGGAACGGGAGAATTTGTGTGACCGGTCCGCGGTCGGAATCTTTCGTGACGAGATACGTCGGTGACAGCGGATTCGTGACCGCCAAACTATCATCCAGCCGGCTGACCAGCAGCAGCGTGTCCACGCCCGGCTGCCATTCGTGATGCAGCCCCGCCACGACGATGGGCCGCTGCGATTCTTCAAACCGGAACGGTGCGGTCGCCGCGTCCGCCTGATTGAAATACGGCACGCGATTGCCGCCGGTGGTTTTTCGCAATTCCACTTCCGCGAACACGCTGTCCTGCGACGTGACTTGTTGCTTGAGTTTGAAATCGTAGAGCGTGTCCTCCTGATCGCTGTTCGGACGGTAGCCGTGCGTGGAAGAATAATCCTGCTCGAAGGCAAACGCGGTGTTGCCAAAATTGCCATATTCCACGGCGTTTTGATCCCAGTCGCCGTGACTCAAATACTTCGTGTCCGAACTCACACCCGCGTGATCGCTCTCGAATAATTTGGAATATTCCTGCTGCGACACTTGCGGCGACAACGTCCCCGCCCCGACCGGTGCGAGCAGATTGGCGACGAGATACTCCGTTTGAAACGGCGTCTCGTAGCGCAAATTGATGCCGTTCGGATCGCGCAAATCGAAATAACTGTTGGCGAGAAAAAGATGCGAGGAGTAATTCGCGTAATCGGAATTCACCGCCTTCACCGCCTCGCGCACACTCACGTCCTCCATGCCCGCATCGCGG
>JANYFN010000027.1 GCA_025362675.1 Limisphaerales bacterium | reverse complement strand
ACGTCGCCTTGCCGACTTCGATCTCGTAGTAGCCGGGACGCTTGACATGGCCGCTCAAGCTGACGATGCGCGTGCCAGTGTTGTTCGGCGTGCCGAGCTTCGCAAATTCCGCGCCGCCCATCGCGATGATGTGCTTCACGTTGCAGAGCGTTTCGACGTTGTTGACGATCGTCGGGCACATCCACAGACCGAGAATCGCGGGAAAATACGGCGGCTTGATGCGCGGATACGGCCGCTTGCCTTCGAGCGATTCGATGAGGCCGGTTTCTTCGCCGCAGATATAAGCCCCCGCGCCGCGATGAACATGAATTTCCAAATCGTAGCCCGTGCCGAGAATATTTTTGCCGAGGAAATTTTTCGCGTGCGCTTCCTTGATGGCGCGATTCAAAATCTTCGCGCCTTCCGGCATTTCGCCGCGAATATAAATGTAGGCGAGCTTCACGTCATTCGCGAAGCAGGAGATGATCATGCCTTCGATCAACTGATGCGGATCTTTGTGCATGATCTGCCGATCCTTGAACGTGCCCGGCTCGGATTCATCGGCGTTGCAAATAAGATAAATCGGCTTGCCGCTCTTACGATCCACAAAGCTCCACTTCAAACCGCAGGAGAAACCCGCGCCACCGCGACCACGCAAACCAGAGACTTTCACGTCCTCGCGGATTTGTTCCGCGCCAGAAAGTTTTTTGCCGTCGGCCAAATCCTTCGGCTGGATGGCGAGCGCTTTCTTCAACGCGTCGTAGCCACCATGTCGCAAATAGCAATCAATGTCCGGGGTGTAACCCGGTTCATCGGCGTGCTTCAATATCAATTTGTATTCTTGCGCCATATCAGCAATTGACTCTTATCAAAAATTCTCTAGCTTACTGCGTTCCATCCTGCCCGATGGTGTAACGGTAGCACAACAGACTCTGAATCTGTTTGTCATGGTTCAAATCCATGTCGGGCAACCATTTCATTTGCATCCCGTAACGATCTCATCAGCCTTCTGGTGGCTGACACCTTCGTAAAATTTTTCGCCGACCATCATCACCGGTGCCGTGCCGCAACTCGCGAGGCACTCAACAAATTCGACGGTGAACTTGCCATCTTTCGTCGTTTGCGGTCCGTGCTTGTGGGCATCCAGACCGAGCTTCGCGCAAAAGTGGTGATGCAGTTCATACGCGCCACCGAGTGCGCAACTCAACGTGCGGCAAACTTTGATCGCGTATTTTCCCTGCGGCTCCTGCCGGAGCATCGGATAAAACGTCAGGATTTCAAAGACGTTGATCGGCTGGAGCTCCAGCTTTTTCGCGGTCCATTGCACGGCCTCGGAAGAAATCCAGCCGAACTTTTCCTGGATCGCGTGGAGCACCATCAGCGATGCCGCGCGCTTCACCGGATAGTGCGTGATCAACTCATTTACTTCCGCTTCCAGTTCAGATGTCGCTTGAAAACTCATTTTATTTTTCACCACCAAGGCACGAAGACACCAAGAAAAGAAAATTCTTTTCCAAACTTTGTGCCTTGGTGTCTTCGTGGTTCATAAAAATTATCGGTCGGACTCGCCCATCACGAAATCCAGCGAACCCAAAATCACGGGCACGTCGCTGATCATGCAGCCCGGCATCAGTTCGCCAAGGATGCTCAAATTCACAAATGAAGGCGCGCGGATTTTCAGGCGATACGGCGTGCCGCCGCCTTTGCTGTTGATGTAAAAACCCAGCTCGCCCTTCGGATTTTCATGGCCGAAATAGGTTTCACCGGGCGGACAATTTATGCCTTCCGTCACGAGCATAAATTGATGGATCAATTCCTCCATGCTCGTCAAAACTTTTTGCTTCGACGGCAACGTGATTTTGCCATCCGCGACGTTGACTGGCTCTTTGGATTTATTTTCAGCGCCGCCGGGAATTTTGTTGCAGCACTGCTCCAAAATCCGCATGCTCTGCTTCATCTCTTCCATGCGGACGAGATAACGATCGTAACAATCGCCAACGCTACCAAGGGCAACGTCGAAGTCCAAATCTTTGTAACAGAGATACGGCTGATTCTTGCGCAAGTCCCAGTTCACACCGCTGCCGCGTAGATTCGGACCGCTCAAACCGTAATCAATCGCCATTTCTTTCGAGACAACGCCGAGGTCGCGCAGACGATCCACCCAGATGCGATTGCGCGTGAGCAAGGTGTTCGCTTCGTCGAGCGCCACCGCAAATTCTTTCAGGAACTGACGGACTTGATCGCACCACGTCGGCGGCACATCGCGCATCAAACCGCCGATGCGCGTGTAGCTCGTCGTGAGGCGCGCACCGCTCGCAGCTTCGGCGAGGTTGTAAATTTTTTCGCGCTCAGTGAATGTGAGCAAGAAAACCGTGACCGCGCCGGTGTCCATCGCGAATGCACCGAGACCCAGCAAATGCGAGGAAATACGGGCCAATTCGCAGCACATCACGCGGATGTATTGGCAACGCGGCGGTAATTTGTCGTGGATGCCGAGAAGCTTTTCGACCGCGAGCGCATAAGCAACGTTGTTCGCCAGCGGCGCAAGATAATCCAGCCGATCCGTGTAAGGGATGAACTGGGTGTAAGTCATGTTCTCGGCGATTTTTTCGTCGCCGCGATGCAGATAACCGACATCAGGATCAGCTTTGGTGAGGACTTCCCCATCCAGCTCCAGCACGATGCGCAACACGCCGTGCGTGGCCGGATGCGACGGCCCCATGTTGAGCACCATCTTTTCGCCGTGAATATCCGCAGCATCCTCGACCGCCTGCGCAGCCCGCGCGGCGGAATCAAGGATTGAAATGTCTTGAGCGGTGGCCATGAAATTATTTTAGCTTCCCATCAACAAGCCTCTTATCGCTGATGGCACGTTCGGCATTTTCTGGAACGCGAACACGCGGCTCGCGCGCAATCGAATCACTGCTGCTCGGCAACGTCACGAACGGACCACCTTCCATCGGCGTCACTTTGGTGAACGCCACGCCCGGCACATCCGTTGGCTTGCCAGCGAGCGGGAAATCTTTCCGCAACGGATGATGCGGATAACCTTCCCACATCAAAATCCGGCGCAGGTCAGGATGGCCGCTGAAACGGATGCCCATCATGTCGTAAATTTCGCGCTCGTGCCAGTTGGCCGTGCGCCACACCGGCAACACGCTGGGCAACTCGGATTTCTCTTCGCCCACATCAGTTTTGAGGCGAACCTCTTCGCCGTTAGCGATACCGCGCAGGTGATACACCACCGACCAACGCGGATCTTCGCCGTAATTATCAATGCTCGTGATATCCACGAGATAATCGAAACCGAGCTGCTTTTTGGCAAAGCTGCAAACGTCGAAAATCTTTTCCGCATCAACGATTTTCAGCGTGATTTCGCCACGAAACTCCGTGGGCTCGGCGACGAGGTCACCGAACTTAGCCTTGATTTTATTGGCGGATTCGAGGGCGGACACTTTTATTTTTCTTGAAGGTTTAAAAGTTTTGCGGCAACTGTGCCTTGCAAAATGGGCTGCTTGCCAATTTTTTCCTGGATTTTCATCAGCGCATCGAGCACCGCTTCCGGACGCGGCGGGCAACCGCTGATATAAACATCCACGGGCACAATCGTATCCACGCCCTGCAACACGGCGTAGCTGCGATACATGCCGCCGGTTGAGGCGCACGCGCCCATCGCGATGACCCACTTAGGTTCGGGCATCTGGTCGTAAATGCGTTTCAGGAAGCCGGCGGATTTGTAAGTGACCGTGCCCGCCACAATCATACAATCAGCCTGGCGCGGCGAAAAGCGCATCACCTCGGAACCAAAACGGGAAATATCAAAACGGCTCGCCCCCACGGCCATCAATTCGATCGCGCAGCAAGCGAGGCCCATGGGCATCGGCCAGACAGAATTTTTACGAAACCACGCGAGCGCAGCGTCAACGGTCGTGAGGACGACATCGCCTTCGATCTTCGAGTTGTAGCCGTATTCTTGGGTCTGCATCGCGTAAAAAATTATGCGCTGAAACAGCGCAAGCCCAAGCCTAGCTGCCGGAAAAATGTCAGGCAAGTTGAAATTGTGATTTTTTTCACAAGCGGATTTAGCGCAGGCTTGATTTTTGACATTCGGTCAGGGTTTAGGTTATCAAGTTGCGCTTGTTACTGGCATTGGTTTGCCGCTAAATTAAAAAAAGCACTGGGCGCAAACTATGAAAACATTTGCAGAACTTAATTTTCCGGGACGGCTCATCGCCGTCGAAGGGTTGGATGGTTCTGGGAAATCCACGCAGATTTATCTCCTGAAACGCTGGCTGGAGGCGGAAGGCATCAAGGTTTATTTCAGCGAATGGAATTCTTCCGAGCTAGTTAAGTCGGCGACGAGCAAAGGTAAAAAACGCGAGCTACTCACGCCGACAACTTTTAGCCTCATCCACGCAACCGATTTCGCCGACCGCTACGAACGGCATCTTGTTCCGCTTTTGCGCGCCGGATATATCGTGTTATGCGATCGTTATGTGTTCACGGCGTTTGCGCGCGATGTGACGCGCGGCTGTCCGCCGGATTGGGTGCGCGGCAATTATAGCTTCGCCGCCGCACCAGATTTGACCATGTTTTTTAAGGCCGATCTGGAAGTTTCTTTGAACCGGATTTTAGATGGACGGCCGAAATTAAAATTTTTTGAGGCGGGCATGGATTTGAATCTTTCCAAAGATCCTTATGAGAGTTTCAAAATATTCCAAGGCCGGATCCTCGAGCAATACATGGCGATGAGCAAAGAATTCAAATTCGTCACGCTGGATGCGAATGAAAATGTCGAGAAGCAACAGATCATCGTCCGCAAACTGGTGAGTGAGCGGATTGCTCTGAAAAAATTCAAGCGCCGCAGTCCGCTGCCGTTACCGCCGTCCCTGCCGTATGTCGCCGAGGAAAAAGAGGAATTGGAAGACAAAACCGCATGAAAAAATCGCATCGTTTTTATGGTCACGGCATTCCGCACGTCAAACCCGAGGATCTCGGCGGCAAATTAATTGTGCTCGAAGGTGCCGATGGCTCCGGGCGCTCCACGCAGATCGCCGAACTCGTCAACTGGCTGGAGACGAGCGGGCGGCCCACGGCGCAGGTCGGCTTGAAGCGCTCCTCGCTCGTCAGTGAAGAACTCAACAAAGCCCAAAACGGAAATGTTTTGAGCCGCACTACCTTGAGTTTATTTTATGCAACGGACTTTGCCGACCAGTTGGAAAACACCATTCTGCCCGCGCTCAAAGCTGGGTTCATCGTGCTCGCCGACCGCTACATTTACACGCTGATGGCGCGCGACAAGGTGCGCGGCATGGATGAAAAATGGCTGAAAAATCTTTACGGCATCGCGCCGATTCCGGATGCGGTGTTTTATCTTTCCGTGGAACCGCAAGAGTTGATCCAGCGCAATCTCGCTAAAAACGCGACGCTGGATTACTGGGAAAGCGGCATGGATCTCGGCCTCGCGCGCGATGTGTTTGACAGCTTCCTGAAATACCAAGCACTCATGGGTGAAGCGTTTCGACAACTCCAAAAAAGCTACAAGCTGGATATCATTGATGCGAATCGCCCAGTCTCCGCAGTGACCAAAGATTTGCACAAAAAAATCAACGCCGTGCTCGACCGCGACTAATTTTTCACCGCGCTGAACTGGAATGAACCTCCAGTTTTTCAGCGGCGGCGCGGAGTTCCTCGCGGTAGGACGGAATTAATTCCACTTCCTTCCACGGATATTTGTCGGTTAGCACGGGCGACCAATTCAAGCGTCCGCAGTGACGCCACGCGTCTAGGGCGATGCCTTCGTTGAACGGCTGGCCGGGCGCGGTGAGCACCACGCTGCTGTGTTCGTGTTTGGTGCCGAGATGCGCGACGCCGCGATGGAGTTCCAGCGTCTGTAAATGCAGCGTCATCAGCTTCGCCGTCAAATCATCCGCCCACTGAAAACACAAGCCGCGCGAATGGATGCCCGAATTGATGAGCACGTTGTTGATGACGGCGGGCGGCGTGGCGTGCCATTCGCGCGCGAGCTGCAACGGATAACGCACGGCGGCATCGGCGGCGCGTTGCGCTTCGTCGGGATTCACCTGCGCAGAGAGACTAGCTAATTTTTCCGTGAGCGCGGCGATTTCAGTTTGCTGTTTTGCCTCCGGCACGCGCACCGTCAGGCAACCGTTGGTGAGCAAAAGCAGCAGGCCAAACAGTGCTGAAAAAAATCGTGGCATCAAAGAAAATTAATAAACTGTCGTGCTTTCTTCAGCGTTGATCGGTGATTTCAAAACATCAGAAGATAACGTGAACAGGGTGTGACCGTCGCCCGCACTCACACCTTTGGCGACGATTTTGTAAGTCACCACTTCCTTGGGTGCCAACTTGGGAATCAACGGCAGCGTCACCACCCGGCCTTCGATCTTCCCCTCCGCACTGCTGACAGGTTCGAGTTCGGGCGCGATGGTCACGACGAGCAGCACGTTGGAATCATCCGCCGTTCCCTGGTTAGTCACCTTCACGGTGTAAGTCGTGGTGTCGCCAATCGCTACCGGATCAGGGTCATCTGACTTTTCCAAAAGAATCGCGGGAATGCCGATGGCTTCGGTGGAACAGGCACTTTGCACGGCGGGCACTGTGGCGCTGCTCGCCGTGGGATTGAAATTTAATGCGCCCGGTTTTTGTGTTTTTAAAACCGTGCAGATTTGTTTACTCGCGTTCGCTGGTAGATTTTCAATCGTCCACGTCACAGAATTATTGGCGACCACGCCGCCATCGGTTGTCGCGGTGACGATGGCATCACTCGGAATCGGGAGCGTTACGGTCGCCGATGGTTCGGTGATGTTGCCGGTGTTGTGAACGTTCAGACAAATTTCCACCGTGCGTCCGGCGACGATTTTATCGGTGACACTGCAATCAATCGCGAGGCCCGACTTCGGCTCCGCGCCGAGATCCACCACGAAAAAATTACTGCACGGCTTGGGCGTGATACAGCGGTAGATGCGGCCATTGGAATGGAAAACAAAAGCGTAGGCATGGATCGGCTCCTTGCCGGCCCACGTCACGTTGCGCAGACACAGCGGTTTGCCATCATCGCGCGTGGACATGAAGGGCATCGTGTCGCCGACGGGAATTTGCCACTCGACAATTTCATTCGCCAAACCAGCGGCAAAAAAATCATCGTAGTTACCCGCCCAACCCCACTGTTTCAAAACGGAAATGAAATCGTTATGCAATTTGGGGTCGCGGAAACGGGCACGCAAATCTTCCGGCGAATACATCGTCGGCGCGAAGCGGGTCACGGGATTGCCGAGGAGCGTGGCGCGGTGATGCTCCGCGTGAACGGCGGTGGAAAAAAACAGCGGCAGACACAGCGCCAGCGCGAAGAGAGCGGAGTTTCGGAATTTCATGACCATAATTATCCGCGAAGGATTTCGCCGCGCGGGGATTTTTTCAACTGTTATTTTTGGGCAACAAAAAAGGCCGCCGGATTTCTCCGGCGGCCTTGAGACTAAATCAGATCAGTAAACGTGCGTGGATTCTTCCGCAGTGATCTGCGATTTGAGCACGTCCGACGTGAGCTTGAAGAGCGTGTGGCCGTCGCCAGCATTCACGCCTTTGGCCACGATCTTGTAGGTCACTGCCGCTTTCGGAGCGAGCGTCGCGACCACCGGGAAGGTGACCGTGTTGCCGCTGATGCTGCCTTCGCTGCTGCTCACGGGAGCGAGTTCAGGTGCGATTTCGACAATGATCTGGACGTTATGGTCATCAGCCGTGCCTTGGTTGGTGACTTTGACCGTGTAGGTCGTGGTGTCGCCGACCGCGATCGGATCCGGATCATCCGCTTTTTCGAGCAAGATGGCCGGGATACCAACGATTTTGGTCGTGCAGCTCGTGGAGACAGCCGCCGCACAGGCGCCCTTGGCCGAAGCCGCGAAGTCATAAGAACCACCGGAGGTGCCGGAGAGCGTAACGCAAACGTTCTGCGGAGTCGCCGCGTCCACCGCGCCGAGATCCCAAGAAACTTTGCCGCCGCTGACCGAGCCGTTGGCTGTGGTGGAAACCACCGTCAAACCAGCCGGAATGGAAACTTCGAGCTTGGTGCCGGCCGCCGGAGCGTCGCCCGTGTTGGACACCGTGTAGCAAACATCAAACTTGCGGCCCATGAACTGTTGGTCTTGGGCTTTGCAAGAAATCGCAAGCACCGGCTGGTGAACCGTGGTGGAAGCCGAGGCTTCCGCGCTCACGCCCTGATCGGAGGTAGCTTTCGCGGTGTTCACGAGTTTGCCCGTCGCCGAAGCGGTGGCGTTGTATTTGAATTCTTTGCTTTCGCCGGGAGCGAGCGTGCCAGCGTCAAACGCCAATTCGCTCTTGCTGTCGCTGGTCATGCCAGCGGGCAAGGTGTCAGCCACTTTCACACCCGTGAGTTTGCTGGTGCCAGTATTCTTGACGGAGATAGTGACGGGGATCGGATCACAGATCAGTTCGTCCGCCGGTTCTGTCTTGGTCAACTCGATGTTAGCCTTGACGACATGAATGTCTTGGCAAGCAACCGGGTTGTAGGTGGCGTAACCGCAAGTGGTCACAACGCCTTCTTCGGCACTGGAACCTTTGACGACGATCGTCTTGCATTCCTTCGGTCCGAGCGTGCCGATATTCCAAACGGCGTTGCCGCCGGTGGAGCTGGTCGCTTTCGGCTCAGAGTCTGTCGCGGTGAAATTGCTGCCCACGCGATCATTGACCGTGACGTTTTCGAGCGTCGCGTCGGTCAAGTTGCAGATTTTGTAGGAGTATTCATACGGCTGACCCGCGAGCACTTCGGCTGGGGCGGATTTTTCGAGCATCAGCGCGCTGCCTTCAGCTTTGCCGCTGGGGAAATAGGCCGAACTGGAGCCAGTGTGAGCAGCCATCGCAGGAGCGGCGGTGGCAGTGGTGGAACCAGAAGTGGCAGCCGCCGCCGGAGCGGTATATTTACCCTGTTGCTGTTGCTGGGCGCATCCCGCGAGGAGCGCGGCGCAACAAGCAGCCGAGACGAGTTGTTTAAGATTAACTTTCATATTGTGTGTGTTTTATTTTTTAAGAGCGGCCGCAATCATTGGGCCGCTTTTTTTCCGTATTGAGTGTATTTATTATTACGCCAACCGGAATCAACATATAAAAAACCCCGATAATTGCAAGAAACTTTATGTAACCTTCCAGCCGCGCTGAATTATTTTTATCGTCGCCAGCAATTTTTCTTTCGTTTGAGCTCAAATCGGTGTTTCATCTTGCCCGTTTCGTGGAACTTGATTTTGGCGCTCGCATGACTTCCCAAATCCTGACTCCGCAACGGTAATTTTTTATTTTTCCAATGCCTAAACGCACCGACATCCACAGCGTCCTCATCATCGGCGCCGGCCCGATCATCATCGGCCAGGCGTGCGAGTTCGATTATTCCGGCACGCAGGCGTGCAAAGCCCTCCGCGAGGAAGGCTACCGCGTCATCCTCATCAACTCCAACCCGGCCACCATCATGACCGATCCGGAGTTCGCCGACCGCACCTACATCGAACCCATCACGCCCGAATGCGTGGAGAAAATCATCATCCGCGAGAGGGAGGAAATGAAACGTCTCGGCGCGACTGGTAAACTCGTCCTGCTCCCCACCCTCGGCGGACAGACCGCGTTGAACACCGCGATGTCATTGCACAAAAACGGCGCGCTCGTTCGTCACGACGTGGAAATGATCGGCGCGAAACCCGACGCGATCAACAAAGGCGAAGACCGTTTCACGTTCAAGGAATTGATGTTGAAAATCGGTCTCGACGTTCCCATTTCCGGCGTCGCGCATAACCTGGACGAAGCCCGCGACGTCGCGAAGAAGATCGGCAAGTTTCCGCTCATCATCCGGCCCGCGTTCACGCTCGGCGGCACCGGCGGCGGCATCGGTTACAACCAGGAAGAGTTTGAAGCCATCGCCAAAAACGGCATCGAGCTTTCGCCCGTGAACGAAATTCTCATCGAAGAATCCCTCCTCGGTTGGAAAGAATATGAGATGGAAGTCATGCGCGACAAGGCCGACAACTGCGTCATCATCTGCTCCATCGAGAACTTCGATCCCATGGGCGTCCACACCGGCGACAGCATCACCGTCGCGCCCATCCAGACGCTGACCGACAAGGAATTCCAGATCATGCGCGACCAGAGCTTCGCCGTCATCCGCGCCGTGGGCGTCGAGACCGGCGGCTCGAACATCCAGTTCGGCGTCAGCCCCGACAATGGCCGCATGGTCATCATTGAGATGAACCCGCGCGGAGCTGCGGCTGACGCGCGGGTTCATCTCGATGATGACCATGCGGCCATTGTCGGGGCTGACGCCGAACTGAATGTTCGAGCCGCCGGTCTCAACGCCCACGGCGCGGATCACGGCGAAGCTTTGATCGCGCATGATCTGAAATTCCTTGTCGGTCAGCGTCTGGATGGGCGCGACGGTGATGCTGTCGCCGGTGTGGACGCCCATGGGATCGAAGTTCTCGATGGAGCAGATGATGACGCAGTTGTCGGCCTTGTCGCG
>JANYFN010000023.1 GCA_025362675.1 Limisphaerales bacterium | reverse complement strand
CGCGTCGCCAGCGTGCCAGTCGGGTTGTTCGGATTGGCCACGAACACGATGCGCGTCTTCGGCGTGATGGCCTTGAGCATCGCGGGCAAATCGTGTCCGTGATTTTTCGCCGGCACCGTGATGACTTCCGCGCCAAACATTTTCGCGACGATGGGATAAATCGCGAAACAGAATTGTGAGACGACGATGTTCGTATCCGGCGTGAGCAGCGCGTGCGAAACAAACTCGATGATTTCATTGGAACCATTGCCTAAAACCAAGTTCGCCGTTTCCACGCCGAGCTTGGCCGCGAGTTTTTGTTTGAGATAAAACGCGTTGCCATCGGGATAAAGATTCACACCGGCAATGGCTTTTTGTAGCTCGGCTTGCGCGAGCGGCGAGGGGCCGAACGGGTTTTCGTTCGACGCGACTTTGATGATGCTCGCAGCGGGCAAGCCGAGTTCGCGCGCGACTTCTTCAATCGGGCGGCCCGGTTGATACGTGGGCAAAGTTTTTAGAAATAAGTTTAGTGGCAGCATAAAATTTTTAGTTTTTAGTTTTTAATTTTGATTTGGCCACGCTGGTTTGGGATGTTTTGACAATGGCGGTAAGGATACGAATCAATTCCAGACTTTTGATTTCTAGCGGAGCAATTCGGGTTTCGGGCACGGTTTTTGAATCGCGCAACAGTCGCAACCAGTAATGAGTTTCACGCGCTTCTTTGGAAGCAATTGACATTTTGGCAATAAAGTCTGCGCGGCTGACGCCAGCCAAGGCTTGCTCAACATTCGAACCGATGGACGTTCCTGAACGTAGAATTTGTCGCGCGATTTCAAATTCCTTTTGTTCCTTCAACCACTTTGCCAGCGCAATGGCTCGCAGCGCGAACGCATAACTTTTATCTTGAACGATGCTGGGCTTCATGACAACGAGAGGCTGCAACTTAAAATTAAAAATTCAAAACTAAAAACTCTCACAGCGACTCGATTATTTTTTTCACATTGATGTGCTTCGCGATGATCTCGCGGATCAGTGAAATTTTTTCCGAATCGGCGGGGCGCGTCTTGACGATGGTGTCGTGGACGCGCGAGGCGATTTGATAACTATCCGCCTGGGCGAGCAGCACGGGAATCGGCATGGTTTTCAAGGCTTTCATCACGCTCTCGCTGGGCCGCAGGCCTCCGGTGAGGACGATGCCGGCCATGTTCTCCGGGTTACCTGGCGTGGTCATTGCGCCGACCGCAAGCAATATATCTTCGCGGTCGCCGGGCGTGATGAGCAGCACGCCGCGCTTGAAATACTGCATGGCATTCTGCGCGCCCATCGCGCCGACGACGACATCGTCCACCAGCGTGTTCAAGGTCATTGGCGAATTCAAAATTTCAGCGCGGAGTTCCTCGGCGATCAGGCCGACGGTTGGCTGCGACAAAATTTCCTGGTGCGGCAACACACCCAGCAATTCGAGTCCTTTCCGTTTGAGTCCGCTGCGGACGAACCGGGTAATTTCAGGAATTTTATCTTCCTTAACTTTGTTGATGATGACGCCAATAATTTCGACCCCTTCACGCTGGAATAAGGCTTGGTTCAGCGCGACTTCATCAATCGGTTTGCCGATGCCGCCTTGGGAAACAATGATGACTTTCGCGCCGAGAATCTTGGCCACTTGCGCGTTGGATAAATCAAAAACGGAGCCGACGCCCGCGTGACCGCTGCCTTCGCACAAAACAAAATCTTTTTCCCACGCGACACGATCAAAGGAATCTTGGATTTTTTTGACGAGCACCTCATTGTTCGCATGAGTGAGATATTTGCGGGTGAACGCCGGTTCCACGGCGATGGGACTCATGTCCACCAGCGGACAATTTAAGCGATAGACGGAATCCATCAGCACGGAATCCTCGTCAATTTTTTGCTCCTCGATTTCCACGAAGCGCTGGCCGACGGGCTTAATGTAGCCGATGCGCGGAAACTTTTTCTGCAACGCCGCGATGAGGCCGAGCGAGGTGGTGGTTTTGCCGTCGTTCTGGCGCGTGGCGGCGATGAAAACGCGCGGAGTAGTAGTATTCATTTACTCGCCCGGCAACTGTTTGTCCGCGCCCGGATACAGTTTTTGGTAACCAGTGGATTGCACACCGACAATCGCGGCGACGCCGAGAATGTCGTGCGCCGTCGAGCCGCGCGAACAATCAGCCGCCGGCCGGTTGAGGCCGAGCAAAATCTGGCCGTAAGAATTGGCGCGACCAATCAAGCCGATGAGTTTGCTGGCGATGTTACCGGAATTCAGATCTGGGAAAACCAGCACGTTGGCGCGTCCGGCCACTTGACTGTCGTGTAATTTGCGCGTGGCGATTTCGGGAACGAGCGCGGCGTCCACTTGCAATTCGCCGTCGAAATCCGCTTCGATATTCAGCAACGACGCTTTGCGGCGTGCCTGGGCGGTGGCCGCTTGCACTTTGCCGATCGAGGGATGAGCCGCGCTACTGCCTTTGGTGGAAAACGAAAGCATCGCCACGCGCGCCCGCACGCCGAGCAGATGCCGCGCGAGTCGAGCGGTAGAAACGGCGATGTCCGCAAGTTGATCCACGGTCGGTTCGGGAATCACGCCGCAATCCGCCATGAACAAAACACCTTTTTCGCCGAGGCGCGTATCTTCCACTTCCGTGACCATGCAGCTGGAGACCGCCGCGATGTCGGGCGCGGCGCGGACGATTTGAAATAATGGCCGCAGCACGCTGCCGGTGATGTGCGACACGCCGGAGACCAGACCATCGGCCTGATGCATCGCGAGCATCATCGCGCCGTAAAAATTCGGCTGCATCATTGCTTCGCGCGCCTCGGTCTGGCGCAAACCTTTCTCGCGGCGGATGCGATAAAGGCGGTTGGCAAAATTTTCCAAATCCTCGCTGGCGGCGGGATTGATGATGCGAATATTGTCGAGCGGCACGTTCAAATCCTTCGCCACCGCGTGAATTTTTCCGGAGTCGCCGAGCAAAATTGGCACGCCGAGGCGCAACGCCTGAAACTGCCGCGCCGCTTGCAGGACACGCGGCTCGTCGCCTTCCGGGAAGACCACGCGCTTGGGATGCCGCTGCATTTTTTCGATGATATTGCCGATGAAACGCATAAAGTCAGTTTCGGGTTGAAGGTTGAAGGTTGCAAGTTTAGAAATTTGAACGCCAAAAACTTTCAAGCTTCAACTTGCAATTTGAAACTGTTCACGTTGCATTGACTTGCTGGCGAACGCTCGCTAATTTCTGCATCTAATGCAGGAAATCATTCAAAAGCTGCTTATTTTGCAGGAACGCGACCGGAAAATTCTCCGCGTCACTCAGGAACTAGCCCATATCGCGCCCGAACGCGACGGTTTGCTGATCAAAGCCAAGGCCACGCAAAGCTCGCTCGAAGCCGCCAAGCTGCGCGTCCGCCACATCGAATCCGAGCGCAAACAACGCGACCTCGAAATCGAAGCCAAAAAATCGCAGATCGAAAAATACGCCAATCAACAATTGCAGACGCGCAAGAACGAGGAATACAAAGCGCTCGCTCACGAAATTGAAATGGCCAAGGAAGTTATTTTCAAAATCGAGGACGCCGAGATCGTTTTGATGGAACAGGCGGAAGTGGCGCAAAAAGAAGTCATTCGCGCAACCGCCGAGGCCGCGGCGGCGAAAAAACGCGTGGAAGACGAGATCGGTTTGCTCGACGCCCGCGAAGTGAATTTCAAAAAAGAACTGGCCGAACTGACCGCCGGTCGGGTCGCGCTGGCCGAGAGCATTGATGAATCCACGCGCAACCGTTACGAACGGATTTTCAAGAGCAAGGGCGAGAATGTCGTTGTCGGCGTGGATCACAGTTCCTGCGGCGGCTGTCACATGAAACTCACTGCGCAAACATTGACCAGTTGTCGTGCGCAAGGCGAGATTGTGACCTGCTCAAACTGCGGTCGGATTTTGTATTTCACCCGCGACATGAGTTTGACGGCGGCGGATTGAGTTGCGCCAAAACTTTCAGGATGGCGTCAGAAATTTTTTCTGACGCCATTTTTGTTTCGTGTATTTTGCGTGGTTCGCGGTTAAATTGTTTTGGTGAAACCGCTCGCAGACTGCAAACTTTACACCTTCGTGGACACGGCCTATCTGCATAGCCGGACGCCTGAATCCGTCGCGCAACAACTCTGCGATGGCGGCAGTGACATCATTCAACTGCGCGCGAAAAATTCCTCACCCGACGAAGTCCGGCGCATGGCAGAAAAGATTTTGCCCGTCACGCGGCGCGCGAAAATCCCCTTGGTCATCAACGATCATCTGGAAATTGCGCGGGAACTGGGCGCAGAAGTTTGCCATCTCGGCCAGGAAGATTTTTTTGACGCTGGATTCAAACATGTTTCCGAACTCAAAACTAAAAATTCAAAATTCAAAATTGGCCTGTCCACGCACGCGCCCGACCAAGCTGTTCGCGCCCTCGCCGCCGGGCCGGATTACATCGCCATCGGCCCGGTCTTCGCCACCGGCACCAAGCCAACGGCGAAGCCCGTGACGCTGGAATACGTCCGCTGGGCAGAGGCGAATGTGACGATCCCGTGGTTCGCGATTGGCGGCGTGAATTTACAAACACTGGACGCGGTGCTGGCCGCCGGGGCCAAGAGAATTTGTGTCGTCTCTGCCATTCTCAACGCGCCGGACATTGCGAAGGCGTGCTCAGAATTTCGGAAACGAATTGATCAAACCTAAATCGTCTTGGAGTGCCTGCGCTCATTCGCTGCGCCGAGCGTGTTGTCAAAACACATCGCGATGTTGCGGATGAACAGCCGACCGGAGTTCGTGACTTCGAGACCGGCAGACGTTTTTTTCACCAAGCCGTCGGCGATGAAGGGCGTGAGCGCGGCGAGTTCTTTTTCAAAATGTTGTTGGAAGTTGATGCCGAGTTTCGCACTCATGGAAGCGAAATCGAGTGAGAGATCGCACATCGTCCGCATGATCGTTTCGCGGCGGATCTTGTCCTCTTCGCTCACGATGTAGGCCTTATGCAACGGCACATTGCCAGCGTCCACGGCGGTTTGATACTTCGGTAATTCTTTCTCGTTTTGCCAATAGACATCGGGTGTTTGTGAAACGGCACTCATGCCGAACGCGTAAATATCCGAGCCGGCGCGCGTGCTGTAGCCTTGGAAATTCCGTTGCAGATTTTTGTTCCGCTGGGCGATGGTGAGCTCGTCCGTCGGCTTCGCAAAATGATCCATACCGATGTAAACGTATTGGTCGTCCGCCGTGAGTTTTTCGATCACGAGCTTCAGCACTTCGAGCTTTGATTCGGGCGTCGGCAGAATTTTTTCCTCGAGAATTTTTTGCGCGGGTTTGATCCACGGCACATGCGCGTAGCTGAATACCGCGAGGCGGTCGGGCTTCATTTCCAAAACGGTTTCAATCGTTTCAGTGAACGACGCGGGCGTCTGAAACGGCAGGCCGTAAATTAAGTCCAGATTGATCGAGCCAAAGCCGAGCTCGCGCATCCAATCCATCGCCTGCTGCGTCATCTCGCGCGGTTGAATGCGGTGAATCGCTTCCTGCACCTTGGGATTAAAATCCTGCACGCCCATCGAGGCGCGATTGAAACCGATTTCGCGCAACGCGACGAGATGTTCGCGCGTGAGCCGACGCGGGTCCACTTCCACGCTCGCTTCGATGTCGGGCGAAAAGGTGAAATGTTTATGGATGATTTCGCCGAGACGACGGATTTCGTCGGGTCGCAAAAACGTCGGCGAGCCGCCGCCGAAATGAAGTTGAACCGCCTTGCGATCCTTGTTCAGACGCGGCGCGAGCTTGGCGACTTCGCGGCCGAGATAATCAATGTAGTCTTTGCCCTTGTCGTGATTGGTGGTGATAACCGTCGTGCAGCCGCAGAACCAGCAGAGCGATTCGCAGAACGGGATGTGGAAATAAACTGAAAGGTCGCGCGGCGTCTGATTGTTGCTTTCAATTTTTTCAGAAAGCTGATCCCAAGTCACGGCATCGGTGAATTTGGTCGCGGGCGGATAGCTGGTATAACGAGGCCCGGCCACGTTGTATTTTTTTACCAAATCTAAATCTACGTTTAATGTTTTCACAAAATTATTTTAGGCACAGAGGCACAGAGTTGGAAATTCTTTTATGGACTAACCTTGCATTGATTTTCTCTGTATCTCGGTGGCAATGGATTCATTTGAATGCTTTCACAGTGTCCACCAAAGCCGCGATGTTTTCTAGCTTGGCACCTGGCGTCAAACCGTGGCCAAGATTGAAAATGTGCCCGGGGCGACCGCGCATGGCTTCGAGAATATTTTTTGTTTCCGCCGCGACGACTTCCGGCGTGGATTCGGCAATGTGAATGGGCGATAAATTGCCCTGCATCGCGATGTGGGCGGGAATGATTTTTCGCGCTTCGGCAATTGAGGTTTGCCAGTCGATGCCGAGAATATTCGCGCCGCTGGCGATGAGGTCGGGCCAATTACCATGAGTGCCGAGTGAGAAATTGATGACGGGAACTTTGCCGCCGAGATTGGTAATGATTTGATCGGTCCAACGACCGCTCGCTTCTTGAAATTCCGTCGCGGCCAAATGTCCACCGTGGCTGTCGAAGATTTGCACCGCATCCACGCCGGTGGCGATTTGCATCTGCAAATATGCGGTGATGGCGGCGGTCAATTTTTCCGCGAGCGCGAAATATGTTTTCGGATCTTCGCGGAATAGCGCCAGCGCCCGGCTATATTTTGGCACGCTCGCACCTTCCATCATAAATGTGGCGAGCGTCCACGGCGAACCGGTGAAGCCGAGCAGCGCCGTGTTATCGCCAAGTTCTTGGCGCAAAATTCGCAAAGCTTTGTCCACATAGCTCAAGCGCTCGACGACGCGTTCCACAGAAAGTTTTTCAATATCCGCTTTGGTCGTGACCGCAAAATCCATCTGCACGCCGCCGGTCTCTTTGAAGTGATAGGTTTGGCCGAGCGCTTCGGGGATCACCAGAATATCACTGAACAAAATCGCGGCATCGAAGCCAAATCGGCGCACGGGCTGGAGCGTCACTTCGGCGGCGAGTTCAGGATTCTGCACGAGCTGGACGAAGGTATAAGTCTCCTTGAGCTTGCGATATTCTGGCAACGCGCGGCCGGCCTGGCGCATGAGCCAGACGGGCGGACGGTCAACGGGCAGGCAGCGGGCGGCGCGGTTGAAGCGTTCGCGGGCGTTGGCTGGGGCAGCGGTCATGTTCATCAAATGTGCCATGTGAATAGCATAAACCGATAACGGGGGATAGGTGCTTTCCATATTTTGGCTTAAGCTGCCCCTATTTGGTTTTAAATTTGTCAGGAAAGCGGCGGTTTTTCGGGCAAAAATTCGCAAAATATTTTTGCAACTTTGCGCCAAAGCCGGTTTTGAATTTGAAGCGATGGAAAACAATTCTTCAAACCTGCGTGAATCGCTTTGGCGGCGGCAACCGACGAGCGAGGAACTATCTGCCAATCCCGAGCTGGTGAACGAGGCGTGCCTGACGGATGCGTTGATAAAAATGCCCGACGCCTCCGTGCCTTCTAATTTTACGGCTCGTGTCCTCAACGCCATTGAACGGGATGAAAAACTTTCCGCCCGTTCGCCTCAGCGGTGGAACTGGCGTTCGTTTTTCCCGCGCGTCGCGGTGGCGACGGCGCTCTTGGTTTTCATTGGCTTCAGTATTCAACATTACGAAACGAGTTCGCATCGGCAAGAAATTGCGAAGAGCGTGGCGATGGTGACCCGGGCTAATTCGCTGCCGAGCATGGACGCGCTGGAAAATCTGGATGCCATCCAGCGCATGAGCCAATCGGCGCACGCGGATGGCGAACTTCTGGCCGTGATGCAATGAGCCGTTTGCGCCAAATATGTTTTGGTCTGGCCGTCCTCGCGGTTGTTTCCATCCACGCCCAAAATCTTCCGTTGCTGCCGGGGCAAAAAAATTCCGTCACCAATTCTCCCCCGTTGCCGCCGATGCAATCACCATCGCCTGTCAATTTTTTCCGGCAATTGCTCGTCATGCCCGCTGTCGAACGCAATCGCTCGCTCGCTAGCCGTCCGCCGGAAACCCGCGCCCGCATCCAGGCCAAAGTCAGTGAATACCTCGCGCTGGCACCGGATGAAAGGGAATTGCGATTGCGGGCCACCGAGCTGCGCTGGTATCTCACACCGCTATTTCGCAGCGCTCCCGACGTGCGTGAAGCACGGCTGGCTCAAGTGCCGGACGACCTGCGTGAGATTGTGAAATCACGTCTGGCCCAGTGGGATTTATTACCGCCACCCTTGCAAACGGAACTCTTGGAGAACGACCGCACCTTGCATTATTTCGCGCATGTCGAGGTCACGAACCCCGCCGCTATCAATCCCGAACAGGCGAAAGTTTCTGAGCAGTTCAACCAGTTTTTTGAATTCACCGCCGAGGAAAAAGCGCAGACGCTTGGCACGCTTTCCGAAGCCGAACGTCTGCAGATGGAGAAAACCCTGCAATCATTTGAGCAGATGCCCCCGCAACAGCGGCACCAATGCGTGAAAAATTTTGCGAAGTTCGCAGGCATGACGGCGGCGGAACGGGCGGAATTTTTGCAGAGCGCCGATCGTTGGTCCAAAATGTCGCCGTCGGAACGGCAATCGTGGCGCGATCTTGTCCTGCACGTCCCGCAATGGCCACCGATGCCACCGCCCACCGTGCCGCGAGAACTGCTCCCGCCGTTCACGCCGAAAATCCAGCGCGTGGGTGTGGCGACCAATTGATAAACTTGTTTCGTCCACTCTGGTGATCAGAATTGTCCCATCTGGCTAAGGATTAAAATTTCATTTTTCTCGCCGCCTCGCTAAATTCCAGATGTGCATCCGATTGCCTTTTATCTCGGTTCCTTGTCCGTCCGCTGGTATGGCGTGATGATGGCGCTCGGCTTTTTCGCGGGCTTATGGACCGCTACCCGCCGCGCCCGCCGCGTGAATATTTCTGGCGATGCCATTGCCGACGTGACGCTCTGGCTGATGCTCGGCAGCATCGTCGGTGCCCGATTCGTTTATGTGACGACTTACTGGAAGCAGGAATTCGCTGATCAGCCGCGTTCGGAAATCTTCATGGTGCAACATGGCGGACTGGTTTTTTACGGTGGACTCATCGGTGCCAGTCTCGCGGGAATTGCCTATCTCACTTGGAAGAAATTGCCGCTCTGGAAAATTGCCGATGTGCTCGCGCCCAGCATCGCGCTCGGCAGTGTCTTTGGTCGGATCGGCTGTTTGATGAATGGTTGCTGCTACGGCTACCAATGCGATCTGCCGTGGGCGATTCATTTTCCCAGCGACCACGAAACGCATGGCGCCGCCGTTCACCCTACGCAAATCTACGACTCACTATTGAATTTTATTTTGTATCTCTCGCTGGCGTGGTGGTTTCGCCACAAAAAATTCGACGGTCATATCTTCGCCGCCTATCTCATGGGCTACGCGATTTTTCGCTCCATCGCCGAACATTTTCGCGGCGACTATCCGGCGGACCACATCCACAGCGGGCTCACTTCCGCGCAGGTGGTGAGCATCGGAATTTTTGCGATTGGTGCCGCTTTATGGTTTTGGCTTTCACGCTCGCCGGTCAAAAAATGAAATCGCCCGTGTTCATCGCCGGCCCAACGGCCGTGGGCAAATCCGCCGTCGCGCTGGCGCTCGCGGAACAAATCGGCGGTGAAATTATTTCGGTAGATTCCATGCAAGTTTATCGCGGGCTAGACATCGGCACCGCCAAACCTTCCGCTTCCGAGCGCGCCCGCGTGCCGCATCACCTCGTGGACATTTGCAATTTACACGAAGCGTTCGACGCCGCGCAATTTATCCGACACGCGCAAAATGCCATTGCAGAAATTCAAGCGCACGGTCGAACGCCGATTTTTTGCGGCGGCACCGGCCTTTATTTTAAAGCCTTTCTGGAAGGTCTGGGCGAAGCCCCACCGGCGGATGAGAAGCTTCGCGCCGAACTGGAAACCATTCCATTCGAATCGTTGCTCCACGAATTGCGCGAGCGCGATCCAGTTGCGTATGAGAAAATTGATCGGCAAAATCCGCGCCGCGTCATCCGCGCCGTGGAAGTTATCCGGCTGACCGGCAAGAGATTTTCCGAACAACGCGCCGAGTGGAAATCGCCCGCCCAAATCACGAATCATGAATCACGAATTTTTTGTCTCACCCGTCCCGCCGCCGATTTACACGCTCGCATCAATCTCCGCGTCGATGAAATGTTTGCACGTGGTCTCGTGGCGGAGACGCGCGAACTCTTGAAACACGGCCTCGCCGAAAATAAATTCGCGCTGCAAGCCATCGGCTATCGTCAAGTCGTCGAACATCTCGCGGGCGAACATGACTTGGCGGAGGCGATTGAGCTGGTGAAAATCAAAACGCGCCAGTTTGCCAAACGGCAAATGACTTGGTTTCGCCGCCACGGAAATTGCGAATGGCTTGAGTTAACTTCGCATGATTCGCTTGAGAACATTGTTGAAAAACTGAATCATCATTCTCTAGCGTGAAAACTTCGGAACATGCCGGCTGGAATATTTTGCGGCTCCGGCGCGTCACTTCGAGCGACCATCGGTATTTGCCGGAAGTGGACGGATTGCGTTTCCTCGCGATTTTTGGCGTGCTCTTTTTCCACGTCATTTACGCCGCCACCAATGTTCCCGGCATCCAACTGCAAACTTCGTCGCTGGATTTTCTGTGGCAACCCTTTCAGCAAGGCCATCGCGGCGTGGAACTTTTTTTCGTCATCAGCGGGTTTATCCTCGCGTTGCCCTTCGCGGCGCAACATCTCACCGCTGGCAAGCCGGTCAATGTCGGAGGCTATTACCTGCGCCGCGTCACGCGACTGGAGCCGCCTTACGTTGTCGCGTTGGTCGTTTTTTTTGTCGCCGCCGTCGCCTTGCGCGAACCGGACGCGTCCAATCCCCGGTTTTTCCAAGATTTTTTTCTGCGACTGTTTTACCTCCACGATTTGGTGCGCGGACAATCGCCACTGCTGAATGGCGTGACGTGGACGTTGGAAATCGAAATTCAATTTTATCTGCTGGCACCGCTGTTGGCGCAACTGTTCAAATTGCCCGTGGTGGCGCGGCGATTGTTATTTATCGCCCTCATTGGCAGCCTGCCGTTTGCCGGCCGGTTCATGCCTTGGGCGCATTGGACGTGTCTGTTTTTTGGCGCATTTTTTTTAATGGGCATGTTGCTGGCCGACCTACATCTGACGCGTGCCGGAGCAGGGTGGGGGACGCCGCGAATCTTCGATGGACTTGGCCTCGCCAGCCTATTTGCGCTGATGTTTTGGCCGGACAAAGACTATTTCTTTCTCGTCTTTCCCTGGCTCATCGCGCTGCTGTTTCTGGCAGCCTTACGCGGCGGCTGGGTAAAAAAAACTCTACAGATTTCTTGGCTCACTGTGCTGGGTGGGATGTGCTATTCAATTTATTTAATTCACTATCCCTTGCTGTCATTCACCGCCGGGCATCTGGTCCGCGGTGGGCAAACAGTTTTTCATGCGTGCGGCGCCGTCGCCTCGGCGGGGCTGCCGTTTGCCTTCATAATCGGGGTTATTTTCTACATTGTATTGGAGCGCCCCTGCATGAATCCGCGCTGGCCGCAGGCCTTGGCCGCCTGCATTCGCCGTCTCGTCCGCTGACGCTTTCTCCTTTTTTCCCTCGCGCTTTTCAATCACACTCCATGGATGGAAATGGCGATGGGACTGGCGATTCTGATATTCGCGGGCGCGAGTTTTTTCTTTGCGCTGGCGGAAACGGCTCTGTTTTCCTTGAGCCAATGGCAGGTGAAACAGCTCGTGGAAAAAAATTCCAGGGCCGGTGGAATCGTTGCCGCGTTGCTCGAGCGACCACATGATTTGCTGGCGACGCTGGTGCTCGGTAACACCTTCGCCAATGCTGCGATTCTCGCCGCCGCCTTGCGGATGGTTCTGAACGCGCAATGGGGTTGGGCACTGACGATGCTGGTGCTGGCAGTGGTGGTGCTGCTGGTCGGCGAAGTTTTGCCCAAAACGCTGGCCGTGCGGCAGCCCGAACGTTGGGCTTTGCGCGTCGCGTGGCCGCTGCTGGGTTTTCGCAAACTTACCAAACCGCTCTATCGTGCGGCGCAGTGGACCAACGCCGCCATTCTCAAACAAGCTGCCGCCAAAGCCGCGCCGCCGGCCGCTGTGACTGAGGCGGAATATCAGGAACTGCTCGAACTCGCCTGGCGACAGGGCACACTCGAGGAATCGGAACGCGAAATTATTTTGCAGATCATCAGCCTTGATCGCCGCACGGCGCGCGATGTGATGCGTCCGCGCGCGAGCATGGCGGCAATTTCAGATGACTCGACGGTGGAAGAGATGATCGCCGCTGCGAGAAAATTCAAGCTGCGTCACCTGCCGATATTTGATGAAACGCCGGACACCATCGTGGGCATTTTGAACACGCGCGCATTGTTGCTCGATCCAGAAATTGATCTGTGGGAAGTCATGGATTTTCCGTCCTTCGTGCCTGAGTCGATGAATCTGCTGCTGCTGTTCCGCGCGCTCCAAAAGCAGCAACGCGGCGTGGCCATTGTGTTGGATGAATTTGGCGCGACCGCTGGCATCGTCACCATGGAGGATATTCTCGGTGGCATCATCGGCAAAATGCAAGGCGTCGCCGAGCCGCAGGGCTTTGTGATGGAAAAAATTTCTTACGGCAAATGGCGCGTGAATGGCTCGATGCGACTGGACGATTTTCGTCGCGAATTCCCCGCGCTCCCGCAAGTCGCTGAAGTGGAAACGATGGGCGGGCTGCTGACTCACGTGCTCGGCGTCGTTCCGCAAGCGGGCGAAACCGCCACGTTTTCAGGATTGAAACTGACAGCCAATTCAGCGGACGAGCGGCGCGTGCGCGAACTTTTGGTCCAGCAGACAAAATAACAAATGACAAACGATCTCCTCATTTGGTTTGCGCTGGGGCTGTGTCTGCTATTGTCGTTTCTACTTTCGGGCATGGAGGCGGGCGTGTTCGCGCTCAACCGGCTGCGGGTGCGACGGATGGCGCGGAACGGGAGTGTTTCCGCGCAAGTGCTCAACCGTTTTCTTGAAAAACCGGAGGAGTTTTTGTGGACCATCCTGGTCGGCAACACGCTCGTGAATTTTATTTTCCTCGGCTGGTCTATCGCCAAATTGCACGCGCTTTTTTCCGGGCAACTCATTTTGATCACCGCCATCTTTGCCGCGATCGTTTTCCTGTTTTACTCTTTTTTTGATTTGCTGCCGAAAATGTTATTCCGCACCTATCCCAATCGGCTTTGTCTGCGGACGGCGAGAGTTTTCCGGATCGTCTATCTGTTACTCCGCCCGTTCGTGACGGTGGCGGAAGGCGTTTCCAATCTCGCGCTGCGTTGGACCGGCGCGCGGTCATTTACCGGCCGGCTGTTTGGTAATCGCGAAGAGTTACGAGCAGTGATGGCCGAGGCCGCGCAGGCACTGACGGACGAAGAACACGCGATGGTAAATCGGGTGCTCGATTTACAGCATTTCAAAGTGGAACAGATTTCGGTGCCGCTGAATAAAACGGTTTGCATCGAAGCACAAAAGACCTTGCGCGACGCGCTCAGCTTGGCCCGCGAAAAGAATCTCTCGCGCCTGCCGGTCTGGGAAATCCGCGATGGCAAACGGCGCATCGCCGGCATGCTGGACGTGACGGCGTTGCTGTTCATCGAGAATCTGGAAGGAAATAAAACGGTGGCTGAGTTCGTGGCCCCGGCCGTTTTTTTAGAGGCGGATACGCGTTTGGAAATAGCCTTGCGCCGCATGCAGCGCGCCGGTCAGCGGCTGGCAATCGTCTTGACGCCGGATCGTCAGGAGGCCGGCATCGTATCATTGGAAGATATTTTGAAACTGATGTTTGGTGAGGTGAAATTGTGAATTTCGACGAGCTCACAAGTATCGGCTTGAAACTTCTCGGCGTTGGACTGCTAGTGTTATTCAACGCGTTTTTTGTCGGTGCCGAACTGGCCCTCGTTCGCATCCGCGAGAGCCAACTTGCTTCCCTCGCGGAGCGTGGTAATCGTCGCGCCAAACGTGCGCAGCATATCGTTGAGCACATTGATTCCTACATCGGTGCGACCCAGTTCGGTATCACGATCGCCAGCATGGCATTGGGTGTTTTGGTGGAACCGGTCTTTCGCGAATTGCTTGATCCGATCTTCCCCCACATCCGAATTCACAATGAAAAAACGCAGCGCACCATCGCCATCGCGCTCGGGTTTTTGGTTAATTGTTATCTGCTCATCATCGCGGGTGAACTCGTGCCGAAAGCCATCGCCATCCGTCGCACGCTCCAGACGGCACTGTGGGTGGCCACGCCGCTGAACTGGTTTTATCGCATCTCGTATCCGTTTATCTGGGTGCTGCATCGGTCGTCGCAAATCGTCATGCACTGGCTCGGTTTTGACCATGGCGATGCTAATGAAAGCCATTCTGAGGAGGAAATTCGGTTCGTGCTCGCGTCGGCGCAAGGTTCCTCGGATCGACGCGATTTAATTTTGAACGCGCTGGATCTACGGCATCGCACGGCGCGGGAGGTGATGCGTCCGCGAAATGAAATTTCTTTTTTTGATTCCACCGCGACGTTGGCCGAGTGCATCGAAGTTGCCGAAAAATCGCGCTACTCGCGCTTTCCGATTTGTGTGGCTGGTGATTTGGATCGGATGCTCGGGGTAGTTCATATTAAAGATGTTTATCCGGCGTTGCACGATGATCACACGCGGCTGGCGGGGGATCTGGCGAGCCACGTCCGCAAAATTATTTATGTTCCAGAAACCGCCACGCTCGACAAGCTGTTGCGCCGGTTGCTGGATCGGAAATTACATTTTGCCGTCGTGGTGGATGAATTTGGCGGCACGGTCGGCGTCGTCACTTTGGAAAATGTCATCGAGGCGGTCGTGGGCCAGATTCAGGATGAATTTGATGCTGAAGCGACGCAGTTTGTGCGCAAGACCGATGACGTTTGGGAAGTGGCGGGCACGCTCGCGTTGCATGATTTGGAAAAAATTATTGGCGTCGTCCCGCATGATGACAACACGACGACAGCGAGTGGTTGGGTGACGGAAAAACTGGGCGGTTTCCCGCGCTTGGGTGAGGTGACGACCTTTGGAAAATTTGAATTGCGCGTCGAAGCGATGGATGGAACGCGCGTGGCGAAATTGAAGGTATCGCGAAAAGCCTGACCTACCACCGCGAGCCGCGCCAGCAAAACGCGGCTAGTAAAATTGCCGTTAACGCATCAAGAATAACCGCTGACCACAAGCCGGCTGCGGCCGCGCTCACGGCGAAAAGCAGAACCGAACCGAACCACAATGCTGCGGAAAAAAGCTCCGTCGCGCCCGAATTGCCCGGTTGTTTTTTGATCAGCGAGGGCGTGGCAAAAGCGAGGATTAGGAGGGTGACACAAAACCAGCCGAGAAAATTCAGCGGGGACGCGCCGTGCCAACTCCAGGGAAATTTGGTGGGATGCCAAAGCCAGTAATGTTTGACGTGCGCGGCGAATGGCTCCAGCGCCAAATCAAAAATGACGATGATAAACGCCGTCAGTCCGATCAAGATGTAGCCGTAATTTTTTTGTTTGCGCCATGGCCGCAGGATGAGCCGGGCCACGCCGCGAGAATTAAACAGCGCGATAATCCAGATCAGCGGAACAGTCCAAGGCACGGCGTTGAAAATTTTTGCGCCCGCGTTCGGGTTGAAAGTGAGCAGGCCAAAAGGCATCGCCAGATCCGGGTTTGCGCTCAAGCCGTGAGCCACCGACCCAATGAGCGCAGTGAATCCGGAAGCGAGCAGAATATTTTGCAGTGGCAATTGCCGGCACGCGGCCGCCAGAGTTGCGACTGCGGCAAGGGCAATGAGAATTTGATCCAATTTCTCCGAATCAAAAGCCGCGATCGCCGCCGCAACGGCTAGGATTGCCGTGACAATGGCGAGGATCAGCGCAATCACATCTTGATTTTTTTTTGGCGGCGATGCCATCTGAATATATGGACACTGCCTGAAATTTCATGCTTGGGCAAATCCGAAAATGCTTCGTTCCGTGTAGTCAGCGCAGGCTGCGAAAGGTTTTTGGCGAGACGGAGAAAACGGATTTAAAGACGCGTGAAAAATGAAATGGATTCGTAAAGCCCAGATCGGAAGCAACATTTTTTACGAGGGCACCGGCTTGTTGTAGCTGTTCAGCGGCGGTGTTCATTTTCAACCGCGTCAATAATAGGTAGGGAGATTGATGGTCGTAGCGGCGGAATAAACGGCAGAGATAGGCGGTGCCGACGTGGCATTCCTGGCCGATCTGCTCGAGCGTCTTGAGCCGAAGGTAGTGCTCGTGAATATACTGCCGACACGTTTGGTAATTGGCAAAAGCCAGTGAGTCGGTGCTTTTCAACGGCGCGCGCGCTTCCAGAAGTTTCAGCCCGAGGCAGCTCAGAAGTTGCCGGCACAACTCGGGCGCATACTTGGAAGGGCGCTGGCCGTTGCGGATGAGTTCTTCAAAAAGCGGTTCGATTTCGTTGGCGGGAAAGACTTGGGAAACTTTTCCCGGGGTCAGACCATTACGCCGAAGCCATTGATTCGACTTGGTTCCTGCAAAGTCCACGAAGTATTTCACCAAGGGCTTCTGTTTGCTGGAGGTGATGTGTTGCCGGATTCCGGGACCGTAGGCAAAAACGGTTCCTGGTTTGAGGTCATGGGTGACGCGGCCTAGTTTCAATTGACCTTCGCCGTGAGCGACATATTCAATGGAGTAAAATGGAAAGGTCTCGCGGTGGATTTCGTAGTCCGGGGCGCATTGCTCCACGCCGCCGCAGACGACTGAGAATGCTGTTCCTGCTGGCGGCTGTAGATTCAGGTAAAAACGGCGCGCGGAGGAAACTTGAGCGGAAAAAAAGTCGGGGGTAGGATTTGCATTTTTTTTCATTTTAGGTCAAAGATAGATATGTGTTGGTCAAAAGTGGGCATTCCCAAACGCTAAAGGCAAGCTAGAATTATGTCGAACTAAGGATGACAGCCGATGAGCTGTCCGCGAAAACTAAAATATATATGGAACATACCAAACGTGTTGTAGAAAAAGAGGCGCCACTGAAAAAGGATGACTTGATCGTCATCACTGGTGCGGGCGGATTTATCGGCGGTAATCTGGCGTTGCACTTCAAGAAAAAAGGTTTTATCAACATCCGGGCGGTGGATAAGAAGCCGCTTTATGAGTGGTATCTGCACGTTCCCGGCGTGGAAAATATTTGCCTCGACGTGAGTATCGAGGATAACTGCAAGCGCGTTTGCGAGGGTGCCGTGGAAGTTTACAATCTCGCGGCGGACATGGGCGGCATGGGTTTTATCGAACGCTTCCGCGTCGAATGCTTGCGCTCCATTTTGGTGAATACGCATATGGTTGAAGCGGCGTATCGCGCTGGTGCGCGGCGTTACTTCTTTTCATCATCGGCCTGCGCTTACAACACGCTGCTGCAAAAAGATCCGAAGGTGCGCGCTTTGAAAGAAACTGACGCGTATCCCGCGATGGCCGAGCGCGGCTATGGTTGGGAGAAATTGATTTCCGAAATGTTCTGTGAGGAATACTGGCACGAACGCGGCATGAAGACGTTCATCGCGCGCTTCCACAACGTCTATGGCCCGAACGGCACCTGGGACGGCGGCCGCGAGAAAGCCCCAGCCGCGATGTGTCGCAAAGTCATCGAGGGGATTGATAAAAAGGATCTGAGCATCAACATCTGGGGCAACGGCGAGCAGACGCGCAGCTTCATGTATATTGACGACTGCGTGAAGGGCATTGACATGATCACGCATTGCGACGAACTCATCGCCACACCGATCAACCTAGGCTCGAGCGAACTGGTGTCCATCAACACCCTCGTCAGCAAGGTGGAAAAAATCGCGAGCGTGAAAATGAAACGCAGTTACAACCTCAATGCGCCGCAGGGCGTGGCCGGCCGCAACTCCGACAACACCTTCATCAAGCAAGTCCTCAAGTGGGAGCCGAACACCACGCTCGATAAAGGGCTCGCTGTCACCTACAAGTGGATCAAAGAGCAGTACAACGCCAAAAAAGCCGGCAAGCGCATCGGCATCGGATGATGTTCGGAGCGTGGCCCGATGAGCCGCAGCGCGTCAGTAGAGATCGGTGTTGCTGCGGGTCACAGACCCGCGCTCCGTTTTTAATTCCATGAAACTTTCGCCCGTCGAAAAATTTCTCGGCTCGATTCCCAACCGCCTGCAGCTCGCGGGCGGTTGGATTGACCAGCCGTTCGTCTCGTGCTACAACCCCAAACCGCCTGGCTCGATGGTGGTGGTGCAGATCGAACCAAACTTTCGTCCGATGGATCGTTCCGGCATCGCCAGCGGCACGCGCGCCATCGCGATGAAATTGTGGAAAGGCAAACTCCCCAACCGCCCGCCGGCGGAATTGGTGCGCGAGCTTTACGACGCGGAGAACAAGGGCAAGTCCACGCCGAGCGGTTCGCAGGACATGATCGGTCTCGTCTATCCCGGCGTGAACCGGCTGGATTACGATTTCCAAATTCAAGGCGGCGTGTTTCCCACGCACATCGAATCGCTCAATGACGAACGCACGGCGCGCTGGTTGGAAAAAGTTTTGCATCTCGTGCCGGTCGAGCCGCGCCCGCCCGGCTACAATCCGCTCGGCAAAAAAAATCTCGACCCGCAATGGGT
>JANYFN010000233.1 GCA_025362675.1 Limisphaerales bacterium | reverse complement strand
CCCGGTTTTTTCCGCGCGATCAAACGGCTCCGTGGCAAAACCCATCGTGGCCTGAATGACATTGGCTTTGGGCCACGGCTGACGGTTGAGCCAGCCGCGCCAGAACGGAAAATTAAAATAAGCCGCGCGCTCAATCCAGATTTGCGGCGCGAACTGGTAAAACGGCTTCATCGCCAGATGATATGGCGAGCAGCGCCGGAATTTTTCAGCGGAAATGTCCGTGCTGTTTTTGTCGGAAATCCACAGGCCGGCCAGCGCACCGCGCGCTTCAAATGCCTTGGCAGTCTGCCGCAGATGCCACGCGCCGGGAGTGGCGAGCAGCACTTTTGCAGATGGCGATTTGGTGGTCATTGTTGGCCAGCGAGTTGATTCGCCGCCTCGGGACTTAATAGGATTCCCGCCACCCGGCGCCAGCCCGGCGGTGGACGATGACCAGAAATTTTTCCCGCCACCCAGCCGTGCGCGCTGGAAAAATTTTTCAAGTAACGATATTTCAGGTGGTGGAAGCGGTGCCGCGACAACAGCAGCAGCGGCGGACACAGCGAAATGATGAGGCGCTGGCGAAAATACGGCCAGAACAACTTTGCCTCCGCCGCGCCGTAGGCATTGCGATAATGCAGCTTGAAATATGCTTCCGCCGTTTCCCGCACCGACCAATGCACGATGGCCTTGGGATTGTAAAAAAATTTCCGCCCGATCTGGTGCAGCTCGTGCGTGAACAGCGCGTCCTCACCGGCGAGTGTGAGCCATTCGGGATAGCCACCTACATCTGTCCACGCACGCCGACGGAACGCCGTGTTGCGCGACGACGGATGAATGCCGTTGCTGGAAACGCCCGTGTCGGTTCGCGGCTCAAGCTGTGCGAGAAATTTTTGAAACGGCGTCACGTCGTTGGCGATGTTCAGTCCACCGGTCACGTCTAATTTTTCATCTTCAATCAATGGTCGCGTGATTTCAGCGAACCATTCTTTTTCAGGAAAACTGCCGGCGTCCGAGACGGCCACGATGTCGGCGTCCGTAAGTTGGATGGCTCGGTTGCGACCGCCGGCGATGTTACAGCGACGTTGCTCGAGCTTCACCGGCACGGATGACTGCCGCGCGAGTTCCTGCAAAACTTCCCACGTCCGGTCTTTCGAGCCGCCGTCCACGATGGCGATTTCGTCAGGGCGCACGGTCTGCTCCTGCAAACACTGCCACCAGCGCGGCAGGTTGCCTTCCTCGTTGAAGACCGTGGCTATCAACGCAACCTTCATGCCGAAAAAATCGCGCCGACATTTTCCGGCGCGAGGTAAGACGTGTCGGCGGAAATTTTTTCTTTCGGCACCAGCAGAAAATCTTTCAGCGTGCGCGGACGTGAAAAATCTCCTGTGTTCATGCGAAAAAAACCGTCGGCGGTGATGGCGAAGGCCGCGTAGTTCAGCTCCTCGATGACCGCGAGCGCCGGGCCGTTATTGTTGCGCAATGTCCGCGTGGCCGCATCAAATTCCTCGCACGGGAGTAATTCACACACCATCCACGGCCGGCGCGTGTTGAAGAATTTTTTCCCGCCGCGCAACACGCCGGCCTCAAAACCTTCCACATCAATTTTCACGCTGCACGGGCCGGGCGGTAACTCGGTCTGTGCCACAAAGGTGTCGAGCGTCAGACACTGGATTTCAATCGCATCGACTTTTGCCGCGTGCGCCTGCCACGAGTTGTCGTTCAACGTGGCGGTCTGTTCCTCCTCGACGCAATTCGTGCCGACGGGTAAAAATATTTTCTGCGCGCCGTCGCGGTCGCTCAAGGCGAGGTTCTGGACAATTTTTTCGGAAAGTTTATTCGCCCGATGGAAGGCGCAGTTTTTCCCCCAAATGACCGGCACCGGTTCAAAGGCAAGCGTCTTCACCTCCGGAAACTTCACGCCCACATAAACCGCATAGATGCCGATGTTCGAGCCAATATCGAGAAAAACTTTTGAGCGGCTGGCGAGCAGCGCGATGGCGCGGCTGGTCGGCGCTTCGTAGGCCTCCGGGCCGCTCCAAAACAGCGGCGTGGTGTAGGTCAGCGCGACGTTTTCAGGAAACTCCAGATCGGCGTCCATGAATCGAATTTTTCCGCCACTGACGATAAAGCGTTCGCCGGTTCGGTCATAAAACTTTTTAGCTCCGTGCCGCATTTTTTTTAGCAGCGGAAACGTTTTCCGCAGCAAAGATCCGGGTTTGACGATGTGGTTGTTCATGGCGCCGATTCAGATAATTTTGCCGGACGGAGCGCGAATCACCAGACAAAATCAAAGGGAGGAATGGCCAAATGTGAAATGGTCGGGACAGTGCGCAGCGCTGTCCCCGGCGGTAAAGCCGCCGGAACGAAGTTGGTTGGACACCCGCTTCGTCCACCCGCTGCCGTCGCCTGACGCGGCGCCGCGCCGCGCCACTACCTAATCGTAAAAATCCTGACGGCGGCGGACTTGCCAATGTCGCAGCGGTGGTTTCTACTTTTCGGAATGAATTGGCGATTTCAATGGCTTTATCGAGTGGGGCTGGCAGTGCTGTTTATCGGCGTAGGCTGGTCGCTCTGGGCGCAAACGGTGGCGACGAATTCGCCGCCTGCCGCAGTTTCAATACTTTCGAAACCAGCGATGCCCGCAGCAAATTCAACCACTGCGGAAGCGGTGGCGGATTTTTGCAAAGAACATTTACCCGCTTCCGTGCTGTCATTTGCCAGCCAGCATCTAGCTTTCTTGATCCACCAAACTTTTTTCGGCCAGCCACTTTGGAAATACCCGGCATCCTTGCTCTTTATCGCGCTCGCGTTCGGCGTGGCGCGGCTGCTGAATTACATCGCCAACCATTGGCTCAAACGCATCGCCGCGCGGACGAAAACGAAATACGACGACTTGATTTTGGAACTGGTGCGCGGCCCGGTGGAGGTGGTGGCGTTCGTGATTTTGTTGCACATCGGGCTGGGGATTTTTGATTGGCCGCCGAGCGCGCAGATTTTTTTGTCGCACGCGCTCATCATCGTCGTGGCGTGTTCCATCACTTACGTCGCGCTGAAAATTGTCGATTTGCTGTTGGGCCTCTGGCGCGAAAAAGTGGTTTCGCCGCAGGATAAAGTTTTTGCCAGCCAGTTGATCCCGCTATTGAGCAAGTCGGCGAAAATTTGCATCGTCATCGCGGCGGCGATGTTGACGGCGGAAAATTTGCAGTGGGAAATCAAGTCGCTGCTCGCGGGTTTATCCGTGGGCGGCCTCGCGCTGGGGCTGGCCGCGCAAGATACGGTGGCGAATTTATTTGGCGCGGTGGCGGTGTTTTTGGACAAGCCGTTTTACGTCGGCGACCGCGTGAAGGTGGAGAGCGTTGACGGGGCGGTAGAAACCATCGGTTTGCGCAGCACGCGCATCCGCAGCGTGGACGGCTATCTAGTGACCGTGCCTAATAAAATGATGGGCAACGCGGTCATCACCAACCTTTCTCGCCGCCCGTCCATCCGCACGGAAATGAACTTTGGGTTGCCTTACGATACGGCGGCGGAGCAGGTGAAGCGCGCCACCGTTTTGCTGGAGGAAGTTTTCCGCGCCAATCCAAAGACGGGCGATTTGCTGATCAGTTTCAATAAATTCACCGACTCTAGTCTCAATATTTTCGTGGCTCATGTCTGGAATGGCACGGATGCCAAAGCGTATTTCGCGGAGATGCAGGAGATGAATTTGACGATCAAACGCCGGTTTGACGCCGAGAAAATTGATTTCGCGTTTCCCACGCAGACGTTGCACTTGAAGCCGGGGCAATGAAATTCCCAGCGGGTGGGTAGGGCGCGCCCTACCAGCGTTGTTTGATGTTCGGAATTTTTCTGAAGCTTGGACGCTTGAAGCTTGGAGCTTTTCAATTTGGTGCTTTTCAGTGCGGATCATCGCCGGTTTAATGGGCGGATGGATTTCATCACAAACCTCGTCTGGCACGACGGCAAATTCCTCGGCATTGATTGGTCAGTTGTGAAAGTCATCGGTTGGGTGGGCAACCTCGTTTTCACCTCGCGTTTCATCGTGCAATGGTATGCCACAGAAAAAAGCAAGCGGGTCGTGGTGCCGCAGGCCTTCTGGTGGTTGAGCCTCGTCGGTTCGCTTACGCTGCTGTGCTATTCGATCTTCCAGAAAGATTCCGTTTTCATTTTTGCCTATGCTTTCAGTTGGTTTCCGTATTTGCGAAATCTGACGATTCACCGGCGGAACAAGGCCGCCAGCACGATCTGTGCGGGCTGTGGACAAAAAAATCCGCCGCAGGCGAACTATTGTCCGAACTGCGGCGGGAAGATTGTTTGAAGTAAGTTATTTCTTCGGGGCGGCGGGCGCGCCAGCGGGAACGCCGGCTACGGGGGCGATGCCGTATTTGGCAAGCAACGGCCTGAATTCAGGATGCTTCTCACCATAGGCCACTAAGTCGGTGATGAAACCAGCCACGGCCGGCTGGCTCTGGTTATATCCATTGATGAGTTGCTGCGCTTGCGGCTCCAGTGCCGTCAAATCTTTGCCCGCGAGACTGGACTGGCGATAGAGGTAGGCGGTGACCGTGCCGCTGACCACCAGGAGCGCGATCAATAAAGTAAAAACCTGGCTGCGCAAGGCGGCAATGTCAGAGGCGGTGTCGGTGTTCGATTCAGTATTCATAGTGAAATTATTTTTGGACGGGGGCTTTGGCTGGCGCTGCCGCTTTGGCTTGCAAGGTAGCAATCGCCTTGGTCAATTCCGGAGCTTTGGCCGTGTTGTTATAGACTGCTACTTCATTCACCAGTGAGTTCACCCGCATGATATTGCTATTGGCAAGGGTGGCGGTATTGCTCAGATTTCGCAATTGGCGTTGGCGAGTGATGTCAAACCAGGCGAAAACAACGCCTAAAATAACCAGCACGGCGAGGACAAAGTTCAAGAGGGTTGTGGTTGTATCGTTTTTCATACGGGCGGGAAATCTAGCTAATTGTCCTCAAAAGTCCATGTCATTTTGCGGCTAAAAAATCACTGTTTCCTCCCCGCCGCCCAGCGGGTATTGTCGCATTATGAAATTCCACTTCCTCGGCGCAACCCGCACCACCACGGGCTCGATGTATCTCATCGAGATCAATAGCAAGAATCTCTTGCTCGAATGCGGCCTGTATCAAGGCCACCGCCAGACGATGACCGACCGCAACACGCGCTTCCCGTTTGATGCGCATAAAATCGACGCCGTCGTGTTGAGCCACGCCCATATTGATCATTGCGGCAACCTGCCGAACCTCGTCAAAAATGGTTACAGCGGTCCCATCCACAGCACGGATGCCACGCGCGATCTCTGCGCCATCATGCTGATTGATTCCGCGCACATCCAGGAGCAGGACGCGCTGTTTGTTTCCAAAATTCGCGCGCGCAAACATCTGCCGCCGGTCGAGCCGCTGTATCACATCGTCGATGCAGAAAAGGCCGTGTCGCTCTTCGTGCCGCATGATTACGAAAAAACTTTTTCACCATTGCCCGGCGTGACGGTGACCTTCCGCGACGCCGGCCACGTGCTCGGTTCGGCCCAAGTGATTTTGGATTTTGAAGAAAAAGGCCGGAAATTTCGCTGGCTCTTCAGCGGCGATGTCGGCCGCGGCAACGATTTACTCCTGCGCGATCCGGTGCCCGTCGAGAACGTGGATTATCTCCAGATCGAATCCACTTACGGTAACCGCGTCCACACTGATCGCACCGATGCCGCCGCGACCGTCGCCAAAGTCATCGGCGAAACCATCGCGCAACACGGCAAGATCATCATCCCCGCATTTTCCGTCGGGCGCACCCAGCAGATTGTTTACGTGTTGCATGAGCTGACCTGCGCCGGGAAATTGCCGCGCATCCCCATTTTTGTGGACAGCCCCTTGAGCACCAAGGCCAGCAGCATTTACGAGAAGCATCCCGAAAGTCTCAAGCCGAATTTGATCGCTTCGCTTTGCAATGGCGAACATCCGTTCGACATGGGTAATCTCACGTATATCCGCGATGCCGAGGAATCCAAAAAGCTCAATGATCGCAAGGAATCCATGATCATCATCAGTGCGTCTGGCATGGCCGAGGCTGGGCGTATTCGTCACCATTTGAAAAATAATATCGGCAATGAAAAAAATCTTTTGTTCTTCATCGGCTATTGCGCGGAAGGCACACTTGGTTCCCAACTCGTCAATGGCAAAACGCCCGTGAACATTTTCGGCGAACCGCACGATGTCCGCGCCCGCGTCGTTTCGATGGATACTTATTCCGGTCACGCGGACAAAAATGAATTGCAACATTACGTCCAGCAACTGATTGGGAACATCAAAAAAATCTTCTGCATCCACGGCGAAGAAGATTCCTGCCTCGCGCACGCCGAAACGCTGCGCGGCATGAAGCCGAACGCGCAAGTCATCGTCCCGGAGTATTTGCAGGCCGTGGAGATTTGAGAGGTTTCACCCGCCCGCGACAATCTTGACGATCTCCAATTTGTCGCCCGCGTTTAATTGTCGTTGTGAAAATTCCGACGGTGCGACCGCTTCGCCGTTGAGTTCCACCACGACGCTGCGCGGCAAAAGATTTTGCGCGAGCAGAAAATTTTCAATCGAGCAGGGCAATTGCGCGGCGATGGATTGGCCGTTGGCGGTGATAGTTTTCATTTAGACGAGCGAGAGCAAACTCACTTCCGGTCGACAATTAAAACGCATGCCGTGCAGGTTGCCAACTCCGCGCGTAATGTGAATCCAGCGATCTTCCCAGCGATGCAAGCCTTGGACGAATTTTTTATCCTTCACCGGCGCAAACGGCGTGCCGATGAAGGGCAGGCGGAACTGTCCGCCATGCGTGTGGCCGCACAGCAGCAAATCCCACGGGAAACTTTTTAACGAAGTTTTTGTGTCCGGGTTATGCGATAGCAGCACCGTGGCATCATTTTCGCCCGCCAGCGGCGCCGAGAAAACTGCCGCAGGATTCATCGCGCCCGACCAAAAATCACCGACGCCCGCCAGCGTGACGTTCCAATCGCGCACGGAAATTTCCTGCCGCGTATTGAACAGCAAGGTTGCGCCCGCCTCTTTCAGTAAAGCTTGCACCACTTGCGTGTCAGCAAAGCCCCCGTGCCATTTCGTCCACCAGCCGCCGTCGTGATTACCCAGACATGCAAACGTCGGCGCGGCCTGCGCGAGCGGGGCCAGAGTTTTTGCGAGGCCATCCACCTGACTGTCGGCCGCGGTGATGAAGTCGCCCGTCAGACAGATCAAATCTGGTTGCAGCGACAAACCCAGTTCCACCGCGTGCCGCAGATAATTCAAGCTGACAAACGAGGACGAATGAAAGTCCGACATCTGCAAAATTTTCAACGGCGATTTTTTGGGCGTCTTGGCGACCGCCACTTCATGCCGTCCCACGTCGAGCCAATGCGGTTCACCCCAATGGGTGTAAGCCGCGCCACCCAATCCCGCCAACCCGAGGCGCGTCAGAAATTTCCGGCGCGTGAATTTTTTTGTTGCGGAAGGCATCGGTTGCAATTATTCCGCCAGCAACGCTTCCACCTGTTTTTTCAGCAGCGGTAGGCGGTTTTGCACCACGTCCCAGACAAGTTCCTCGTCAACACTATCGTAGCCGTGGACGATGCGATTGCGCATCCCGACAATTTTTCGCAGTTCGGGGAAAGTCTCGCTGACCGAAGCATCAGCGGCTTCGAGTTGGTTGAAGGCTTCGCCAATGATGGCAAGTTTGCGTTCCACAGCGGCTCGCAACATTTCATCAACCTCGTATTCAGGAAAATTTTTTCCCGCGGTGAAACGTCCCGTCGCGCCGCGGGCATCGGCGATGTCGCGCAGTCGCTTTCTCGCTTCAATGTTCATAAACGGTTTGCCGCGTGGCTTCCACCGTGGCGCGGAAATAGGGATTGCGGATCATGCGTTCCGTGAGCAAATCCACCTTGCGCCCCAGCAATTTTTCCAGCGCAACGGCAAACTCCAGAAACGTGTCTGCGTAACCGGCATAACCCGTGCGCGTGAATTGCACAATGAAATCAAGGTCGCTGCGTTCGGGCTGAAAATCGCCGCGCGCCGCCGAGCCAAAAAGGTCAAGCCGCCGCACCTCGTGCCGTCGGCACAAGTCCGCGATGCCTTGCTTTTTTTGTTCGACCAGCGCGATCATGGTTTCACTTTATCACACGGGAGCCGTCTGGCGCAATCTGTCGGCATAATGAAAACTCACGCCGTCAGCGCCGCGTCCCAATCTTTCCACACCGGTTCGTAGCCGAGCTTGCGGATGAGTGCGGCGACTTCCTGCGGCGAACGTTCATCGCCGATGTCGAACTGGCCGGTGGCGTTCGTGGCGCGATTTTCCTGCGGTGCCCATTCGCTCGCGCCCGCTGCGAGTTCCACAATTTTTCCGCGTTCGGTGTGATGGATTTTTTCTTTGCCCGCGCCAGTGTAGCCGCCGGGTTCGGTGCGTGCGCCCGCGCTCATCATCGTCACGCCGAGCGGAATCAAACCGTCACGCAGCTTCGGTTGCTCGCGCGTGGAAAGCACGATGCCCACGTCGGGAAACATCAGGCGGAACGCGCAGATCAATTGCACGAGTTCGCGGTCGCCGAGATGCGTGAGCGGCTCGAACTCGCCCGCGCACGGACGCAGGCGCGGCAGTGAAATCGTGACCTGCGCCTTCCAGCAATTCCGCAACAGAAAATCCGCGTGCGCCGCGACGCTCAACGCTTCGGTGCGCCAGTCCGCGAGACCAAACAGCGCGCCGATGCCAAGCCGACGAAAGCCCGCCGCATAAGCACGCTCCGGCGTTTCGAGCCGCCAGTCAAAATTTTTCTTCGGCCCGGCGGTGTGCATTTCGTCATACACCGCGCGGTCGTAAGTTTCCTGATACACGACGAGTCCATCCGCGCCCGCCGCGACGAGCGGACGGTATTCGTCGGTTTCCATCGGCCCGACTTCGAGCGACACGCTAGGAATTTCCGCGTGCAGCGCGGCAACGCACTCGGTCATGTAGCCATTAGAAATAAATTTCGGATGTTCGCCCGCCACGATCAGGATGTTACGAAACCCTTGTGCGGCAAGGGCGGCAGCCTCGCGCTTGACTTCCTCGACGGAAAGCGTGACGCGCAAAATGGCGTTGTCGCGCGAGAAGCCGCAGTATTTGCAGTTGTTGATGCACTCGTTGGAAATGTAAAGCGGCGCGAAGAGCCGGATGGTTTTGCCGAAACGCTGCTGCGTCATTTTTTGGGAACGCGCAGAAAGTGTTTCCAACAAATCGCCGGCGGCGGGGGAAATCAGCGCGGCGAAATCGGCGAGCGAAAAACTATTTTTCGCCACGGCTTCACGCGCAGCGGCGGCAGTGGTATTCAGCGACTTTTTGACAAGCGCATCCAGCGGTAACAAATTAAATTCAGCGACAAAACTCACGCGAACAGTTTAACCCGTTTTAGTGCGAAGTCGAGCGGGGGTGAAGGTAGGGCGTGTCACAACAATCCAGGTCACGGCGATAAAAATGCGAAGGGCGGCAGATTTCGCAGCACGCTGAAAATCAGCGCCATCACCAGCCACGGCCAGAGTAAGTTTGCTTGGAAAAAATCTCCATTCTCGCGCCCGCGAAAATGTTTCATCAGAAACCAACCGCCACGCGCGCTGAAAAATAAAATTGCCGCGATGAACAGTGCGTTATCACGCAACGCGGTCATAAAATCGCCGTGCAGCAAGGCATGCAGCGAGCGCGTGGCGCCGCAGCCGGGACAGTTCAAGCCGGTGAGTTTATGAAACGTGCAGCCGGGAAAAAAACGGTGGGTGGCGGGGTCGAACAAAAATACCGCAGCCGCGATCAGCGCCGCACCCACGGCAAAACTAAGGGCCGTCAGCGGTCGAGAAAATTTTCCGCGCGTCGAAATTATGGGCGGCACGTGATTCATGCGAGCTTCAATTCCAATTGAAAGAATTAATCGAATTGGCCGAGTGCGTGAGAATATTTATCAAGTTGATGATGATTCCCGCCAGCAATCCGAGGATGGAACAGATCAATCCCGCGACCGCCAAGCCCCAGCCATTTTGCGGCGGGTGGCTGGATTTAATTTGCACCATGGCGACGATGGAAAAAATGACGCCCAAAAAGCTCACCGGAAAACAGCAGCAACAGCCGCAACAGGAAAGGAGGCCGCAGACAAATCCCGCTGTCGCAAATCCGTTGGTCTTTTGGGCGGGCGCGAGATCGCGCCGCAGTGAGCCGGGAGTCAGTGGTGTGGCCTGCGGGGAAAATTCCGGCAGCAAACCCACGAATGTCCAATCCGCTGCGCCGTCCACAAAAATGGCCGTGCGGGCATCCACGCGTCCCTGTGCGAGCCACTCGCGGATTTTTTCAGCGACGACCGGGCCGTAGATTTTTCCGTCCTGTCCAACGATGCGATAATTCATATCAATCCTCCGTGGTCTTGTATTTGCCGCTATCCGAACACACGCCACGTTTGGCGGCGGCGACAAATTCCAAAACCGTTTTGGCGCCGGCGCTGAAAAAAGTTTTCTGCGCCTCGGTCACGGCCTCGCGGAAATTTTTCCCGTTGCGGAACAGCGCGTGATAAAGGCGTTTCAATTCCTGCCGGTCATCCGCGCTGAAGCCCGCGCGCCGCAGGCCGATCACATTCAAACCGCAAATGGTATTGATTCCCGTGGCGATCGTGAACGGCGGCAAATCCTGGCCGATGCCTGCGCCGCCCTGCATGATGGCCAGCGTGCCGACGCGCGTGAACTGGTGGATGAGGCAGTTGCCGGAAATAAACGCCCGATCTTGCACCGTGACGTGGCCGGCGAGCAACGCGCCGTTCGCGATGATGACGTGGTTTCCAATCGTGCAATTATGCGCGACGTGGACGTTCGCCATGATGAAATTATTCGAGCCGACAAGGGTGGCGTCTTCCGGTTTCGTCGCGCGATTGACCGTGACGTGTTCGCGAAAAACATTATTATCGCCAATGATGACGCGCGTTGGCTCATCTTTGTATTTCAAATCCTGCGGGGCGTCGCCGATGACGCAGCCCGCGTGGAATTTATTGCCGCTGCCGATTTTCGTGACGCCCGTGAGATACGCGTGCGGCCCGACGAGGCAGTCCGCGCCGAGTTCCACCTGCGCGTCAATCACCGCGAACGCGCCGACGTGGACATTCGCGCCGAGCTTCGCCTGCGGATGAATGATAGCCGTGGGATGGATCATTTTCAGCCACAGGTAAACACAGATAAACACAGATTGAAAACTGATTTTCTTTTTTGATGGTCGTAGGCGGAGGTTGCGCTTGTTTCTTGATGCTTCATTCCGCATTCTTCCGTGAGCTATGGCCACCCACATTTCCATCGTCGAGGACAACGACAAATTGCGCGGCACGCTGGCCAAGGTCATCAACCGCGCGGACGGTTTTAAATGCGTCAGCGACTACGGCAGCGCCGAGGATGCGCTCGCGGACTTGCCGAAAATCAAACCTGACGTGGTGCTCATGGACATCAATTTACCCGGCATGAATGGCGTCGAGTGTGTTCGGAAATTAAAAATTATTTTGCCCGCGACGCAGGTGATGATGCTCACCGTGTATGAAGACACGGATAATATTTTCAACGCCCTCGCCGCCGGTGCCAGCGGCTACATGCTCAAGCGCACGCCTGCGAAGGAATTACTCGAAGCCATCCACGAAGTGCTGCGCGGCGGTTCGCCGATGACCACGCACATCGCGCGCAAAGTGGTTTTGTCCTTTCAAAAAGCCGCCGCTGCCTCGGCGAAGACAGCGGGTGAACTCTCCGAACTTTCCGAACGCGAACAGCAAGTCCTCGATCTGCTGGCGCAAGGTTTGATCTACAAAGAAATCGGCGAAAAGCTCGGCATCAGCTACGAGACCGTGCACACCTACATCCGCCGCATTTACGAAAAACTTCAGGTGCGCACCCGCACCGAAGCCGTGGCGAAATTTCTTCAGCGGTAGGTGGGATGTCCAAAAGCGTTCAGAGGCTACGAGAAATTCGACTTGAAATGTGTGCCTCTGAGGCACACATTAGTCCCATGCCGGTTCTAACCAAAGAGCGTCGTGGAGAAAGATTTGTTGCCCGCGTGAGCGGGACGGACAAGCTACTGTTCCAGCGCGCCGCCGAACTCGAAGGCCGCTCGGTGGCAACCTTTGTCATCACTCACGCGCGGGAAATGGCGCGGCGGATCGTTGCCGACCAGGAAACCATCGAACTGGATGCTGTTCAATCGCGCCGCTTTGTGAAAGCGCTGCTGAACTCCGCGCCATCTGCTCCAAACCGATTGAAGAAGGCTGTCGCCGATTACCGGCGGCGGGTGGCTGCTTGAGTTACGGTTCATCTTTCTTTTCCAGTCCGAGCCATTCAGGAACAGCTTTCATCGGCAGGAACATTTTCTGTCCGTCCAACGACTGAAAACCGAACGCGCCGTAAAACTTTGCGGCCGGAGCATCTTTCGGATCTACCACCACCGCCACCGAGCCGATGACGGAACTGTTTTCGTAGCTTCGCTTCAGGGCGTCCACCATGAGTAAATCGCCGATGCCCTGTCCCTTGAACGCCAGCGCGCGGGCGAGCCGTCCCAGCAACGTGGCGGGCAGGCGCGGATAACGCGGCAATTTCTTGGTGAGTTCAACAGGCAACTTTTCCAGTTCGATGGACGTGGCCGAGAGCGTATAGTAACCGACGATCTGACCCGGATCAGCCACCGGCACGAGAACGAAACAAGCTGACGTCCGCGACTTGGCCTCTTTTCTTGCCCGCGTGTGAAGAAACTCGGTCAACTCCGGCGACTCACAAGCAAACTCCTCCCGCCGGTGAATCGCAGGATCAAGAATCTCAATTTTGAACTGTGGAGTCGCGGACATTTGAACGACAAATCAAGTGGTTGCTTCTGTTGGGAGTAATTGCTTAACAATTTTTACAGCTTCGTTGAGTCCGGGATTTGTGAGTTTCCATCCAGAATCCTTTGTTCCGCTTAAAAAATTGCCAAACGCTTTTCTGTAATTCGAGTGGTTTGCTACATCATAACAACCAACTTTACTGCATAATTCACGGGCTTCCGCATCCGAGAAAGCAGGCTCACCAGTTTTCAACAATGATTTCAGCCCGCAAATTACATAAGCTTGCATCGTTTGTTGTCGCTTGCCAGTTGCCGGCATTCTCGCGGCGATCACATCAACCGAATCTGCGTCAATGCTAAAGACATGGTCTAATTGCTCACGGGTTATCCCATACTTCTTCATCCATGAACTTGCCTTCGCGGAAACACCTTCGACGGAATCAATCTGTTCTTCAGAAGCGGATGCCTTTAACGAGCCCTGTTGAACTGGCGCCGGTTGACCAAACAGAACCATCGTTGCAGAAATTGCTCGACGGCGATCGTCTGGCGAAAGCGGAGTCAGCACACGAACAAGTTGAGGGATGGCTTCTAAAATCGCCTGCGGCACTGAATTTGGAGTTTCGTTTTTAGAGTTCATATTCGTATTGGATTTATGGTTTTTCGTAACGGAATATGAATATAGTGATTTTTAGATTTTAGTCAATAAAAAATCACTATTTCAATATTTGCGTCCTTGTAAAGCCAAGTTTACACCGTTTGAGGCGGAGAGAGGGGAGGCTTTTCAATCAATCAACTCATACGCCGGCAACGTCAAGAACTCGGCGAACTCTTTTGCCTTCGACATTTCGCTGAACAATTTCGCGGCGCGGGAATAATTTCCGGCGGAGAATCGCGCGCTGCCGACTTCCTTTTCGATGCGGGCCATTTCCTGCGGCAGGATTTCGTCGTAAAGCTGTGTCGTGATTTTGCGGCCGTCGGCGAGCACGGCGTTGTGAGCGAGCCATTGCCAGATTTGCGCGCGGGAAATTTCAGCGGTCGCGGCGTCTTCCATCAGGTTGTAGAGCGGCACGCAGCCGTTGCCGCCGAGCCACGCTTCGAGATATTGCACACCCACGCGGATGTTTCCGCGTAAGCCATCCTCGGTGATCGTGCCGGTCGGGACGGCCAGCAAATCTTTCGCGGACACGTTCACATCCTCACGTTGTTTGGAGATTTGATTCGGCGTCGGCATGAATTTGTCGAACGCTTTCAACGCGATTGGAACCAGTCCCGGATGCGCGACCCACGTTCCGTCGTGGCCGTCGCCGGCTTCGCGCTCCTTGTCGGCGAGGACGCGGGCGAGTGCGGCTTCGTTCGCCGCCGGATCGCTCTTGATGGGAATCTGTGCCGCCATGCCGCCCATCGCGTGCGCGCCGCGACGATGACAGACCTTGATGACGTTCAGGCAATACGCGCGCATGAACGGCGAGGTCATCGTGACCTGTGTGCGGTCGGGAAACGTGAAGCCGAGACGGTTACGGAATTTTTTGATGAAGCTGAAAATGTAATCCCAGCGCCCGCAATTCAGCCCCGCCGAATGTTCGCGCAATTCGTAAAGAATTTCTTCCGCCTCGAACGTAGCGAGAATCGTCTCGATCAAAACCGTCGCGCGGATCGAGCCGCGCGGAATCTTCAGCGCGTCCTGCGCGAAATTGAAAACGTCGTTCCAGAGCCGCGCTTCGAGATGACTCTCCATCTTCGGCAGATAAAAATACGGCCCGCTGCCGCGCTGGAGCAACTCGGCGGCGTTGTGGAAGAAATACAGACCAAAATCGAACAGGCTGCCGGAGATCGGCTGGCCATCCACGAGGACGTGTTTCTCCGGCAAATGCCAACCGCGCGGACGCACGAGCAGTGTGGCGGTTTGCGCGTTGAGCTTGTATTGCTTGCCGTCTGGGTTGCTGAACGAAATCGTCCGGCGCACTGCGTCGCGGAGATTCGCCTGGCCTTCGATGAGATTTTTCCACGTGGGCGAAGTGGCGTCCTCGAAGTCAGCCATGAAAACCTTTGCGCCGGAGTTGAGCGCGTTGATGACCATCTTGCGATCCACCGGCCCGGTGATCTCCGTGCGCCGATCCTGCAAGTCAGCCGGAATCGCAGCCACGCGCCAGGATTTGTCATCGCGGATAGATTTGGTCGCCGCGAGAAAATCCGGCAGCACGCCGTTATCGATCTCCTTCTGTCGCTCGACGCGCTTGGCCAAAAGTTTTTGGCGCGTCGGTTCAAACTCGCGACAGAGTTTGGCGACGAAGTCCAAAGCG
>JANYFN010000229.1 GCA_025362675.1 Limisphaerales bacterium | reverse complement strand
TCCGGTTTTTTCTTTTTTCCTCCGGTATTTTCATTTTCCTTTTAGGGATTTTCTTTTTTCCTCCGGTTTTTTTGATTTCCTTTTAGGAAAAAACTTTTTTCCTATTAACAATTCGTTTTTTCCTCCGGTTTTTCGCCACCAACGAGGGGTGTTTTTGGCCGTCGAGGGGTAAAAATTGCCGCTCGCAGGGCTTCTACCAGTTCGGGCGGCGGGGTTCGTTTGCCCAGCGCTATTTATTTAATCTGCCCACTTTCACTCTGTTGCAACAGGTTAGGTGATTAATTACTTTGATTTATCTGACTTCTGACTTATTAATTTTTAAAAACGGGTGTGGCATGGCCGTTGCTAAACCATTTGCTGCGGGCTGTCTTAATTGGTCTGCCGGTCGGGTTGACTGGGGTGGGCCGGGGCGTTAAATCCATTTTTGCCACCCGCCGCGTGTCAAGACTGGGCTGAAACCTGGTTGACACCTTACTGGAATAATCTTTTACGCGGCGGGTAAATTTTTACGTCCGATTTTATGGCCGATGGCTCCGTAGAACGCAACGTAGGCGTAGGCGATGAGCGGCACGATGAAGGACAGTTGTAAGTTGTGCGTCACGTCCGCAATCTTGCCCTGCAACGGCGGCAGCACCGCGCCACCGAGAATTGCCATCACCAGCAGCGAGGATACTTGGCTCTTATAAACTCCCGTGCCTTCCAGCGCGAGGGAGAAGGTGTTGGACCAGCCGATGGAAGTGAACAGGCCAATGGCCACCACGCACCACATCGCGACTGTGCCGCCGACGAGAATGGCGGTGAGCATCAGCGCGCAGACGGTCACTGAAAAAATCAGCAGCGTGCGGCCGGCTTTGGATTGACCGAACTGGAACAGCAACCAGCACAGGCCAATGAACGGCAGGTATAGTTTGAACACCGCCCAGTTGGCTACGAAGGCTTCGCGCCAGAGCGATAAAACCGACGCGCCAGCGCCACTGTGCATCGCGTCCAGCGGGGCGCTCTTGGCGATCCAAAGCAACAGATACGCGAGCAGCGGGATGACGATGAGTAACAGATTTTTTTTCGCCGACTTCATCTCGCTTAATTCCACCGCTCCCATGAAACGGCCGATCATCAAGCCACCCCAATAAATGGAAACGTATTTGCTCGCGTCCATTTCGGACAAGCCAGCGACGCCAGGTTGACCAAGGAAATTAATGATCGCGCTCCCTACGGAAACTTCGCCGCCGACATACATAAAAATCGCGATCACGCCGAGAACGACGTGCGGATGTTTCAGCGCACCCGCGCCGCGTTGCACGTAGCCTTCGCCGATGTGCGGAAGTTTGATGAAAAAGAAAATGGCGGCGAGCACCAGAAAAATGAGGCAGAAGGCGAGATACGGCACCTTGACCGATTCCGCGCCGTGCGCGCCGGTGCGGGCGAAGTATTGAAAAATCAGATAGCCGCCGATCAACGGCCCGAGCGTGGTGCCGATGGAATTAAAACCCTGCGCGAGATTCAGCCGGCTGGAGGCGGTTTTTTCCGGGCCGAGAATTGTGATGTAGGGATTTGCCGCGATTTGCAGCATCGCGAAACCAAGTCCGACGATGAAGAGCGCCGAGAGAAACATGGGATACGAAGCCGCGTTCGCCGCCGGCCAGAAGAGCGCGCTGCCCGTGGCGGAAATCAGCAGCCCGATGACCACGCCGTTTTTGTAGCCGATTTTCGCGATCGGATCGCCGGTGGTGGTGGAGATGATAAAATAAATCAGCGAGCCGATGAAGTAAGCGCCGAAGAACGCCAGTTGCACAAACATCGCATGATAATAATCCAGCGTGAACGCTTCCTTGAAGCGTGGAATCAAGATGTCATTGAACACGGTCATGAAGCCCCACAGGAAAAATAGCGTGGTCATGATCGCGAATGATCCGCGATAAGAACCATTGGTAGCGTTGGCCGGAGAGGCGGTGGTGGGTGATATAATGGCAGCCATATTTTTAAATGATTAGAATTGGACGACTAACTCACGCGGGGTGGAGGTGTTTTCAAAATGCAGCCAGAGTAATTTCTCGGTGGCAGAGTATTCATACGATTCCAATTTTTTCCCGTCGAGCAAAATTGACTTCGGCGTTCGGGCGGATTCCAGCAATAGGATCGCTGGTGTCTGCGCGACGCCTTCGACGGTGAAGCTGATGCGCTGACGATTGTTTTCTTTTAGCAACGCTTTGCACGCCGCCGCCAGCAAATGAGTTTTGCCAGTCTGCGCTCGTGTGAGATCAAGGCCAAACTGACGCGAACCGGGATTGATGACCAGATTGGTTTGGACACTCAACGTGGCGTCAAACAGATTCACAAAGCGACCGGCCACCGTGCGCGGTTCACCGGCGATGGATTCATCCAAGCCGGAGGCGATGACATAAGGCCCGCGTCGCAGCAGTAGATAATTTTTCTCGCGCCATTCCAGTCCGACCGATTGGGCGGCGAGTTTAGCGGCGGCCACGACGCGTTCGGCACCGTCGGCACTGGTGGAAAAGTGCGCTGGACGTTCGCGCAGCCAGATCAGACCGCCTTTTCCCACCGGGTGAAACTTGTCGGCAGCAACGTCATCCTTGAGACCAAGCTGCTCGAACAGATGTTGGCGCGGCGTAGAATAATTTTTCCCAGCGCTGTTCCACCAGTCGCGGACTTGCAGATAGGGATCGGCATCGCGATCACAAAAAACGAGCACGCCACCGGCTTGAACCCATTTGGCAAGTGGCGCGTGAACTTCGGGCGATAGCGGTTTTTGTCCATCGTAACTCAGAAAGAGCACGCGAAAATGGTCGAGGGCGTGCGGCACGGTGATCGTTTCCAATTGCACCGGCGCAACGGGCAGGCCGTGCTTGAGCAAGGGCATGGCGAGGCCATAAATATTTCCGAGATGCGGATCGCTCGGCGTCGGTTCGCCGCGTTGAAACATCAGCGAGTCGCTCACGAGCACGCCGATGCCGGTGGTGCCGCAGTCCCATTCCACGCGCGGTTGCTTGAGATCATTGAGCGTATTGATAACGGTCTGCAACTCGGTGGCATACGCCGGCGGCATCGCTGAACGATTTTCTTTTGGAGCGGAACGCGGATAGTGTCCGCCGAAAATCCGTTCGGGCCACGGCGCAACTTCATATTGGCTGACTTCTGGCTGGAACAAGGAGGCGACCAAAGTAGATTCCCAATTGCGACGATAATCGGTCCAGTCATGATTCGGATTATCCTCGATCGGATCGTTCAGATACCAAACAGTGCGGCCAGTCGCGCGCACGAGATTTTGCATCGCACCGTATTCGAGGAACGCAGTCTCAAACGTGCG
>JANYFN010000227.1 GCA_025362675.1 Limisphaerales bacterium | reverse complement strand
GCGTTCATCGAAATGCCGGACGCGAAAATGGTCATCACTGCGAACGCAATGGAGTTCAGCGCACGGACGCGTTCATCGAAACGCATCTTCAAGTATTCAGGAACCGAGCGCGCTTTCGAGCCGTAATAAAACGGCATCATGAACACGGCGAGAAAAATCATCGCGGGAATCGCGCCGACCCAATAGAAGTGCGCGGTGCTGATACCGTATTTCGCACCGCTCGCGGCCATGCCGACGAGTTCCAGCGCGCCGAGGTTTGCCGAAATAAACGCGAGGCCAGTGACCCACGTCGGGATGGAGCGGGCAGACGTGAGAAAGTCCGCCGAGGTTTTCATGTAGCGCGCGAGCGTCCAGCCGATGCCGATGACAAAGGCGACGTAAGCGATGAGGATGGTGTAATCAATCCACTGTAGTTGGATGGGTTGCATAGTGTGGGCGATGATTTAGCGATTTTCGCAAGCGGTGTCAATTTGATTGGCACGCCGAGCGGAAGAAAATTTCCCCGATTCGCCAGCACCACGTCGCCTTGGCAATTGCTTTTAGTGAATGAATATGGTTTATTTTCGCCACAAAATTTATGCCTACACAAATCGAAACGAAAACGAACGAACTTTGCGCCGCCATCCTTGAGGAAATTAAATCCGGCGGCATCCGCCAGCGCATCGACACGTTCTTGTCCGACGCCACGGCGCGCGGCGCTTACGAAGCCTTGATGAGCAAAGGCCAGGTGTTGCAGGAGAAACAGCAGCATGGCCAGCCGCTGGATCCGACGGAAATTTCCGCATTTGAAACCGAGCGCGATGCGTTGCTGAAAAACCCGGTTGCCACCGGCTTTCTTGATGCGCAGGAAGAAATGCACGAGTTGCAAAGCACCGTGAAAAAGACAGTTGCTAAAACGATTGAACTGGGTCGCATTCCGACAAGCGAAGAGCTGGCTGAGGGCGGTTCCTGCGGATCTGGTTGCGGTTGTCACTGAACATTCTTAAAAACAAAAACGGCGCCGGATAAAAAATCCGGCGCCGTTTTATTTTGAACCGTGCTCAGACAAAACAGACGGACGTTGGCGCGTCCGCCTGATTCGAGGATGATTTCAGATCACGGATAAACGAGGCGGTAGAACACTGAGCCGTTGGCCGGATTGATGGTGATGCTGGTTGAGTTGACGCTGGTGGAACCAGAAACCGTGGACCACGCATTGCTGTTTGCGACCAAGCCGGTGGTGACCGAGTTTGTCTGCACCTGCAAGCGCCAGCCCGTGTGATCCGCCGGCCATGAAAGCGTCAGCACGTTGCCGCTGATACTCGTGACGATGTTCGTCGGGTTAGTATTGACGCTGGGAATGACTTGAATGGTTCCGTTCAGAGCCAGTTTGTTTGTCCAAACCGCACCGCCGCCAGTGACCGTCAAAGTATTGCCACCAGTGACTGCTTTGCTGAACAGCGTGAAGGTATCGCCGACTTGCAGCGTCGCGCCGAGATTGGTCACGGTGATGATGCCGGTGCCGAAGTTGGTCAAACCACCGGAAACGATAACATTATCACTGGCCGAGCCCGTGCGGTTCAAACGGAAGAAACCACCACCGTTGGTGAGGGTGAGGTTGCCGCTGACCGAGAGCGTGCTGATGCCTGCCGCGGTGCCGCCGCCGATGCTGGCGTTGGTCGTCACCAAGACGGAACCGGTGATGGTGCCCGATCCCCCGAGAGTTCCCGCGCTGACCGTGGTGAGGCCGGAATAAGTGTTTGCAGCGTTGAGATAGAGCGTGTTCGTGCCGTTCTTGACTAAGCCTAAGCCGGTGCCGCCGTCGCTGATGGCGCCGGCAAATGTGGTTGCACCGGAATTGTTGACGGTAAAGGTGCGGTTGGTCGGCGTGCCCAGAGCATCAACCCCGGCGAGGTTAATTGGGCTGGTAAACGTGAGGTTGTTCGTGCCACCAATGATGAGCGTCTGGTTGTTGGTGCCGCTCGGATAGACGATTGGATTAGCAATTGTGCGCGCCCCGTTCACAGCGATGATCGTGCCGGAGCTATTGGCGCTCCCTTGTTCTGGGGCGATATTAATCGGGCCGGTTCCGAGCGCGTTGTCATGGCCCGCAGCGATTGTTCCCGTGGTCGGCGTCGTGCCGCCAGCAAAAGTGTTGTTGCCGTTCAGGGTCAAGAGAGCGTTGCCGCGTTGGATGATACCACCATTCCCGGAGATGACGCCGTTGTAGGTCTGGCTGCCGGACACTCCATAACAAGCCAGCACTGTTCCATCGTATTGAGCCGTCGAGCTTGCGTTGCCGTTTAAGTCAATTTTGGCATTGCAGACCGTATTCGTCCCGTAAACACGATAGCGGCTCGCTGTGGAAGTGATGGTTTGTGGGGTCAGTGAGAGTTGTTTGCCAGACGTGCCTGAGATATTTCCCAGAAAGACACCCGCGAAGGAACCGCTGGCATCGAACTGATTCGTGAAGTCGGCATTCACGATGACATCGCCAATAATGCCTAAAGTCGCACTACCTGAGACAATAATTTCCATCTTGCCCGGAGTGGCAAGTGTTAACGGGCCATTACCCAACACCTGATATTTTGAAAGGTAGAGCAGCAGCTCCGGATTGGAATTGCTAACAATCGTTCCGCCCGTGTGAGTATTGACCAGATCCAATTGCAGGTTGCCGCTCGCTCCGCTGTTGAAAATCAAGGAGCCGGTGCCAGCGAAACTGCCGGAACCAGAGAACGAATATGCGGTGGCGCCAGAAATCAGCCACTTCGAGGCACTCAAAAAGCTCCCGGACAACGTCACACTGGGAACACCCGCCCCGACATCGTTGAACGTTACCGCGTCACCGTAGTTGAATGTCTGCCCGACCGCCCAGCTAGCCGTGTTGTTCAAGTCCCACGCACTTCCAGCTCCACCATCCCAGACTAGATTCTTGGCCGTGACTAACCCTAGGGAGTTGGTGACGGAGTTCGTGCTAAAATTTCCAGCGCCGGAAACGACACAATAATATCCATTGGCACCGGCGAGCGCATCAGCCGTGCTTGCGTTATTGATCTGCAACGTCGGACTAGTGGCGCCGGAAATATTTCCACCATTGAGTAGATTGGTGTTATTGCGACGCCATTGGTAGGTGACATTGACGCCGAGCGCCGAGATGTTGAAGATGCAAGATCCATTGTTCGCCACTGTCACTGGCACAGGCTGGGCGGTTATCGTGGGTGGAGTAGAGATGGTCGTGACGGAACCGTCAACTTTGACCGAGGATACGTCCATCAGCGCGGCGGGGGTCGGGGAAGCTGAACGCCCCGTATAGCCGATAACCAAGCCATCAAATCCACTTGTTAGAAAAGTGGTATTGGTTGCCACTGCGCCGAAATTGGTGATGACAATACCACCGCTGATGGGGCCGGCATAAAGTGTATTAGTAATGGCTAAACTGTTCACGTCGTTTAACGTAATTGTGAGCACTTCCGTGTAGTTTGAGCCGGCAACGAGCGTCGTATTTCCGGTTGCGGTGCCAACGATGGCTCCGCCGGTATAGCTGCTGCTGGTGCCAAACTGGATGAGATCCTCGTTTGCAATCGTTGATCCTGATTGTGCCGGCCTAGTCGAAATGCGAGAGGCTGCGCCGGTAAAATTCAGTGCGCTAACATATCCCTGCCAATTTTGTGCGCCCCCTGTGAAAGTGGCTGGTGAACCGTTGTTGATACCCCCGGCAATCGGCTTGACCTGTCCGCTGTTATACAAACCCACCGCCAACTGCCCGGCGGCGACAAGCAGACCGGAAGTGTTAGTGAATCCAACGGTCAACTGGATGTAATCGCCCGGTTGGGTCAGCGCTATTTGATTGGTGGCAAATAAAGCTTGAGCCTGAAAAAAGCCGGAAGAGGTGGCCGCAATGCCGAACTTTAGATCATTGGCCGTCATGGTCGGCGTCGGCGTTAATGATTTGTTCGCAATAATCTGGTAGGCGGTATTGGTCGTCGTGGGATTTGCTGGCGAGGCACTGTTCAGCGTGCTGCCGTTGATAAACGTGTCGCTAAAGAACACGGTCGCTCGGCCAACAAGTGGCGCGGCGGTCAGGAGTGCGGCCAGCGTGAGACGGAGACAAGGATTGCGTTTCATAAGGATCAGTCAGTGACGGTTTCGGTTTTTGGGGTTGCTGCGAAAAATTCGTTAAAAGTTGAAAATATCAGGGTTGCCACGAATACATGAGGTAACGTTCATCCGACTGATCGAAAGAAGCGCCAAAAATGCCGTTCTGACTAAAGAGAGTCGGCATTTGACTAGCCTGTTGCCAACGGACATGGCCATCGGGAAAAAGGGCGTTAATTCCAGCAGCTCCGCGACCTGACTTCTTGTGGTAAATTGCGTCAATCCCGTTAAAAACATTATCGGTTACGATGGCCTTCGCAATATCTACTGAGTTTTCCTTATACGGCTTCACCACGTTCCATTGACTAATCGCATCAGTGGCACCGTAGTCGCCGTTTCCAGTGCTAGTTTCCTGTGCATTGATAGTAGGTAGGGCAATCGAACCAACCGAAGGAACCCCTGTAATTACACTCGGCGCATCCAATGTTTTATTTTGCGGGAAATAACCGTAGCCAGAACGGACGTAGCCGGGATTTAGTGGCGCGGGGGTTAAACCAAAACCGCCAAATGGAAAATTATAAGTGGCGGTTTGATAGTATGCGAAGCTGTTGTTATCCGAGGGGTTCAACGGTGTGCTGCCACAATAAAAAATGGCGGGCGAGGCAAGTAGTTTGTCAGCATACAACTGACCCAAGCCCATCCAGCCATCCTTTGGGTTGGGGTCATTGGCTGCAGCAAACCGCGCCATCTGGTGCGGATACCAAAGGCTACCGCCGTTTTTCCAACATAAATATGGATACTGGCCATTGTGGTCACCAACGAACATTTGCAACGCCACACCAATCTGTCGCTCGCTATTCAAGCACTGGATGCGCTTGGCCTTCTCCTTGGCCGCTGCCAGTGCCGGGAGCAGCATCGCCGCTAGAATGGCGATGATGGCGATGACCACTAAGAGTTCAATCAGCGTGAAGCCGCCGCCAGATTTATTGCGGTTGTGAGAAGAGCGACAGGCAGAAGTCGGCTGATGATTGTGGCGTTGATTGTTCATGGGTATTACGACTTGAAAATAGCACCGGTTGCATTTTTGTCATCCTTTGGCATTGCAAACAACTTTGAAAAAAAAGCACTCGGCGTGGGAAAAGCTTGAGTTTTATGCTGGATCCGTTTTAGCTTTCTCCGTTCCAATGCCTAAAAAACAAAAGCGCGTTTTTCTCGCCCTCGGCTGGTATGACTACCGGTTGCATCAGGGCATTGAAAAATACGCGCAGGAGCATGGCTGGCATCTTTACTCGGATTACACCCGCGAGCGTGTCATCCCGTGGGGTTGGCAGGGTGACGGGATCCTCGCGTGGCTCGGTGCGGGTGATGACCTCGCCGAGTTCGTGCGCTCCGCGCGGGTGCCTACCGTGGACTTTAGTTTTCGCCGTCCGCAATTGAAATATCCGCGCGTGCTGGAAGACCACGCGCATGCCGCAAAGCTGGCGGCGGAACATTTCCTCACGCGCGGTTTCACCAACTTTTGTTTTTATAGCGACGCGAATAACTGGTCTTACGAAGAGCGCGGGAATGGCTTCATCAAGGCGCTCGGCGAAACCGGTCATAATTGCTCGTGGTTGCGCTGGCTGGAATCGCCGGCTTATGCAACAGGCAAACAGGAATGGCTCCGCAAACGCAAATGGCTCGCGACCCAAATGAAGTCGGCGCCAAAACCGCTCGCCGTGTTTGCCGCGAACGATCAGCAGGCGCTGGATGTTTTAGAATCATGCGAAAGCGCCGGCATTAAAGTTCCGGAAGAGGTCGCCATTGTGGGCACGGAAAGTTATCTGCTCGCGCCGGACGCCATGCCCACGCCGCTTTCCAGCGTGGACACGAATCTGGCCGTGCTCGGTTATCGTGGCGCGGAATTGCTAGACCAATTAATGCATGGTGGCAAAGCGCCGCTGGAACCGGTGCGCGTGCCTGCCGCCACCGTCATTGTGCGCAAGAGCAGCGACATCCTCACCATCAAACATAAAGGCGTCGCGCGCAGCCTGCGCTACATTTGGGAACATGGCCATGAACCCATTTGCATCAAGGATCTCGTAGCGATTTCCGGGATGTCTCGGCGCGGTATGCACAAGGCGTTCTTGGAACATCTTGGTCGCACACCCGGTCGAGAATTGCAGCGGATCCGGGTGGAGCGCGCCAAAAAAATTCTCGCCACCACCAATCTGAAAGTAGAGACGGTGGCGCATGATTGCGGCTACCAAAGCATCAACAGCTTCTGTGTCGCCTTCAAGCGCGCCACGGCCATGTCCGCCAAACAATATCGCGACCGGATGCGGCACTGACGAGCGCTGGTTGCATCCCATTCTGCGCGGAAAAAGCGGTTGTTATTTTTCTGATTTCATCCGTTTCCACCGACGGCAAAAAAAGTTATCCTCCGCCGTGTGAATGAAACATTTACCGCCGCCATCCGCCGTTTCGACGAGGAAAACGCGCGCGACCCCCATTTGGAAAACGGTCAGCCGCGCGAACTGCTCTATGCCGAACGCCTCACTGGTTGGGTCTTGAAATTGTGCCCCGCCGCGTCTGAACCTTTATTGCTGGCCGCGCGTTGCCAGCACATTTGCCGCTGGCAAAGTCCGCGCGAACATTATCCGATGACGCGCCCCGGTTATTTGAAATGGCGCGCGGATCTGAAAAAATTTCACGCCGAAAAATCCGGCTCCATTTTGCACGAGGTGGGTTATGACGAGGAAACCATCCGCCGCGTGCAGGCGTTGAACCTCAAGAAAAATTTCCCGGCCGACGCCGAAGTTCGCGTGCTCGAAGATGCACTCTGCCTCATATTCCTCGAATTTCAACTCGCGTCGCTCGCCGCCAAAAGCGATGATGAAAAAATGATTAATGCCCTAAAAAAGTCGTGGGAGAAAATGACCGCTGCCGCTCGCGTCGAGGCGTTGAAATTAAATTATGGTGAGCATGAACTGCAATTAATCCAACGCGCCCTGGCCGCCTGATTTCATGCCACCCAAAAACTCGCACGCCTATCCGCTGGCCGTGGATCTTGATGGCACGCTCATCCGCACCGACATGATGTGGGAAGCCATCGCGCAAATTCTCCGGCGCAATCCGCTCGCGATTTTTCAGATCTTATTTTGGTGGAGCTGCGGACGCGCCAAGCTGAAACAAAAGCTCGCCGCGCGTTTCCAAATGGATGCCGCCGCGTTGCCCTACCACGAACCATTTCTGAACTGGCTCCGTGAAGAAAAAAAGTCTGGCCGCAAAATCATTCTCGCCACCGCCTCTGATATCAAGCTGGCGCAACCCATCGCGGATTACCTCGGTATTTTTGACGAAGTGCTCGCAAGTGATGGCAAAATTAATTTGCGGAGCGAAAATAAAGCTCGCCTGCTGGTAAAAAAATACGAGCCGCACGGATTCGATTACGCCGGAAATTCCACTGCCGACTTTGCCGTCTGGCGCGCTGGTCGGGGGGCCATCATCGTCAACGCCAGCCCCACGGTGCGCGCCTATGCGGCGTCCCGACAAATGGGGCCGGATTTCTGCGCCGGCTATTCTCGCCTGACTGTTCTTAAGCGCATTCTAGTTGAACTTTTTATCCGCAGCCGCTATCTGCTTGCAATCATTGCGGGCCTTGTGCTGGCGGTAGCTTTCCCAAAATTCAGCCTCGCCGGTTTCGCGTGGCTGGCCCCGGCGCTGCTCTTGTTGGTCGCGCGCGGTAAATCCGGCGCGGACGTTTTCCGCATCGGCGGTGTCGGTGGATTCGCCTTCTGGCTCGCCTCGTTGAATTGGCTGCTGCAAATCCCCTACGAAGGCGCTCCCATCATTGGCTGGCTCGCACTCTCGGCGTATTGCGCACTTTTTTTCGGCGCGTGGACGTCGCTTGTTTCTGGCTTTAAGTTTCTCGTTTCGAGCTGGCTTACGCGCCAACTGTGGATGCTGGGCGGTGCCGCCGCGTGGGTGGCGCTCGAATTTTTTCGCGGCTGGTTTCTCGGCGGATTTCCCTGGAACTTTCTTGGCAGCTCGCAATACCAAATGATTCCGCTCATCCAAATCGCCGCCTACACTGGCGTCTTCGGCGTTTCGTTTCTCGTCGTCTGGTGTTCGCTGGCAATTTATTCGGCGACGGAAAAAATTCTCGCCCAACCCGCCCAACGCCACGTCTGGCAGGCGGAAATTGTTTTGCCGCTCGTCGCCGTGATCTTTTGTTACGTCGGTGGAATGTTTCATTTGAAATCCGCTGCGCTAGAACTTTCCCCGCGCGCCCTCCGCGTCACCAGCATCCAACCCAGCGTGCCGCAAACTCTTATTTGGTCCGCCGCCGAAGACAATACGCGACTCCATGAATTGATTGACCGCTCGACGGCCGCACTCACCAACGCCACCGATTTATTGATCTGGCCTGAAGCCGCTGTGCCCAAAATGTTGCGCTACGATGAAGCGACACTTCAAGCCGTCACCGCCCTCGCCCAGACGAATCACGTCTGGATTGTCCTCGCCAGCGACGACGCCGAGCCCGTCAAAGATTCCATCAATGGCAAAGATTTATTGTTTTACAACGCCGCCTTCGTCATCAGCCCCAATGGCGAAATCCTCAATCGCTACTGCAAACAAAAGCTCGTCATCTTCGGCGAATACCTGCCCTTCACCCGCTGGCTGCCCTTCCTGAAATGGTTCACACCCATCGAATCACCCTTCACCCCCGGCGAAAAAGCGGAAGTCTTTGTGCTCAAAGATTTATCCGTCCGCCTCGCCCCGCTCATCTGTTTCGAGGACTCGTTCCCGGCCAGCGGACGCGCCGCCGCTGCCGCCGATGACAACCTCGATTTTATTGTCAACCTCACCAACGACGGCTGGTTTGGCGAAGGCGCAGAACAACGCCAGCAACTCGCCAGCGCCGTCTTTCGCGCCGTGGAAACCGGCCTGCCGCTCATCCGCAGTTGCAACAACGGCGTCACCGGCTGGCTCGATGCGCAGGGCGCGATTCAAAAAACTTTCGCCGCTGAAAACGGCAGTGAATACGCCGCCGGCGCATTCAGTTTCAAATTACCCTTGCGCCCCATCGGCGAAAAATACGCGCCGACCTTCTACCAAAAACATGGAAACTTTTTCGCCTGGCTCTGTGTCGCGGGAACAGTTTTATTTTTCATCACGCAAAGAAAGTTCAACCACCAAGCCACCAAAGCATAAAGTTTTTAAGCTTGGTGCGCTTGGTGTCTTGGTGGTTCAATTCCCCACAACCTATGGCCACCCTTGTATTCGACATAGAAACCTCCGCGCAACCTGTTGAAAATTTTGACGCGACGCAGCAGGAATATCTTTTCCGCGAAGCCGACAAACTCACCGACCCCGCCGCCCAAGCCGCCAAGCGCGAAGACATCACCAAATTCATGTCGCTCTGGCCCTTCACCTCGCAAGTCGTCTGCATCGCCATGCTCAACGCCGAATCGCAGCGCGGCCAATCACTCTTTGTCGCCGATGATTTTGAGGAAGCAGCCGAGGAAGAAAATGCGCCGGTGAAATTTATTGCCTGCGCGGACGAGACCGAACTGCTCACGCAGTTTTGGGACGTCGCGAAAAAATACGATCACATCGTCACCTTCAACGGACGCGGGTTTGACGTGCCATTTATCTATTTGCGATCCGCGCTGCTCAACGTGCCGATCTCCAAAAAGAACTGGCTCGGCTATCGTTACGCCGTCGAGCCGCACTGCGATCTCGCGGAGCAGTTCACATTTTATTCCGTTGGCGGGCAGGGCGGCGCGGCGCGGCGGTTCAATCTGGATTTTTACTGCAAAGCCTTCGGCATCGAATCACCCAAGAGCGCGGGCGTGACGGGCAACGACGTGACGACGATGATGGCCGAAGGGAAATTTCGCGAGATTGCCGAATACTGCCTGCGCGACGTGCGAGCCACCGTGGAGCTTTACAAGATTTGGAAGGAACGATTGGCGGGGATAAAGTGAAAATCAATCATCTACTCAAGTGCCACTACGATTCGACTGCATCATATATTTGAAAACACTATGAACCGATTACTTTGGAAAGAAACACACACAGATAACTCGGCACCTCCTTGGCCCTGTAATTCTTGTGGAAGGGGCGCATTCGCCCTCGTGCCAAAGTCATTGATCTATAAAGAAACTGCCTGGTCTAAGCGTGCCAGAAAAAGCGATGATTGGGATCCTGACTGGATTACCTATTCTTTCACGGCTTGGGTTAAATGCAATAACCCGTCTTGCGGCGAGGAAGCCGCAGTATTGGGGAATGGCGGAGTTAATTATCATTACGAGGAAGGAGAAGCAGTGGGGAAATTTGATTATTTCTCGCCACTGTTCTGCACGCCAATGCCAGACATTTTCGAACTGCCAAAGAAATGTCCTAATGAAATAGCTTCTGAATTGCGAGCAGCGTTTGCCTTATTTTGGTCAGACTCTTCTGCGTCAGCCAATCGTGTTCGCGTTGCACTGGAGGCTTTGATGAATCATTTACGAATCCCAAAGCGCCGCAAGAACAATAAAGGTAAGTTCTCCAAACTGACTCTCCATGATCGCATCGTTGTATTCAGCGTGAACGAGTCGAGAATTGGCGGCCAACTCATGGCTCTCAAGTGGCTTTGCAACACTGGTAGCCATTCTGGAAAAGTTATGCCTGACGATGTCTTGGATGCTTTTGAGATTCTCGAACAGGCACTTCTTGAGTTGATAGAACACCGTTCAAAAAGACTTGCAGCCTTAGCTCAAGGATTGACGGAAAAACATCGCCCAGGTGCAAGAAAGCGCAGATTGCTTTTCTAAAAGGCCGGCGCAAAGGCATGATAAATAGCCGCACTCATTTGCTTCGCTCTGAAAGAAGAAGCCGCGCCGTTTCGGAAAATCGCGGTAGGCCAATCGCCGCAGAGCAGCGCCAGAGAAGTAGCCCACAGTGCCAACTGTGGGATTTTGTTGGAGAACCAATCCAACTCCGGCAGGGGCGACAGAACATTTTCTTTCGCTGCTCTGTGGCTGAATCCAAACGCATTTGTCCCATTGGAGCGTTTTCAGTAAAACCACGACCGTGTTTTTGCCGCGCTTTCTGATCACACCAGACCGGCACATTGGCCACAGTATTTTTGAAGCCTCCTTAAAAATTCAATCGCCTAACGACAACGGAGAAATTATTTGCTCTCCAACCGGTCTGTGTTACAAATCTTGTATGACAGAGACTTTGACTATCCGGCTGCCCAAATCGCTCGCGCGGGATTTTCGCGCCAAGACTCGCAGCGCCAAGACCAATCCCACGGCGGTGCTGCGCAAGGCAGCGGCGGATTACGTCCGCGATGACAAGACCGCGCGCAATGCGATGGTGGAACACATCCGCGCCCGCGCCGGAACGTGGGATGGCGACATCTCCGGCGAGGAATTATTGCGGAGGACGCGTCCGTGATTCTGGTGGATACCTCGGTCATTGTGGCGTGGTTAGACCGGTCACACCCGCAGCACCCGGCCTGCCTCAAGGCCATTGAACATTGGTCACAGCGCGGGCAGCTCGCCGTCAGCACCGTGACGCATGGCGAACTCGCGGCGGGTGGCCGCACGCGCGAAGCAGTGGAGGAAGACTTGCGCCATTTTGAAATCATACCGCTGGATGCGGACGCCGCGTGGCGTGCCGGCATGGCTTTCCGTCAATACCGCCGCAAAGATTCCGACGACCCGGTGCTTCCGGATTTTTTCATCCGCGCACAGGCAGCAGTGCTGAATTTGCCGCATCTGACAAATGACCGTCGCCGGATAAAATCTTTTCCTGACGTGGATTTTGAATTTGTCTGAAACGCCTCAAACTTGGATGGGCAAAATGAGCATCACGCGGCCGGCTTGGTAGAGGCGGCGTTGAAGTTCAAACACGGTGTGGTTGTGCAGGAGACGCGAAATCATGGTCTCGTCTTTGAACACGAGCTGGCCGGCGAAAAATTGCGCCTGCGGAAATTTCTCGGAAACCTCTTCGCAGAGTTTCGCGGCTTCTTCGGAGATGTCGGTGCCCAGTCCGTAAAAGGCTTCGGAGTGAAAGCCGTGTTTGCGCATGTAGGCGGCATAGCGTTCGACTTCGCGCCGCGAATGTTCGCGCAGATTTTCGACTTCGTCCGCGCCTTTGAAATTTCCCGCATCGAGCACGCCGACCTGCACGAAGATAAAGTTGCTGTAAACATTGGGGAACATGCGCACGACGGCGAGGAGGGTGTGCAGGCCGAGGCCGTTGAAGCCGTTGACGAGAAAGGCGGCGGTGCGGGCGTTGGGGTTGCAGGGGGGCGGCGTTTTGTGAACGGCATGGATGGCATCGTCGGCCATGGCGGCGGCGGCGAGTTCGGTGAGGCGTTGCAATTTTTTGTGCGTGTGGCGGTAGTGGCGTTTGATGCCGAACGAAGCGGCGATGAGGGCGCCGGTGACGAGGAGGGTGGCCCAGCCGCCTTCAAAGAATTTCACGATGCACAGGGAAACTAGAATGCCGCTGGTGAGCAGGAGGCCCAGGCCGTTGATAAAAATTTTCCGTTTCCACTGCGTTTCTTTGGCGCGGCATTTCCACCAGTGGCGCACCATGCCGAGTTGCGAGAGGCTGAAGGTGATGAAGACGTTGATGCTGTAGAGGACGACGAGGGTGTTGACCAAGCCGCCGCTGGCGAACAGGGCGGTGAGCGTGAGCACGGCGAGCGCGGCAAAACCCATGAGCAGCACGCCGTTTTGGGTGACGAGGCGGTCGCTCAACGAGGCGAAGCGCGTGGGCATCCAGCGATCTACCGCCATGTTGGCGAGCACGCGCGGACCGCCGAAGAATCCGGTTTGCGCGGCGATGAAGAGCAGGGCGGCGGAGGAAGCCATGGCCGAAACGACAAACGTTTTTGACAGCCACGCCGGCCACGCGGCGGTCATCTGCTCGAACAAAACGGCGTTCAACGTTTTGTCCGGATTCGGCTGGACGTGATAGAGCAGGTAGGCGAGGAGCAGTCCGCCGACGACGAGTGAGAGCGACGCGCCCATGTAAATCATGGTGCGTTTGCCGGTCTGCACGCGGGGTTCGCGCAGTGTGTTCAGGCCGTTGCTCACGGCCTCGATGCCGGTGTAAGTGCCGGCGCCGAGACTGTAGGCCTTCAACAAAACGGCCATCAGTCCGAACCAGCCGACTTCGGCGTGGTCCGCGCGCACATCGGCGATGACGCCGTGAGCGATGTTGGGCAGTTCGTGAAAATGGGTGGCGACGGCCCAGATGATCGCGAACGTATAAGTCAAAACGAACACGGAAAAGATCGGCACCCAGAGGACGACGGATTCTTTCACGCCCCGCAAATTCAGCAACGTGAGCAGCACGACGATGCCGAGCGAGAAGATTGTTTTCACCACCACGGGTGAGAGCGTGGGAAAAAGTTGCATCACGTCTGGCGGAAAAATACTGAACAGCGCATCCGTGCCGCTGGCCACGCTGATGGCGATGGTCAGAATGTAATCACCAATCAGGGCGCACCCGGAAATGACACCCAGGGTGGGCGAAAGCAATTTGCTGGCGACGAGATAGCCGCCGCCGCCGGAGGGGAACAGTTCGATGATCTGCGAGTAACTCATGCAGATGATGACGATGGTCAGGACGGACGCGAGCGCCACGAACAGACTCAAGTTCGTATGGTTTTTCAGGGCGAGGAACGCCGCTTCCGGGCCGTAACATGAGGAAGAAAGTCCATCCGCGCCGAGGCCCACCCACGCGAGCAGCGCGACGAGCGACATGTTGTGGAAAATATTTTTGTCCGAGAGGTTGTGGGCCCGGCCAATGAATATTTGCTTTAACCTGCTGATTACGTTCATAAAGTTGAATGGTTAGGGTAACAGGAATTCACGGCAGACTTCACGTTCTAAAAATTTCATAATTGGAGTGGCGGCGGAATGGCCGCCACTCCTGGCTTGTCAGTTCGTGGTCATAACCCGACTCCGATGTGGTCAGACGCGCCGGCACGGGTTATGGCCGTGAGCGCGCTTAAAGCGTTTCAGTGGGGTGACCGTGATGACTTCGCCTTCGCGAAATCCAGAGGATCGCCCTTCCAATTGCCTACGAGATTAGCTGTCGGGCTTGGCCTTGAAAGTGGCCTTGAAACCAGTTGCCTGGCTTCGTTCGCCCCGTCCTCGCCCCCGAGGAATTTGGGTCTCCCGCGCTGGCTTCAGGAAGGAAGCCAGGCTTAGGCTGCAACAAAATGACTAGACCATAACGCCGGAGCCTTGTCAAATTACCCACGAAAACGTCAATGTTTTAATGGGTTTTATGCTGTTCCTCGCGGCGGTGATAACGGATGCGGCGGCGAATCAACCTTTTCGCCAATCACTTCACGCTGGCATAACCGGCGCGGACAAATTCGCGGATGACGGCGATTTCTTCCTCGCCGTGGACGGTGTGAGCTTTGGGAAATTCGTGCCACGCGACGTCGAGTCCGGCGGCTTGCAACTGCTTCACTTGTTTCTCGGCGGCCGCGAAGGGGAGCAGCGGATCGAAATGTCCGTGGGTCACGAGCAGCCGCTGAGACTGGGTGACGGGCGTGAGGTCGCGGATGAGATTATCAATTTCAAAAACCCAGCCGCTGATGCCGACAATGCCCGCGAGCCGGTGCGGATAGTGCAAACCGGTTTCGATGGCCATGAGGCAGCCTTGCGAAAATCCGCCGAGCGTGATCTGATCGGCGGGAAAATTTTTCGCGCGCCAGTCGTCGAGCAAATCAAAAAGTAATTTTCGGCTGCGATGAATACCGGGGGCGATGTCGCCGGGATAATCGAACCACGAATAGCCGCCGTAATAGTCGTCCGGCGCGTTGACGAGGAGATAGTTTAACGAGGGCAACGCCAGCGCGTCCGGCAGCCAGCTCCAGCCATCGATAGAATCTCCGAGGCCATGCAGCACCACGAACAGTTGTCGCGAGTTTTTATCGGTCGCAGGAATAAATTTTGCGTGAAGTTTAGTCACGCAGAGATTTTGCCAGCTTGCTGAAATTTGACAAGGCAAGGTAGGGCATCGCGGCCGCGATGCCAGCGGTGCAGCCGCACCGCCCTACCACAATTAAGTCCGGCGCGTGCTTCTATGCGGGTGCGGTCAGTTTTTTCCGAAACACGTGAATCAGTGATTTCACCGTGAGTTCGATGAAGAGAAACGGTTTGCCGATGAAGTCGTTGCCACCGGCCATCGTGGAATTGGTGCGGCTGTCGAAATCGGTGAGGCTCGTGACAAAAACGACCGGAGTTTTTTTGTGGTGCGGCAACGCGCGGATTTTGGTGCAGAGCTCAAAACCGTTCATGCCGGGCATATCCACGTCGAGAAAAATGAGGTCATATTCATTGGCCGTGACCAATTCCAACGCCTTGAGCGGATCGTCGAGGCTGATGGATTTGAGTTTGGCTTTATCGAGCGCATAAGTGATGGCGCGGCGAGAAATGATTTCATCATCCACGACGAGAATATTCGATGAGGGAATTTCCTGATGGCCGGCGACCATGCCGCGTTCGAAGAGGAAACCCAAGAAATCCACAGCGTTGACAGCGGTGCGGATGGTGGAGGCGTTGATGTTTTTGGATTTCTCGTAAATTTCCTTGAGCATCGCTTCGAGCGCGGAAGCCATGTGGGAGATCAAACCAAAGCCGGCGACGCTGGCGTTGCCATTCAGTGCGTGGACTTGGCGGTAAAGTTCATAAACCTGTTTGAGTCGGGTGATTTCATCACTCGCTTTCACCAGCGATTGCACGGCGGCCCGCAAAGAATAGAGGGTGGTCTGTAAATTTTCCGAGAAGGTCTTGCGCAATTCCGATTGATGTTCCGCATCGCGCACGGAAGCTTGCGAAGCCTGAATCGTGGCTGTTTCGGCTGCCTGCACTGCGGCGGCGTGGGGCATGGAACCGCTGTCGCCGATCAATTGCCGCACGGCAGCGATGACATCCTTCGGTGCGCAATCTGTCTTGGACAAACATTTGCTCGCGCCCGCGCGCCAGGCTTCTTGCACCAGATTTGTCAGGTAAGTGTTGGATAAAACAATGATCGGCGTCTTGGCAAAGGCGGGCAGACTGCGCGCCTCGCGGATGACGTCCACGCCGGACAAAGTCGGCAGCATCAAGTCCACGATGATCAGGTTCGGCTGAAACGTCTCCATGAGGTCCAGGCCGGTTTCGCCGTCGGCGGCCACTTCTGTCTGATAACCGTCCACCGCGAGTTTGTTGCGATAAACATTGGCTACAATCGGGTCGTCCTCGATGATGAGAATTTTTTTCATGCCGGGTTTAGTCGGGCCATCACGCCGGTGAGTTCAGGGTTGGCCTTGAGAAATTCAAAAATGCGCGCGTATTCGGTTTCGGTTTTTTTCAAAATATGCTCTGCGCCCGGCAACGCGCCGGTGGCGCCGAGCTTTTCCAGTTCGCGCAATTTCGGCACGAGCTGCGTCATGCCCAGAGTCGCGCTCGCGCCCGCGCAACTGTGGGCCAAGCGGCGGACTTCTTCGACCTTGCCGTCGCGGATGGCGACCCGGATCTGCGTCATCTGTTGATTCGTTTGTTTAAAATACATTTCCACAAGCTCGCGCAAACTGTCGTTATTGCCATCGGTCAAATCCGTCATGCGGTCCATATCCACCGCCGGTTCGCTCTGCGAATTTTCCAGCGGTTGCGGAGCCGCCGGTTTGCTTTCCGGCAAAAATTGTCCCGCCCATTTTTCTACCATATCACGCACATCTTTTGGTCGCACCGGTTTGGAAAGGTAATCATCCATGCCGGCGGCGAGACATTTTTCACGGTCGCCCGCCATCGCGTGCGCGGTCATCGCCACGATGACGATGCGCTGATCGTAATTCGGCTGGCCACCCACCATTTGCCGGCGGCGCAACAATCGCGTGGCCTCGTGCCCATCCATTTCCGGCATCATCACGTCCATGAAGATCAAATCATAGGGTTTACGATCCAACGCTTCAAGCGCCTCGCGCCCATTGCCGGCTACGTCTGGTTGATAACCGATCTGTTGCAGAATCCGCATGGCAACCTTCTGATTGATGGCATTGTCATCCACCAACAGGATGCGCAGCGGTAATTTTGTGGCAACGGCGGCTCCGGCTTTGGGCGCTTCGGGCGTGCGCGGCTGGGCCTTGGGATTCAACAAGGCGCGTTCCAGCGTGGCACACAGTTGCGCGGGTTTCACCGGCTTGTGAACTGAGTGCGCAAACACAACGCTGGAAATCTCCGGGTTTGATTTGCGTCCCAGCGGCGTCAACATCACCACCGGCAGCGCGGCGGCGGCGGGAAAAGTTTGTAACTTTGACACCAGAGCCACGCCGTCTTGATTATCACCCAAAACGAGATCGATCAACGCCAGGTCAAACCGGTTGCCGTTGCGAAACAATTCCACCGCTTGCGCCGCCGTCGCCACCGCCGTGGGAACCATGCCCCAACTGCGACATTCCTTGGCTAGCATATCGCGGATGGCGGGACTGTCGTCCACGATTAAAATCTTCAGATTGGCCAAATGATTTTGTTTGGCGCTGAACGCTGGCGGTTGCGAGTCGGCCACCGCCGTGGTCGTGATGGTGAAATGAAACGTGGAGCCTTTGCCCGGCGTGGTTTCCGCCCACATCTTGCCGCCCATCAATTCCACGAGACGACGGCTGATAGCGAGGCCAAGACCGGTGCCGCCATATTGACGCGCCGTGGAAACATCGCCCTGCGAGAACGGACGAAACAGTTTTGCCAGCCGGTCGGGCGCGATGCCGATGCCCGTGTCTTGCACCGAAAAATGCAATTCTATCTTCTCTCGATTTTCCGGTTCATCAAGAGCTGGCGGCATCTGCTCCACGCGCACAAACACATCGCCGCGCTCGGTGAATTTTACCGCGTTGCCGAGTAGATTCACCAGCACCTGCCGCAATCGCTGGGCGTCGCCAGCCACGAGCACTGGCAGCGAGGCCTCCGCTTCGTAACCCAGATCCAGATTTTTTTCCAACACGCGTGAGGCCAGCAAGCCAAGCGAATCTTCAATGTTGGCGCGGAGATCGAACGGACGTTTCTCCAGCTCCATTTTGCCCGCTTCAATTTTTGAAAAGTCGAGAATGTCGTTGATGATTTTCAACAGCGACTCGCTGCTGCTATGGATGGTGTCGAGATAACCGCGCTGATCGGGCGTGAGCGGCGTCTCAAACATCAGGCCGGTCATCGCGATAACGCCGTTCATTGGCGTGCGGATTTCGTGGCTCATCGCCGCGAGAAATTCTGACTTGGCGAGCGAGTTCGCCTCTGCGGTGCGGCAAGCCTCGGTCAGCTCGTTCTGGCGTTGCCACAGATCCGTCATGCGCCGTTGCGTTTGCACGGCGTGCCGCAGCCGCGCCCGGAACAGGCTCGGCTCAAACGGTGGTAGCACGAAATCATCCATGCCCAAATCGAACGCGCGGAAAATCTGGTTCGTGTCGGTGCCGGGTGTCAGCGCGAGCACGAAAATCGGTCTGCCCGTCGGCAGACTTTTCATCTGGCGCAACAGATTGAGCGCATCCGCGTCGGCGGTCTTCAGGTCGAGCAACAGGATTTCCGGTGGATGACTCTGCACCGAGCGCCAGGCCTCCTCGATATTTGCCGTGGTGACGAAGCGTCCGTCTTCGAGACGCACCGCCGCCGCCACTGCCTCCGCAATCCGGGCGTCACCGCCCAGTAGCATTGCTTGAAATTTTTCCTGGTTCATGTCGTCATATCCCGATCACCGATTTTGGCTGAATCGCGGTTTAACAAAAATAGCATTCATCAGCCAGACGATTTTTCCCACCCGGAAAGAATCATTGCTGGCTTGCCGCCCCGTGCATAAACTTTCTCCATGCTGCAAACTGTCTCCGAACCCGGCATCGTCGGCGCGACGCAACTGGCTGCGTTCCGTTTCATGCTGCGCGCCCGGCTGCTGGATGACAAATTCGCCGCGCTTTACCGCGCCGGCAAAATACACGGTGGTGTCTTTATCGGCAAAGGACAGGAGGCCTTAAGTGCTTCTGTTGGAGTTTCGCTGAAAAAAACCGACGTTTTTGCCCCGCTCATCCGGGATGGCGCGGGTCGGCTCGCGTTTGGCGAAACTATTTTGGATGCCGTCCGCACCTACCTCGGTTCCACGCTTGGCCCCATGCGCGGACGCGACGGCAATGTCCATCGTGGCCGCCCGCAGCAAGGTTATCTCCCGATGATTTCGCATCTCGGCGCGATGGTCTCCGTCGTGAACGGCGTTTTATTTGCGCGGCGCATGAAAGGAATTACCGGCACCGTCGGCGTCGCGTGTCTCGGCGAAGGCGCGACCTCCACCGGCGCTTTTCACGAATCACTGAATCAAGCTGCCGTCGAAAAACTCCCGCTCGTCCTCGTCGTCGCCAATAATCAATACGCCTACTCCACGCCCACTGCACGGCAGTTTGCGTGCGACAGTCTAGCCGATCGCGCCATCGGTTACGGTATTGGCGCGCACAAAGTGGACGGCACAGATTTATCGGCGTGTTTGGAAGTTGTTGGCGGTGCCGTGGCCAAAGCGCGCAACGGCGAAGGCCCGCAACTCGTCGTCGCCGAACTGCTTCGCCTCTGTGGTCACGGCGAGCACGACGACGGTAATTACATAGACCCGCAGTTGAAAAAATCTCCGCTCGGCCGCGACTGCCTGAAACTTGCCGAGGAGTTTCTGCTAAAAAATAAAATGACCGACGCCGCGCAACTCGCTGTCTGGCGCAGCGAAGCCCTCCGCGAAATCGAGGACGCCGTTTCCCAAGCCCAACGCGAACCGCTACCCGATCCGTTCACGGAAAACTGGTCGGCCATTTCGGCAGAACATTTGAACGAGACGCACATCGAATGATTACTTACTTGGATGCCATCTGTGAAGCGCAGTCGCGCGCCCTGCGCGATGATCCGCGCGTGTTCATCTACGGACAAGATGTCGGCGCATTCGGTGGCGCGTTCAAGGCCACCAAAAATCTGGCGAAAGAATTTCCCGGTCGCGTGCTCGACTCGCCTATTTCCGAAGACGCGATGGTTGGTCTCGCCGTCGGCGCGGCCATCG
>JANYFN010000214.1 GCA_025362675.1 Limisphaerales bacterium | reverse complement strand
ATTGACGCCACGCTCAAGGACACCCAGCCCGGTTATAAGGGATTTTATTTCGCCTACGAAACCCAGTCGCTGCAAGCCGGCGTGACGTATCAAATCACGCTCCAGCACACGGCGGGTGCCACTAATCTGACCGGCCAGCTTTTCACCAACGGCCAGCTTTACGCCGCGCTGACACAAAGTTACGCCGGCACTAACTTCACCGACTTCCGCCTCGATACACTTTCCATCAGCAGTTACGCAGGCGACGGTTTTGGCGACGATATCCTCGCGCACGGCACCGTGGATAATTTCGTCATCAGCCTCCCGCCGCCGCCCGTGCAAAATATCGTCGGCAAAATGCAAGGCGGACAATGGCAAACGCAATTCCAGAGCCGCAGCAACTGGCTTTATACGTTGCAACGCACGGCGGATTTTCAAACCTGGACCGACGCCGCGAGCGGCACCGCCACCGGCACGAATTTTTTCCTGACCGATAGTAATACGCCCGTGGTTAAAGGGTATTATCGCATCCGCGCCGACCGGCCATGAGCCCGCTGAATTCATTCAATCCCGCCGCCTGCCCCTTGTGCGGCGTGGCCAACGCGTGCCAACTCTGCACGCCCGCCACCTACAAAGGTCAGTGCTGGTGCGCCCGCGAGGAAATTGCCGGTGAACTCCTCGCGCGCGTGCCAGAACAATTCCGCAACCGCGCCTGCATCTGCCAGGCCTGCATCGAAAAATTCCGGCTCGAAAAAAGCTTCGCCATCTTGCACGCCACGCGCCGCGCGCGTGGCTTCACGCTCATTGAACTGCTGGTAGTCATCGCCATCATCGCCATTTTGTCGGCCATACTACTACCCGCACTGGGGCGCGCTAAGTCCGCCGCCCAACGCACGGACTGCACGAGCAACCTCCGTCAACTCGGTATCGCCACGCAAATGTATTGGAGCGATAACCGCGAAAATGGCTTTCCGTTTTGGACCAAAATGGACGCGACGGGCAAGACTTGGTGGTTCGGCTGGTTGGCGAACGGCACGGATGGGCAGCGCGCATTTGATTTGTCCTCGGGCGCACTCTTTCCGTATCTACGCGGCAGTGATGCTCGGCTGTGTCCGCTGTTGAACACCTCGGTGAATCCTCAGTTCCAGGCCAAAGGGACTAACACCATTTTTAGTTATGGCTGCAATCGCTATCTATTTCCGGCGCCCAGCCAGCCCGCCGTGAACACCAGCCGCATCCGCCAGCCCTCTGAACTGGCGGTGTTTGCCGATGCCGCGTCGGTGGATAATTTTTTGCAGGCCACCGTTGAATTGAAGGAGTGGTATTACCTGGATTTGCAAACCAACTATGCCAGTCCTAATAATTATCCCAACGCTCACTTTCGCCACGGGCAAAAAGCGGGCGTCACTTTTGCCGATGGCCATGTGGGAATGGAAGCCATGGTGAAGGGGTCACTCGACGCGCATTTACCGAATCAGAATGTGGGCCAGTTGCGGCCCGAAATATTGTCGCTGCAATGAGGGACGGTAAATAAAAACCCCGGCCTGCTTGCGCGGGCCGGGGTTGAAAATATCGCCAGAATTTACTTTGCGCTATTTTCCAAAGTGGGTAAGTAGGCCGTATTTATATTTTGCATGGTGTCCATGTTGACTCCCGATAAAATCTTTGAATACGTTGCTGGATCAGGCTTGCTGAACGCGGTTGATCCATCGGTGAAATTCATATTCCAACCTTTCGATTTCAAATGAGCACAATTGAGCGGGTCATTCATGCCGGCATCTAAATAATCCATGAGAAATGCGCGGCGTCCTTTGACTTGACTGGTTTTATTGAAAATCCGGTTTCCCTTATCATCACAGACGGGGTTGTAAGTAAAGCTGGCCCGAACTGCGATATTTCCATTGGCTGATTGTGAAATCGTCATCATCGGTCCAGGCGTTGGCTGCGCGCCGCCCGAATAAAACCAACCGCTCAAAACGGATGCCGGTGGATAGCTGGGACAAAAGAAGATGCCGCCATCACCAACCAGATTGGCTGGAAACAAATATCCAAGATTTTCAAAACACGCTCCGGCAGTCAGCAATTGGGGGCTGTCTTTAGGCACGTGAAGACCGGCGGACCCACCAAACACACACCAGCGAACATACGAGGGCAACCCGATCGCGTTAATGGTGCGGTTGTTGATGCCGATCGCCGTCGCATTGGGAGAGAAGCCTCCCGATGCGGGGTTAGCTGCGGTGTCAACTTTTTCCCCCCAAGAAGGATATTTATCGTCATTGTCACCCGCATAAATAGTGCAACCTAAATACAGCTGGCGAATATTATTAACGCACTGGATACGCTTGGCCTTTTCTTTAGCGGAGGCCAAGGCTGGCAATAACATCGCCGCCAGAATAGCGATGATGGCGATGACGACAAGTAGCTCAATCAGAGTGAACGCATTTTGGCGTAAGAGAACTGGCTGACGGTTAGATTTTTGCATATTACAATTATTGCTGGTGTTGCGGTGATCACCCGATAATCGCATGAGATTGAATTCCCCACCATAGCCAGTTCTGGTGATAACTCTGAAATTTATGGCAAAACAAACACAGCACGCCATTGCGTGAATCGGGCCATTCAATTTGAATGCGTGACAAATGATTAGAACGGATGAGCTCAGCCCGATTTAAGATGGATTTGCGGATAACAGATTGATTGCGGGCACACCACTCATCGTTGCGGACGCGCAACGACCGGGTTTGCGATGACAACTAGCAATTGCGGCCATGCAACGAACAGTTGCGCGTAAGTAATGTGCCCGCAACAACTGGGTGTGCCTTCCGAGACGCAAAAAAGGCGCGGCCAAAAACTTGGCCGCGCCATTGATATTTCAAACTGAATTACGATTACGGATAGACCATGCGGTAGAACACCGTTGGGCTCGTCGGATCAATCGTGAAGTTCATCGTATTGACACTGGCTGAACCGGGCACTGCGGTCCAAGTGGCCGGATTCAAACCTACGCCCAGCGTGTTGGTCTGTGATTGCAAGCGCCAGCCGGTGTGATCCGCCGGCCAAGAGAGGGTCAGCACATTGCCGCTGACACTGGAGGTGAGATTGGTCGGCGTGGTGTTGACCGTGCTCAAGATCACGATGGAACCATTGATCGAAAGTTTGTTGCTCAAGATCAGCGGGCTGCTGACGACGGGCAACGTGATGTTGGCCGGGGTGAATGTCACCGGATGATTGAACAGTTGGAACACGTTTCCGGCGGCGAGAGCCGAGCCGATGTTCGTTACGTTCAAGGTGGCCGCCGGATCTATGGTAAAACTGTTCGCCGTGATCTCATCCGCAAAGAACGTGTTGGTGTTGTTCAGGCGCATATTAACCGTGCCCGCGATGGAGGCACTGCCGGAAACATTCAGCACGCCGGTGCCGGTGCCAGTGGTGACGTTGCCTGTGGGGTTGCCTGGATTCAAAGTGGAACCCGCGTCCGCCAGCAATTTGCCTGTGATAGAACCGAAGCCATTGAGCGTTTGCGGCGTGCCATTGGGCGTGGTGGCGAGAATTTCCAAGATGCCGTTGGTGATAAGGGCAGAACTGTTACCGCCACCGAAGACGGTGGTAAAGTTGGTGATATAGCCCATATTGGAAGCATCCAGCGTGGCTCCGGTGCCGGCCAAGGTGATGAAGGGTGAGTTGTTCAAGTTGTTGGGAACCGACAACGCCAGCACACCGTTGCTGATGGTCGTGTTGTTCAAGTAGTTAATCACCGGACCGGAATAGAGAATGTTTGTATAAGTGCTGCCGTCGGTGTCGAGCGTGTAGGGTGCGCCGTCCAAGGTCAGACGGCCAGCGCCGGTTTTGACGATGTTGTTTGAGCCGGAAATGTTGCCCGAATATTCCGAATCAATGCCTTTGGCTCCAATCCAGTAATTGCCGGGGTAGGACACCGACGGATTATCAATTCTGCCATTGCCAAACAAGGCGCCCAAATGAATCGTGTTGGCGTCGCGGGTGAACATCCCGCCGGAGTTGGTGAAGATGAACGTGCTGCTGTCGCCGCCGCCGCTGGCATTATTCATACGCACCGTGCCGTTGGTGATGATCACTGTGCCAAGGAAGCCGGCGAATGAATTCGCGCCACCGATGGACATGATGCCGTTGGCGAATACGTTGGTGGCCGTCGTGCTGCCGACAAACTGGCCGCCCCAATTGTTCGCAGTGACGCCGGAAGAGAAAGTGACGGTGGCACCATCCACTGTGGTGATGGTGTTGCCGGGCCCAGAACTTCCCGAACCGGTATTTGCCTGGCGGATGGTCGTGTTGTTGCTGGCAATAATTCCGCCCGCACCGGCATTCGCTGCGCCACTGCCGAATTCGAAACCGGCACCTACAGAGATGATGGTTCCGCCGCTGTAAGAACTGTTGCCGTTCTCGCGCAGCGTGCCGCTGGTCACGAGAACTTTGACGCCCCCGCCACCAGAGCCGTCGGTGATGACGGCATTGAGTGTTCCGGTATTAGTGACGACGAGTGTATTGGTGGTGGACGTTGTGTTGTTGGCTATGGTGCCGCCGGAGCCACCGAAGATGCCGACCACTACGTCGGTCGCCATATCCAGTATGCCACCATTGAGGTTCACCGTGCTGCCACCGGCACCGAGGGCGTTCAAGTTACTGACGCGCAGCGTGCCGGTATTGACAGTCGTTGGGCCGGTGTAAGAGTTGGCGGACGATAGAGTTTCAACCCCGTTGCCAGCCTTGGTCAAGCCGACCGTGCCAGTGGTATTCTGGATGAGGCCGGAGAAAGTTCCGCTGTTGTCGTTGTTGCCTACTGTCAACACCGAGGTGCCGCCGGAAGTTACGTTGTCAATCGTGCCGTTGCCGGTGAGGGCGTTAATCGTGTCTTGATGGCCGTTCACGTCAAGTTTACCGGGGCTGGTGACCTGCACATCACCTGCGCCAGTGCTGGGAACGGCATTGTCCGCGCCGAGCACAAGAACGCCGTTGCTGACAACCGTGCCGCCGCTGTAAGTGTTGACCGTGTTGAGGTTCAGGGTGCCGGGGCTTTTCTTGAGCAGACTGGCAGTGCCGGCAATCACGCCGCTGCCGGTGAAGGTGTAGTCATTCGCGCTGGTATCCACTGTCACACTACCGGGTGCGAGCGTGCTGACTAGCGTAACGGTCGGATTAGTCAAACCGACCGAGTTGAACGTGACCAAGTCGGAATTATTGAAGGTGGAAACAGCCGCGCCGTTCAGCCAGCTTGCGTCGGTGGCCACATTCCAGTTGGCATTGGCAGCGTTACCCGTCCAAACCAAATTCTTGGGGATATAGGCACTGATAACCAAGTTCACATTGCCGCCGCTAACTTGGATTGCAGCCACAGTTCCGGCTGCCTTGCCGCTGCCAGTGACTGCCACGGCATACCCGCCGCCGTCGGTCACAATGCCGCTCGCTTGTGCAATCACCCGGTAAGTGCCAACGCCCAGCGGTGTGCCGCCGGCATTGTTGACCGTGAAAGAGTTGCCGCCGAGTGCCAGTGTGCCTTGGGAAACATAAACCGACGGGTGCGTCGTGTCGCCGCTGAAGGTCGTCGGCGTGAACGTCAATGAAATCGCCTTGGAACCCGTCGCCAAGTCCACAGTGCCAGCAGCATCTGCTTTGATGGTCGCGGCAGTTGTGCCGACTGTAATGCCAGTGCCGCTGGCGCTGAAGGCCGCCGTGCCGAGCGTATAAGTGGAGGCACCAAGCACAGAGACATCAAAAGTGCCGCCCGCCGCGATGTTCAAGTTCGCACCAGTCCCCAAACTGGCCGCAGTGGACAAGGAGAGGCTGCCCGCGTCCACAGTCCAACGACCAACATAGTTAGCATCAAAGCCCAGCGAAACCGTTCCCGAGCCGGAAACGTGCATCACGGTGTCCGCCGCCCCGCCGGTAAGCCGGTTCGCGGCAATGCCCACGGTCATCACGTCACTTGAACTGGTGGTGGCCAAAGTTGCACTGTTAGCTGCTTGATTGCCGACGGTCACACCGTTGACCGTGCCGCTGCCTTTCATTTGGATGGTGCTGTTCTTTCTCAAGGTGATGCCGGCATTGTTAAGGGTAACTCCGTCAATCTGCAAAGTGGCGTTCGTTACATAAAGGTTGCCGACTGTGATTGCACCCAATGAACCGGCGTCTTGAACCTCCAGCGTTCCGCCTTCGATAGAAATACTGGCGATGCTGCCCGCGCTGGTCTTTTGCGGAAGATCGTTCGGGCCGGAGAGAATCCAGCGTCCAGTCCCTTCTTTCCATAGTTGAATCGCGCCGGATCCGCCTACTTGGTCATCAATGCGTGCAATCGTATTAGTTCCGGTATTGGAACCGTTGAGATAGAGGAAAAGCGGGCGAGTGCTCGCGCTGGTATTCGTGATAGCGGCGAAGAACAGCGTTGCGTTGGCCGAGGTTGCGTTATTCGTGATGTCGTAACGCACATTGGTGCTGGACGGAAACCGCACGCGCACGCCCTGATTGAAACTGATCGGGTTCAAGACCGGAGCATTCATGACTATGCTGCCGCCTTGATCATAGCCGGTTGAAAACAAAGGGCTGTTAACGTCAATATAGTTATCACCCAGACTACCGCCAAACACATAGGCACCGCAGTTGGCAGTATCAAAGACAAATCCCCGGACGCCGCGCGTGGCATCATTGGTGATCGGACGGCTGATGCCGCCAAATCCGCTGATCGGCAGTGCGTTCGTGAACGTGGCGATATCGGCGATGGTGGAACTGTTCAAAGCTCCCGGCACCGCCCGGGAATTCCAGTTCAAAATATTTGTCCAAGTGTTGTCAGCCGGCGCATTCGTCCAAGTCTGGCTCGCGGCGAAAACATTGGCAGCAGTAGTCAAGGCCACCGTTCCGGCGACCAGCAGGCGGGCAAGCTTTTGTTTCATGGGCTGTATGATGGGTTTATTCATGGGAATTTAGGGTTGGCAAAGCGGGGCTTATTCGTTTTGGGCTAATTGGGTGTGGCGTAATCTAGCGTAAGATTTCAATTCTGCCATCGCCAGTTCTGGGGATGCCGGTCAAATTCGTGGCGCAAATTCGTGGCGCGACTGTTTTTGGCCGAGGTGTTTGGCGACGGCTTCGGTGCGGGAGCGAACATGCAATTTCTCGTAGATGTGCCGGATATGCGTGTGCACGGTGGCGTAGCTCACCTTCATCGCCTCGCCAATTTCCTTATAAAGAAATCCTTTGGCGAGCAGGTCCAACACTTCAGCCTCGCGCGGAGAAAGACTTTGCGCCTCGGCCGAAAGCGGCGCGGTGTTTTGAAACGATTGGACAATTTTGCGCGCAATGTGACCGCTCATGGGCGAGCCGCCCGCATGAACTTCCTTGATGGCGGAAAGCAATTCCGGGGGTGGCGTCTGCTTGAGCATATAGCCCGTGGCACCGGCGGCGAGGGCGTTGAAAATGTGTTCCGTGTTTTGATACACGGTGAGCATGATGACCTGCGTGCCGGGCAACTGCGGCTTGAGCTGGCGGACGCATTCCACACCGTTCGCACCAGGTAGATTGATATCCATCAACACGACGTCGGGCCGGAATTTGGGGATTTCGCGCAAAGCATCTTCCGCACTGGAATGATTGCTGATGCAACGATAACCGGCCGAACCATCAATCAACCGAGCCAGACTCGCACGCACGCGGGCATCGTCCTCAACAATGGAAACGGCAATGCTCATGCGGCAAAATAAATTCGGGAGTGGCTCACTTGCAAAACCTACTCCAATGCGGATGCTTGGCCAATCGCCACAACTGGTGATAGGACGTCCTTGATGGGTGCCGTCAGGTGGATGCGCGTGCCACGGCCGGATTCGCTTACGATATCGCAGTCCCCGCCAACATCCGCCAACCGTTTTTTAAGGTTTAACAAGCCGGAGCCGGAAGAAATTCGGCCCGCATCCGCGCCCGCTTCTTTTCCCGCCACCAGCCCTTGGCCGTTATCCTCGACGCTCAGGGTGAACGTTTTTTGTCCGATGATCAGGCGCACCCAAACTTCGGTGGCTCGTGAATGTTTGACGATATTGTTCAAAATTTCTTTCAACGCCAAAAACAGGTTGTAACGCAACTCGGCATCCACGCGCAGCTCCGGCAACGGCATCGGTAAATCCATGCGGAATCGAATATTGGCGACGCGTAAAAAATCTTCGGCGTAGGCCGAGATATAATCCAACAGGCCCGCAAACGTATCGTGCTGCGGATCCACGGCCCAAACAATTTCATCCATCGCCTTCGTGAGCTGACGCGCAGAATCGGAAATACGTTCGAGGTTCGCATCGGTTGACTCCGGTTCGCGCCGGGCGAGCTCCGTGAGCAAAGTGATTTGTGTGAGGCCCGCACCGACGTCGTCGTGGATGTCTTTGGCAATGCGGGAGCGATCGCGTTCGATGGCGTGCTGTTGTTCGAGTCGCGCGAGTTTGCGCCGATATTTTTGAGTGGCTAAGCGACGGACAATCAGGGCGACGCCGCTGACGACTGCGATACTTAACAGAGTCCAAAAGATTTTGGTCTGATAAAAAAATGGTTGCAGCTCGAATTCCACTGCCGCCCCGGTCTCGTTCCAGACGCCTTCATTGTTACAAGCGATGACGCGGAAACGATAGTGCGCGGGCGCGAGCTGTCCGTAGTGCGCCACGCGCAACGTATCCGCATTCACCCAGCCGGCATCGTTTTTTTCCAATCGGTAACGGAAGCGGGCGCGGTCGCCCGCATCAAAACTCAACGTGGTGAAGCGAAAATCAAATGAATTTTTCCCGGGCGGCAAAATGATTTTTTTCCCGTTCAGCGGAATCAATTCGCCGTCCACCCGCAGCTCTTCGATGACCACGGGCGAAGGTTTGGAGCGGCCTGTCATGTCCTCGGGACGCACCGATACCACGCCGCTGCGCACGGTCGTGAACCATAGTCGTCCATCCACACCGCGCCAACAAGCCGGTTGATAACTGTCGGAACATTCCAAGGAGGCCAGGCCGTCGGACTGGCCGTATGCGACATAATCCAGCGGCGTTTTTTTCCCGTCGGCGATGGCGTCGAGCACCGACTTGGCCACGCGATAAATTCCTTTTTGGGTGCCCAGCCAAAGTTGACCTCTTTGATCCAGTAAAAGCTGGCTGATGTTATTCACCGGCAAACCCAGCTCTTCGGTGAACCGGAAAAATTTCCCGTTTTTGAACCGCAATAAACCGCCACGAAAGGTCCCGACCCAAATCGCACCATCCGCGTCCGGGCAGAGCGAATACACCGGCTGCACGGCGAGCGTGCCTTCAGGACGGAACACACTCGGCTCCGGCAGGTCACAGCGGCGCAGCGCACCGTCATCCGCGCCCGCCCAAATTTCGCCGGACGGGGTCTCGATGAGCGCGCGGACAGACGGGGTGCTGGCAGAATTATTGGCGCCCAACACCCAGCGAAGGCCGCCCGACCATTCGGCGACGCCCGATTTTGTGCCCATCCACACGCGCCCGGTGCGATCGGTTAAAATGGATTTAATGCCGTGGACATCGAGCGAAACGCGTTGCACCCGGCCGTTGTAAAATTGATAAAGATCTTCGCCTTCGGCTGCGCTCAACCAAGCCCCGCCGTCGCCGCGCGGGGAAATGGAAAAAATAAAATTTGCCGCCGCACTGGCACCGACTGCGTAACGCGATAATTTCCCATCGCGCAACACGCACAGACCGCCGCCGCCGGTGCCAATCCAGATCGTGCCGTTGGTATCCTCGCAGATGGACAACGCGGTGCGCGCGCCTAGCCCCTCCGCCACGCCGAGAATTTGAAATCGCCGGTTGCGCAAGCGCGCCAAACCGCCGCGATCCACGCCGGTCCAAAGCCCGCCATCATTACTCTGAAACCAGGTATTCACACGGTCGCCCGGCAGATAACTGTCGCTCGGAACATTATCTGGCGCCGAGGTGAGCCGCTCAAACTTGCCCTCCGGCGTGACGTGAAAAAGCCCGTTGCCGTAATGGTTCAACCACACGCCGCCATCGCGGTCCTCGTGCGCTCCCATCGCTCGGTTCGACGCGGAACCGAGGAGGCTGCGCCATTCCACGGCTTCGGTTTCCCAACGCCGCCCGGACATTTTGCGGAAATGTTCGCCGCGATCGCCATCCAAAACCCACAGTGAACCGTCGCGCGTGGGAAAAATAAAGCGCGGCTTGATGTCGGCGGCTCCATTTGTCGGCGTGATGGCGATAAATTGGTTTCCGTCCCAACGGGCAATCTCATTTTCCGCCCCGGCAAATACTTGGCCGCGCGCATCGGCTACCACGGTGTAAATTTCGCTGCCGGATAACCCGCCGTCTTCCGCTAACGCAGAAAATTGCCCGTCGGCAAATTGCAATATATGCCCGTCACGCGCCAGAAACCAAAGGCGGCCGGTTTGATCGGCGCATTGAAAAATCGGACGTGGCGAAGGCGGCCGGGTGATCTTCCATTCGGGATTCGGTCGTTGCAGATCACGTTGCAACACTTCGCCGAATTGCGTCACAAAGGTCACTTGGTTCGTCGTGGAAAAAACCAGCGTGGTGTGCAGGTCAAATGTGTTGGTCTGATCCGGCCATTCATTATGGAAATGGCCGTCGCGATACGAAGTCAACCCGCCGTGAAAGGTGTTGATCCAGAGCGTGCCGCGCGTATCCAAAAAAATTCCCTGAATCCGGGCCTGTCCGATTTCAGGTTCATTTCCAGGATCAAAACTCACAAACCGCGCGCCATCAAAGCGCGCGAGGCCATTGTAAGTGCCCACCCATAAATAGCCGTCGGGCGTCTGGGCGATGGCCGTGACGGTGCTGCTCGGCAATCCGCTGCCCGTATCCCAAACGTCCACGAGAAATCCCGTTGGCGCGGAAATAATTTTCGGGGCGAGACCGAAAAAAATCACCGCCGGGATTCCGGCCAGCAGCAGGCGGCGCAATCGAGCGGGAATTTTTTCGGGAAACATCGCCGCCAACATATCGCCGCCGGGAAATAATTCAAAGGGAAAGCATCCGCGCGGCCCCGGCCACAGATCAACGGTCTCGGGCGCGACGCGCGGGCCACTATTTTTCGCCGCGCAAATACTTGAATCCGCAAGCCAACTCGCTACGCTGACGCGAGGTTTTTAGAATCAACTATTTTTTATGAAATTATCAAGCGCTTTCATTTTTTCTATCGCCGGCGCGGCCACAGTTTTTTTCTCCGGCTGCAAACCGGCCGGCTCCGCAGGTGGCGACACCATCAAGATCGGTGAATTTGCCTCGCTCACGGGCACAGAAGCCACGTTCGGTATTTCCTCGCACGAGGGCACGCTGCTGGCGATTGAGGAGATCAACGCGGCCGGCGGCGTGCTTGGTAAAAAGCTGGAATTGCTGACTGAGGACGACCAGAGCAAAGCTGGCGAATCCGCCACGGTCGTGAACAAACTCGTCTCGCGCGACAACGTGATCGCCATCCTCGGCGAAGTGGCCTCGTCGCGCTCGCTGGAAGCCGCACCCATCTGCCAGCAAAATAAAATCCCGATGATCTCGCCGTCGTCCACCAACCCGGACGTGACGAAGACCGGCGATTATATTTTCCGCGTCTGCTTTATTGATCCGTTTCAAGGCACGGTGATGGCGAATTTTGCGACGCACACGCTGAAGGCAAAACGCGTGGCGGTATTCACCGATGTGAAGAGTGACTACAGCAAGGGCCTGGCCAAATTTTTCAAGGAACAATTCCAAGCCAATGGCGGCGAGATCGCCGTGGAATTGGATTACAACGGTAACGACAAAGATTTTAAAGCGCAGCTCACGAGCATCAAAGCCGCGAACCCCGACGGGGTTTTTGTGCCGGGCTATTACACCGCCGCCGCGTTGATCTGCGTGCAAGCCAAGCAGCTCGGCCTAACCGTCCCGCTCTTCGGTGGCGACGGCTGGGAATCGGCCAAGCTCACTGAAATCGGCGGTGACGCGGTGGAAGGAAATTATTTTTCCACGCATTACAGCCCGGAAGTGGCGACGGACGTGAGTAAAAAATTCGTGGAGAATTTTGCCAAACGCTGGCCGGGCCAAAAGCTCGATGCGCTCGCCGCGTGCGGCTACGATTCGGCGCTGGTTTTAGCAGAAGCGATCAAGCGGGCTGGCACTACAGATGGCGCAAAAGTGCGCGAGGCCATTGCCGCCACGAAAAATTTTGAAGCCGTCACCGGGAAAATTTCGATCAACGAAAACCGCGACGCCTCAAAGTCCGCAGTGATCCTCAAAGTCGAAGGTGGAAAATTCAAATATCTGGAAACGGTTGAACCGTAAGTCGCGGAATACGCCCGTTCTCAGGCGCGGCGAAGGATGGTTGGCAAAAATCTAATTAGAATTCCGCAGCTGGATTTCGAACCCGCGCAGCGCCCGAAACCGGCGCGAAACCCGCGCCACGATCACGTCGAAAGCAAAATCGCCTTGTGCTTTTTCAGGTATTTCTCGATGTCCGTTTTAGCCTGGATTTCGTTGGAACCTTTGAGCGCATCGGGTTTGAAGAGTTTGTATTGCACCATCAAAGGGCCGACGTTTTTCACCTGTAGATTCAAGCCCTCCACGCGCCAGATTTGCCCTGAGGCTACTGGCTCAAATCGCAATGAAACTTTCGCCTTCGTCTTTGCCATGCGCGATGTTGGCTGATGCGGCGGAAGATAACCAATTTATTCTTCAGGGCGCGGGAAATTTTTTAGTGGCAACCCGCCCGTCCCGACCGGACTTCAATTTCATTAAAGTTTTCGCGACAGCAGACGAATTCGTATAGGTTATTGGCGGCCAGCGTGGGCGTCGGAAAATTGAACCCGCCGAAATACTGGTAGCATCCGAAACCGTTGATCATTTTGATTGTTAAAATTGGGAATCCAACATGACACCTGCCAACTTAGCCGCCGCCCGCGAAACTTACCGCCGCATCGCCGCCAACATCGCCAAAATCATCCGGGGCCAGGATAGCGCCACCCGCCATTTGCTCGCGGCGATGGCGGCGGGCGGCCATGTGTTGCTGGAAGATTATCCGGGCACCGGCAAAACGACGCTCGCCAAGGCGCTCGCTAAATCCATCGACGCACAATTCAAGCGGCTGCAATTCACGCCGGATTTATTGCCGTCAGACATTCTCGGCGTTTCCATTTTCGACCAGCGCGATCAACAGTTTCATTTTCACGAGGGCCCGGTGTTCACCAACATTTTGCTCGCGGATGAAATCAACCGCGCCTCGCCGCGCACGCAATCCGCGCTACTCGAAGCGATGGGTGAAGCGCAAGTGAGCGTCGAAGGCGAGCGGCGGAATTTGCCGGATTTATTTTTTGTCATCGCCACGGAAAATCCCGTCGAATTTCGCGGGACGTATCCTTTGCCGGAAGCGCAGATGGATCGTTTTGCGATGCAGTTCACACTCGGTTATGTTTCGGCGGAGGAGGAAGTCGCCGTGCTCACCGCGCAGGAACATCATCATCCGCTCGATGAATTAAAACCCGCCGCGACGCTCGCCGACGTGATCGCGCTCAAACGCGCCGTCGAAGATGTGCGCATCAGCCACGAACTCAAACGCTACGTCGTGGATCTCGTTTCCGCGACGCGCACCGCCCAAGGCGTGCAACTCGGCGCGAGCCCGCGCGCGTCCATCGCGCTGATGAAAACCGCGCAGGCGATGGCGCTGTTTGAGGGCTTTGATTTTGTCACGCCAGAACAGATTCAAAAGCTCGCCGTGCCTGTCATCGCGCATCGTTTAGTGCTCGAACCACAGGCGCGTTTTTCCGGCATCACCGCGCGCGGCGTGGTGGAGGAGGCGGTGAAAAAAGTGAAAGTGCCGGCGTGAAAAAAATTATGAAGCATGAATTATGAAGGATGAAACGGTGTGCGCTGGCCCCACTTCATAATTCATCCTTCATAATTCATACTTTGTGACTCTCCTCTACCAATTCATCTACTGGAATTACCGCGTCACCAGCGGCCTGTGGCACTGGTCGCGGCGGCGGTTCACGCGCGCGGGACTGTGCGCGGTGGTGGCGCTGCTAGCCACGGGCGCGGTCGGCGCGGATGTCGAGAACACGGTGAGTTTCCAGTCGTTTGCCCTGTTGCTGGCGATGTTACTGCTCGCGGTCGGATTCAGTTTTCGATTCCGCGGTAAATTTTCCGCCCACCGTTTACTGCCGCGCATCGGCACGGCGGGACTACCGCTGCCCTATCGCGTGCGGATAAAAAATCTATCGCCCAACGTCCAAGCCGGCCTCACGCTGCTCGAAAATTTGGCTGATCCGCGACCATCATTTGCGGACTGGCTCGGCTTCCAACTGGCGGAAGGCAAACGCGTGCGCCCCTTTCGCTTCTCGCAAACGCGCAGCAGAAATCCGTTTCGTCGGGCCAATTTGTCCGAGGCAGAAATCCCGCCGCTGCTGCCCAACGGGGAAGTGGAAGCGCTGATGCAAATTTTTCCGTTGCGGCGCGGGATTCTGCACTTCGCGGGCGTGACGGTGGCGCGGCCCGATGCGTTCAACTTGTTCCGCTCATTCATCAAAGTGTCCGCCCCGCAAAACGTCCTTATTTTACCGAGGCGTTATGCGTTGCCGCCACTGGCGCTGCCGGGCGCGGCGCGGTTTCAGCAAGGCGGCGTTGCGCTGGCGACGAACGTCGGCAGCAGCGAGGAATTCGTCGCGCTGCGGGATTATCGGCACGGCGATCCGCTGCGGCACATCCACTGGCGCAGTTGGGCCAAGACCGGCAAGCCCATCGTGAAAGAATACGAGGACGAATTTTTTGTGCGCCACGCGCTCGTGCTCGACACGTTCGATCAGGAGCCGAACAGCGAAGTGTTGGAGGAAGCCGTATCCGTCGCCGCGTCGTTTGCCTGCACCATTCTCACGCAAGAATCGCTGCTCGATCTGCTGTTCGTCGGCAATCAATCGTATTGCTTCACCGCCGGACGCGGCCTCGCGCACGCCGACCAGATGCTGGAGATTCTGGCGTCGGTGAAAAATTGCGCGGATAAAAAATTTGAGACGCTCGAACATCTCGTGTTGAACCACGCTTCGTCCGTGAGCGGCTGTATCTGCGTGCTACAATGCTGGGACGACGCCCGCAAAAGTCTGGTTGAAAAACTCAAGCTGCTCGGCGTGCCACTCCTGGTCTTGATCGTGGTGGCGCGGGGGGAAGGGATTTCCGGCGCGGGCGGAATGTTTACGGATTCGGAGGGAATACTGCGCATTTTGGAAGTTGGAAAGATCGAGGAAGGGTTGGCAAAGTTATGAAAACTCCACCGCTCTTGCTTTTCGCCGCCTTGCTCTTCTGGGGCTGGCTCTCCGATCTGTTGCTCGTCGGCGCGGTCATGGGCGCGTTGCTGGAAATCACGCGCCTCACCACATTTCGCTGGGAACTGGATGACACGGACTTCAATCGCATCTGGAGCTTTTGCGTGGTGCTCAATCTCGTGCTGATCGGCTACGTGTTCACCAACAACGACGCGGGCGGAATCAATGGTATGTTCCACGGTAAAACTCTCGCCACGGCCGCGAATTCGGGCGTGCTGACCGCGATCCGTTTTCTGCGCTGGCTGCCGATGACCACGTTTCCGTTTATTTTCGCGCAGGCGTTCAACGAACGGCCGTCGGTTCCGCTCACGGCTGTCTCGCTCGTTTTGCGCTGGCGGCGGCGGCACGGCGACCGGGCGTTCGCCGGCCGCTATCTGGATATTTCGCACTCGTATTTTTTTGTGTGCCTGTTTTCAGCGGGCGTGCATACGAACAATGGCGGGCAAATATATTTCTGGGGACTCTTCGTTTTACTCGCGTGGGCGCTGTGGTTCGTGCGCTCCCCACGGTTTGGCATCATTCCCTGGCTGCTGGCGCTCAGCGCGATGTTGGCCATCGGTTTTGGGGAAATGGCCGGGTTAAATCGCGCGCAGGGCATCATCCAAAATTTCAACGCCCAATTGATTTCATATTTTATCAGCCAGCGCACCGACCCGTTGCAAAGCATGACCAGCATGGGTCGCATCGGCCTATTAAAATTGTCCGCTAAAATTGTCATCCGCCTCGAACCGCGCCAACCGGGCGATGCTCCCGCCTATCTGCGCGAAGCCAGTTACCGGAATTATGCCACCCAAAAAATGACGTGGTTCGCGGGCGGCGGAACTAAGGATTTTGAGCCGCTCACGGTCGAGCAGGACGACACCACTTGGAATTTGTTGCCCGGGAAAAAAGCCGCCTCCCGCGTGAACATCGCGTGCTACCTGAACGGCTGGTCGCGCGAACTCGCCGCCCCCGAAGGCGTGCTACCGCTGCCCGGCGGTTGCGCGCGACTGGAAAACGTGCCGCCCTACATGATTTTGAAAGCGAACCAGAACGGCGCGGTGCTCGCCGCCGGTCGCGGTCTATTGATGTTTGATGCCGCCTTCGGTCGCGGTGCGTCCCTTGACTCGCCCCCGGATGTGGACACCACTAACCATTATGATTTGTCCGTGCCGACGAATGAAATCCCCGCGCTACAACAGGTGATTTCGGAAATGCAAATCCCAGCGGACGCGAATGAACTGGAGCGGCGGCGGCGGATTGAACAATTTTTTGCGAATCATTTTACCTACAGCATTTGGCAGGGCACCGACAAACTGGCGACGCCGAGCACGACGCCGTTGACAAAATTTTTGCTCACGAGCCGCAGCGGTCATTGTGAATATTTTGCCAGCGCCACCGTTCTACTTCTCCGGCAGCTGCACATTCCCGCACGCTACGCCGTCGGTTATTCCGTGCATGAGCCGCGCGGCAGCGGCTTTGTGGTCCGCGAACGCGATGCGCACGCGTGGTGCCTCGCGTGGAACCGCACGACCAAAACCTGGGAGGATTTTGACACCACGCCCGGTTCCTGGATCAAGGTCGAAGGCGCGCGCACCGCTGGTGAAGAATGGCTCGCGGATTTGAAATCATGGATCACGTTTCAATTCGCCAAATTCCGCTGGCGACAGGCGAACTTGCAACAATACATCTTCTGGTCGCTCATCCCCGTGCTGGTCGTGCTGCTATATTTCATCCTCTTCCGGCGGCGTGGAAAATTGCGGCGCGACGTGAAAAATAAAAATCTGCCGGGCGCGCCCTGGCCCGGACTGGATTCGGAATTTTACCAACTTGAAAAAAAACTGGCCGCTCGCGGCGCGCCCCGTCAGCCCGGCGAACCAATGGCCGACTGGCTGGAACGCGCATTGGCGGAACCGCTGCTCAATGATTTGCGTTCACCCGTGCGCGAATTATTGCGCCTGCACAATGCCCACCGTTTCGATCCCAGCGGCTTGAGCGCGGAAAAACGGCAGCAGTTGAAATTGGAAGTGACAGCGTGCCTGGAAAAAATTTCTACAGCGGACACGGCGAAAAAATTACGTTGAGCGGCAACGAAAAAATTACGTCTTCAAAAAGAAATTCTGCTGCTTCTCGCTGATGGGTAGCCCGAGTTTTTCCATCACAGCGAGCATGTCTTCCCACACGCGGCGCTTTTCGCTCATCGCCTGATTGCGCAATAGATACGCCGGATGATACGTCGGCATCAGCGGAATGCCGCGATACTCATGCCATTGCCCGCGCAGCTTGGTGATACCAGTTTTATTCAGCAAACCCTCCATCGCCGTGCCGCCGAGCGCGACTAATACTTTCGGTTTAATCAAATCAATCTGCTCGTGCAGATACGGAATGCACGTCTGCATTTCTGCCGGCTCCGGCTTACGGTTGCCACTCGAACCCGGCGGCATGTCCGGGCGGCATTTCAAAATATTCGCGATGTAAACGTCCGCGCGCGAAAGTCCCGTCGCGGAAATAATTTTCGTGAGCAACTGTCCCGCTGCGCCCACAAACGGTTCGCCTTGTTCATCTTCATCCGCGCCCGGAGCTTCGCCGACGAACATGAGTTGCGCCTCAATGTTGCCGACGCCGAATACCACGTGCTTGCGCGAAGACGCGAGGTTCGGGCATTTCACACACGCCAGCGCGCGTTCCCGCAGTGCAGCGAAGGCGGCGGATTTTTCGGACGCAGAACGAGAATTGAGAATTGCCGGTGATGGCACGACGGCGACGGCCGGCAGCGCAGCAGCGGCTTTTGGTGTCAGCACCGGCGCGCCGGTCTCTGACCCGGCGCGTTTGAAAAATGAACTTCGAGCCGGGTCGGACACGGACGTTCCCATGACGGGCTGCATTTGTGTTTTGGCGTTTACTGCCACGGGTCGCGCAGGTAACGCCAGTGCCCGCAGCGACTCCGGCGAGACGGCGACATGCCGCACACCGCGGGCTTGCAAGCCTTCGAGGTGTTGGATCGTCGCATCAAGCAGTTGCCGGTAATCATCGGACATCCCGCCATCGTAACGGCTGGCGCGAGAATCACAAAAAATATTTGTTCGCCCATCCGCCAGTTCCGGCCGCATCCACAGTTCCGGCGACTTGTGCCGGCGTCACCTTTGGTCAAGGCTGTGCGTCCATACCCGCATGAAAATTCAACGAGCGCTCATTTTAGCCGCAGTCAGCTTGCTGCCGTTTGTCGCACAGGCCGAACGCGTGACGGAAAATTTTGATGCGCACTGGCTCTTCCAAAAAGCCGACGCGCCCGGCGGCGAGCTGAATGAATTCAACGACTCCGCCTGGCGCAAACTGGCTTTGCCGCACGATTGGAGCATCGAAGGACCGTTCGCCGAAACCAATCTCGCCGGCGGTGCGGGCGCGTTTCTGCCGAGCGGGCTGGCGTGGTATCGCAAACATTTTTCACTTCCGGAAAATGTCTCCAACCAAGTCGTGCGCATCGAATTCGATGGCGTGATGCAAAACTCTGATGTGTGGATCAACGGCTTTTATCTCGGTCGCCGTCCGTTTGGTTACGCGAGCTTCGGCTACGAAATGAACGGCCATTTGAATTTTGGTAAAACGGAAAACGTCATCGCCGTGCGGTGCGACACCTCGGAGCAACCGGCTTCACGCTGGTATTCGGGCGCGGGCATTTACCGGCACGTCCGGTTGGTCACTACGGATGCGATTCACTTTGCAGACAACGGCGTGTTCGTCAGCACGCCGAAAATTTCAGCCGCCGAAGCCACAGTGCGAATTGAAATGCTTGTCACCAGCCAAGCGCGTGGAAAACGCGGAATCACCCTGCAAACAAAGCTGATTTCTCCTGATGGAAAAAATGTCGCCACCGTTGAGACGGCCATCACTCCCAGCGGAACGCCGGTCTCCGGCGCTTCAAACGCTGGAAAATTTATCCAGCAAATTATCATCCCCAAGCCGCAGCTTTGGGGTTTGGAAAGTCCAAAACTTTACCGCGTCGTCACGGAAATCTCGGACGGCAAAGTAATTTTAGATTCCGTCGCCACGACTTTCGGCATCCGTTCGGCGGAATTCACCACCAACCAAGGCTTTGTTCTCAACGGAAATAAAGTCGTGCTCAAAGGTGTTTGCTTGCATCACGACGGCGGCGCATTCGGCGCGGCGGTGCCGCTCGCGATCTGGGAGGCGCGCTTGAACATATTGAAAACATTGGGCGTAAATGCCATCCGCACCGCGCACAATCCGCCCGCGCCGGAATTTCTAGATTTGTGCGACCGCCTGGGCTTTCTCGTGCTGGATGAATTTTTCGACTGCTGGACGGTTGCAAAAAATCCGTTCGACTATCACTTGGTTTTTGATGAGTGGTCGCAGCGCGATGAACGGGATGCGATCTGGCGCGACCGCAATCATCCGAGCGTCATCCTCTATTCGGTCGGCAACGAAATCCACGACACGCCACAGGCGGACAAGGCAAAAAAAATTCTCGCCGGACTCGTCGCGGTTGCCCATGAAGCCGATCCGACGCGTCCTGTCACGCAGGCGTTGTTCCGTCCGAACGTTAGCCACGATTATGACAACGGCCTCGCGGATTTGCTGGATGTCGTTGGCACAAATTATCGCGACAACGAATTGCTCGCCGCGCAGCGCGCCAAACCGACGCGGAAAATTATCGGCACCGAGCAGCGGCACGACCGGCAGACGTGGCTGTGGCTGCGCGATAATCCATCGCACGCGGGACAATTTCTCTGGACCGGCGTGGATTATCTCGGCGAATCACGTCGCTGGCCGCTGATCAATCACTCCTCCGGTTTGCTCGACCGAACGGGCGCAGTGAAGCCGATGGCGTTTGAGCGCGAGAGCTGGTGGAGCAACCAGCCGATGGTGCGTCTCGCCCGCCGCACCGCGCTAAATGACCAGATGCCGACCGACCCCGGCTACGGCGGCGAAGAATTGCACACGCAGGTGCAGTTCGCCGACTGGACCTCGCGCAATCCCGCGCCGCACGATGAAGTGGTGGAGGCTTATTCCAATTGCGACGAAGTGGAATTGTTCCTCAATGGTAAATCGCTTGGCGCGAAAAAAATCAACGCCGATGCGTCACCGCGCATTTGGAAAGTTCCTTATGAACCGGGCACGCTCAAAGCCGTCGTGCGCGATGAAAAAAAGAAAGTTGTCGCCACGGATGCACTACACACGGCGGGCAAAGCAGAAAAAATTATTGTGTCCACCGAAACAAAAAAACTTTCTCCGACTTGGGATGACGTTGCTATTGTTCGCGTCCGCGTCGTGGATGCGAACGGGATCACGGTGCCGCGCGCGGACAATTTGATCACGTTCAAACTGACCGGCCCCGGCGTCATCGCGTGCGTGGACAGCGGCGATACGGTCAGTCACGAGCCATTTCAAGCCAATGAACGTCGCGCGTTTCAAGGCGAGTGCGTGGCCTTCGTGAAAGCCAGCGCCAGTGGCGGCAGCCTCACTTTGACCGCGACCGCGCCGGGTTTGCCAGCGGGCACGGTTTCCATCAAAACTACCAAATGAAATTCATCACCATCGCCAGCATTTTGGCCGTCACCATTTTGAATTTGGGTGCGGCGGAAATTTTTTTGCCGCCAGCCTCGCCCCGGACGACGCTTAATTTCAATCCCGGTTGGAAATTTTTCAAAGGCGACGATACCAATGCGGCGGCCGTTTCCTTTGATGATTCGCAGTGGAACGAAGTTAGCGCGCCGCACACCTTCAACGACGTAGATTCTTACACGGCCATCATCAGCCACAGTGGCGGCGACCGGAAAGCGTGGTCGGGCATCGCGTGGTATCGCAAACATTTCAAACTGCCCGCGACGGCGAAGGATGGAAAAGTTTTTTTGGAGTTTGAAGGACTCAAGCAGGCAGGACGTTTTTGGGTGAACGGAAAATTGGTTGGCCGTTTTGAAAATGGCGTCACCGCGTGCGGACTAGATCTGACGGGCTTCGTCAATTTTGGCGACGTGGAAAATATCATCGCCGTGAAAGTGGACAACAGCAACGACTACACCGAGGAGGCGACCGGCGCGGGTTTCGAGTGGATGGGCCGTGCGTTCAATCCGAATTACGGCGGGCTGAACCACGACATCTGGCTGCAACTCGCGGGCAAGGTTTATCAGACACTGCCGCTCTACGAAAATTTGAAGACGACGGGCGTTTATATCTACGGCTCCAACTATTCTATCAGCAACAAATCGTGCGACGTGAACATCGAAGCGCAGGTGAAAAATGAATCCGGCGATCAACAATCCATCACGCTCTCCGCTGTCGTCGTGGATGCCGACGGAAAAGTCTGCGCGAAGTTCGCGAGCGAGGCACTGGACTTGGTGAATGGCCAGACGGAAATTTTTTCTGCGAGCGGCAAATTGGCGGATGCAAAATTTTGGAGCGATGAAACCCCCAATCTTTACAACGTTTATTCCATGCTGACGGTGAACGAGAAAGTCGTGGATGTGCAGAAAATCAAAACCGGTTTTCGCAAAGCCGAGTTCAAGGGCGGCGTCGGCACGGGCGGTGTTTTCTTGAACGACAAGTTTGTTTATCTCACCGGCTACGCGCAGCGTTCGTCGGATGAATGGGCGGGATTGGGCGAGGCGTATCCCGATTGGATGCACGATTTCAACGCGCAACTGATTCGCAGCACGCACGCGAATTATATCCGCTGGATGCACATCGCGCCGCAGGCCGTGGACGTGCGTGCATGCGACAAAACGGGCATCGTGCAAATCTGTCCGGCGGGCGACAAGGAAGGCGATCCGATGTTGGACAAACGCTTGCAGCCGGAAGTTGCCGCGCGCCAATGGGAGCAGCGCATGGAAGTGATGCGCGATACGATGATTTATTTTCGTAATAATCCGAGCATCGTTTTGTGGGAGGCGGGCAACAACAGCGTCACCACCGAGCACATGAAACAGATGGTGGAATTGCGGAAACAGTGGGACGCGAACGGTGGCCGCGCGATGGGTTGTCGCACGTTGAATGAGCCGTCCGCCACGCCAGTGGCGGAATATTTTGGCGTGATGATCGGGCAGGATGACCAGAAAGATCATCGCACCGGCGCAACGGATTTGTTCCGCGCCTACAGCGACGAACGCCGCGACCGCGCACCGTTCATCGAGACGGAAGATTTTCGCGACGAGGCCGCGCGCCGGTTCTGGGATGATTTTTCGCCGCCGCATTTCGGTTTCAAAAAAGGCCCGAACGACACTTACGATTGGAACTCTGAAACCTTTGCCGTCGCCGCCGCCGGACGTTATTACGACTACTTCAGCCACATCATTTCCAACACCAACGCCGCATATTCCAAGTGGGCGGGTTACGCCTCGATCTACTGGTCGGACTCGAACGCCGATGGCCGGCAGGACAGCAGCGAGGTGTGTCGCGTAAGCGGCAAAGTGGATTCCGTGCGGCTGCCCAAGTCGGCTTACTATGTTTATCGCGTCATGCAAAATCCCTTGCCAGATATACACATTATTGGCCACTGGAATTATCCGACGAACACGGTGAAGACAATTTGTGTGGCAGCGAATCATTGCGACGCGGTGGAAATTTTCGTGAATGGAAAATCCGTTGGCAAATCTTCGACGCCGACGAGCGGCTATATTTTTTCGTTCCCGGAAATAAAATTTTCGCCCGGCGCAATCAAAGCCATGGCCACGGCAAAAGATAAAACGGTTGCGCAAATGGAAATCAAAACCGCCGGTGAACCGAAGAAACTCAAGCTCACGTCGATGGTTTCACCGGAAGGTTTCAAGGCGGACGGTTCGGACGTGGCGCTGTTCGATGTTGAAGTCGTGGATGCCAACGGCCAGCGTTGTCCGACCGACGAAGCCCGAGTGGATTTCAAGCTCGACGGCCCCGCCGTGTGGCGCGGCGGTTACAACAGCGGCAAAATAAATTCCGTAAACAACCTCTGGCTCGACACTGAGTGCGGCATCAACCGCGTGGCGATTCGCTCCACGTTGAAGCCCGGCAAAATCACTTTGATGGCGACACGCGACGGCCTTGAAACGGCGACTGCTGTCGTGGAGGCGAAATGAAATTTCAAGCACCAACAACCAAGCACCAGAAAAGCTCCAACATTCAAACGCCAATAGCCGCGCGACGAATGTTTGCGGCTTGGCGCTTGATGTTTCTCTGGAGCTTGGTTGTTGGTGCTTGGTGCTTTTCCGCCCGCGCTTCCGAATTCGCCATTGGTGCCGACCTTTCCTTTTTGCGGCAGGCCGAGGAGCGCGGGAAAGTTTTTCGTGACGGCACGAACGCCTTGCCCGGCTTGCAGATTTTCAAAAATCACGGTTATAACTGGATTCGCCTCCGCGTTTTCATCGAACCGGTGAGCAACAATCTGCCGAACACTTTGGCCTACACGATTGCCGAAGCGCAGGACGCAAAAAAGCTCGGCTACAAATTTCTGCTCGATTTTCATTACGCGAATTCGTGGGCCGATCCCGGCAAGCAGCCGACGCCTGGCGACTGGATTACTCTGTCGCATCAGCAGCGCGTGACCAAGGTTTTTGAATATTCGCGCGACACCATCGCCGCGTTTTGCGACGCAGGAGTTTTGCCAGACATGGTTCAAATCGGCAACGAAGTCACGGCGGGAATGTTGTGGCCGGATGGAAAATTGCCGGCGCACTGGGATAATTTTGCAGATTACTTGCGCGCCGGAATCAAGGGCGTTGACGCTGGGCGCGGCACAAATTCGCCGCCGCGCATCATGATCCACACGGACACGGGCGGCAACCTGGCGAAGACGAAATGGTTTTTCGACAACGTGAAGCAGCGCGGGATTTCGTTCGATGTCATCGGGCTTTCGTATTATCCGCGCTGGCACGGCACGTTGATGGACTTACGCGAGAATCTCGCGTTCGCCGCGAACGAATACGGCAAGGACGTGATGATTGTCGAGACCGGCTACAACTGGCGAACGGGCAATGATTTCAAGGGCCGCGTGACGCCGTTTCCCGAAACGCCCGAGGGTCAGCGCGATTTTCTGGATGAAGTCACGCGCATCGCGCTGCAAACGCCCGGCCAGGGTTGCAAAGGAATTTTTTGGTGGGAACCGGCGACGGCCAATCGCGGCGGCGGAGCGCGCGGATTTTTTGACGAAGACGGAAACTCGCTGCCCGCGTTGAACGTCTTTGATAAATACACGCTGCCCTTGCCACGCAAGGTTGGCCAATAATTTTTGACGCATGAATAAAGTATTTTCCACCACGCTGATCGCGCTGTTGTTGTCCGCCGGAACGCTGTTCGCCGAGCTCAGGCTCGCCAGTCCATTCACCGACCACATGGTGTTGCAGTGCGATCTGACAGTGCCGGTGTGGGGCACGGCGGATGCGGGCGAAAAAATCACGGTGGAATTCGCCGGTCAAAAAAATTCCACGCAAGCCGACGCGGACGGAAACTGGAACGTGAAACTCGAACCGATGACAGCCAGCGCGGAACCGCGCACGCTCGTGGTGACCGGGAATCGAAAATCGGCCATCGAAAATCGAAAATGCGCCGACGTGCTGGTCGGCGAGGTGTGGCTCGCATCCGGCCAGTCGAACATGGATTTCACAATGTCAAAAAAAGTGAAGCGGTTCGCGGGCGTCACGAACGAGGAAGCCGAAATCGCCGCCGCCAATTATCCGCTCATCCGCATGTTCACGGGCGACGCACAAAAAACGTATGCACCGACGAATCGCATTGGCGGTGAGTGGAAAGTCTGCACACCGGAAAATGTGCCCGCGTTTTCCGCCGTGGGATATTTCTTTGCGCGGGATTTACAGCGCGAAATAAAAATTCCCGTGGGCATCATCACCGAAGCGTTTGGCGCAAGCACGGCGGAATCGTGGATTCGCCGCGAAACGATGGCGGGCGATCCGAAATTAAAACCGATGCTCGAACGCTTTGACGCAGCGGTGGAAAAATTTCGCACCAACCCGCCGCCGGTCATCGCCGAAGCGCGCTCCGAGGATGTCTCCGCCACAAATGCCGCGCCGCGTGGACGCAATCGTGCCGCGCGCGATCCGGTGCAGGATCAGCACAACGCTACCGTTTTGTTCAATGGCATGATTTCGCCGGTCGTTCCGTTCGCGATTCGCGGCGTGATTTGGTATCAGGGCGAATCCATCGTGGACGCGAACAAGGGCGGCATCGAACTGTATCCGCGCGTCCAGGCCGCGCTCATCCGTGACTGGCGCAAGCTGTGGGGCGAAGGTGATTTTCCGTTTTACGTCGTGCAACTCGCGGGCCAGGAAGCCGCCAGCAACAGTCCGCTCGTGCGCGAAGCGCAGGCCACGATTCTCTCGCTTAAAAATACTGGCATGGCCGTCGCGATGGACATCGGCGAGGCGAAAAACGTGCATCCGAAAAACAAACAGGACGTGGGTGACCGGCTGGCGCGCATCGCGCTGGCGAACACTTACGGAAAGAAAATTGAATTCTCCGGCCCGCTTTATGAATCCATGAAAGGTGATGGCGACGCGATTCGTCTTCGCTTCTCCCACGCCGATGGCCTGGTCGCCAAAGATGGCGCGCTCAAATGGTTCACGATCGCGGGCGCGGATAAAAAATTTGTTGCGGCGGCGGCCAAGATTGATGACAACTCAATCGTCGTCAGCAGCTCGAACGTCATCGCCCCCACGGCGGTGCGTTATGGGTGGGTCAATTTTCCGGATGGCGGTCAGCTTTACAATTCGGCTGGTTTGCCGGCGGCGCAATTCCGCTCGGACGCGCCAAAGTTTGATTTCAATTATTAAAGCCCTTCTCTGATTTTAAATATGCGTTCACCCTCCCAACTGATTTGCTTCAGCGCCGTTATTATTTCCGGGTTGCTGCCGACAACTGATTTCGCACAGCTCGTGGACGGCCAGCCGAAAAACGAAACCCAGATTTCTGCGCGCCGCGAAAATTTTCCGGCCAACACGAATCTACCGTCGCTGTTTCTCATCGGCGATTCAACGGTGCGCAACGGTCGCGGCGACGGCGGCGGCGGGCAATGGGGCTGGGGCGATCAGCTCGCGCCGTTCTTTGACACCAGCAAAATCAACGTCGTGAATCGGGCGCTCGGTGGCACGACGGCGCGGACTTACTATCGCGATTTTTGGCCAAAAACGCTTTCGCTGATGAAGCGCGGCGATGTGGTCATCATGCAGTTCGGCACGAACGGCGGGCCGATCAACGACGCGGCGCGCGCGCGCGGCGAGTTGCACGGCATCGGCGACGAGTCGCAAGCCATCACGAATCTTGTCACAAAAAAATTCGAGACCGTCCACACCTTTGGTTGGTATGAGATGAAAATGATTTCCGAAGCCCGCGCGAAAGGAGCGACAGCGATCGTCTGCTCGCTCATCCCGCGTAACACTTGGCACGACGTTAAAGTTGCGCGCAACGGCCCGGACAGCGCGGCGGGCTGGGCGGCAGAAGCGGCGCGGGCGGCAAACGCGCCGTTCATTGACCTCAATGAAATCATCGCGCGCCGATATGATTCGCTCGGGCAGGAGAAGGTGAAAGAATTGTTCGTCGCCAATGCCGGGCCGCACACGAGTCTCGCTGGCGCGCAGACGAATGCGGCGTGTGTGATTGCCGGACTCAAAAGTTTTAAGGAAAATCCGCTCGCAAAATTTTTCTCGGAGAATGTCAGGACGGTTAAACCGGCAGACGTGAGCCAGCCTGTGTCAACCAAAGCTCAACCAAAGTAATTTTATGAAGCAACTAGCAACCGAGCGCCGGGCCCCGACCCGACACGTTTCAAAAGTGTCCACCAACGCGCCGGGTCGGAGACCGGCGCTCCGCTTGTTGATGGTCGCCTTGCTCGCCGCCACGGGAACTCTTTTCGCCGCCGAAGATGAACGCCCCATCGTGGATGCTTCCAAAGTAGCCGTTGAGAAAATTAAAAACGCCGCGCTGCCGACGCTGCACATCGTGGGCGACTCGACGGTCAAGAGTGGCGGCTCGAAGGGAATGTTCGGCTGGGGCGAACGCATCGCGCCATTTTTTGACGGGGGAAAAATGAATGTCGTGAATCATGCCATTGGCGGACGCAGTGCGCGGACTTTTTTTACCGAAGGACGCTGGGATAAAGTCGCAGCGCAGATCAAGCCCGGTGATTTTGTCATCATTCAATTTGGTCACAACGATCAGGGCCGCATCGGCGATCCGGCGAATAAAAACCGCGCCGATGGCAAGGGCATTGGCGATGAGACGATGGAAGACACCAAGCCGGACGGCACAAAGGAACTGGTGCACACGTTCGGCTGGTATATGGGCAAGTTCACCGCCGAGGCCAAGGCGAGGGGTGCAACCGTGATTGTCTGTTCACCAATTCCTCACAAACAGCATTGGGAGAACGGTCGCGACTTTGAGGCGCTGGCCGGATGGGACGCGGAAGTGGCGAAGAAAAATGACGCGCTGTTTCTCGACCTCACGCTGGTCGTGACGGACACCTACAAAAAAATCGGGCGCGAAAAAGTGGAAATGTTATTCGCTGACAAAGGCACGCACACCACGGATGAAGGGGCGCAGACGAATGCCGTGTGCGTCATCGCGGGGCTGAAAAGTCTGCCGGGCAATCCGCTTGAAAAGTTCGTTTCTCAAAAAGGTGCCGGCGTCGCGGCGTATTCACCGGCGAAATAATCTCCATGAAAAAACTCCAGCTTCTCGTCACCGCCATTTCAATGGCCACAACCTCGCTGTTCGCCCAAAACAGTTTCCAGTTTGATTTCGGCGGTGGCAAACCGCAGGCCAGTTGGACGCAGGTGGCACCGACGAATTTTTATTCAGCCGAGACCGGTTTCGGGTTCGAACCGGGCGCAGAAATTGGCGGCACAAATTGTGCGACAAGCGAGAAGCCGTTTTTATTTTCCATCAAACTGCCGGAAGGCAATTACGCGGTGCTGGTGACGTTCGGCGGCGACGCCAAAGATTCAACGAACACCGTGAAAGCCGAGCAGCGGCGATTGATGCTCGAAAAGATTCCCGGTGGCGAGACGCGCACGTTCATTGCCCACCTGCACACGCCGCGCATTTCGGACGCGGAGAAAGTGAAGCTGAAAAAGCGTGAGTTGGAAACCGAGACGGTGAATTGGGACGAGAAACTCACGCTGGAATTTAACGGGGCACATCCGTCGCTGCGTTCGCTCGTCATCACGCCGACGAATGTGCCGACGGTTTTCATCGCCGGTGATTCCACCGTTTGTGACCAGCCCGCCGAGCCGTGGAACAGTTGGGGGCAGATGTTGCCGCGCTTTTTTAAGCCCGAGGTGGCGGTGGCAAATTACGCGGAATCGGGCGAAAGCCTCAAGAGTTCGCTCGGCGCAAAACGTTTTGAAAAGATTTTCAGCCTTATGAATAAAGGTGATTATCTGTTTGTGCAGTTCGGTCACAACGACATGAAGGACAAGGCCACGAACGCGTTGGAGACTTACAAATCGAACCTGAAAAAAATCGTGGCCCGCACGCGCGAGTTGGGCGGCACGCCGGTGCTGGTGACTTCGATGGAGCGCAAGGCCGGCGTGGAGCGGGACACGCTTGCCGGTTATCCGCAAACGGTGCGCGACGTGGCGATGGAGGAAAAGTGTGCGCTGATTGATTTGCACGCGGTGAGCCGGATTTTTTACCGCGCGCTCAAGTCGAGCGTGGACAAGGCATTTCAAGACGGCACGCATCACAATAATTACGGGAGCTACGAGCTGGCGAAGTGCATGGTGAAGGGTATCCGCGAAAACAAACTGCCGTTGGCGAAATCTATCGTGGACGACTTTGGTGAATTTGATCCGGCGAAACCGGATGACGTGAACACGTTTGCGATGCCAGCGAGTCCGACGGTTTCCAAGGAGAAGCCGCTGGGGAATTAAGTCCGTATTTTTTCACGCACAGGCGCAAAGCCGCGAAGATGCAAATCTTACAATTGGTTTTTCTTCGCGACTTTGCGACTGTGCGTGAGGTTCAACTGATTATCGGCAAGGTTGAATTTTCTACGCGCAGTTGCTAGAATTCTTTTATGGGACGCCAATGGCTTCATGCTAAACGATTGGTCGCCGGCCTCAAAAAAGGCCGAGCGAACGGCAAACTAGTTCGCGAAATTTCGGTCGCTGCAAAAATGGGCGGCGCGGATCCCGCGATGAATGCGCGCTTGTTCACCGCCGTCGAGAAGGCCAAAAAAGAGAGCGTCACCAAAGACGCCATCGAGCGCGCCATCAACAAAGGCGCGGGCATCGGCGCTGAAAAACTGGTGATGGAGCACGTCGTGTATGAAGGCCGCGCGCCGCATAATGTGCCTATCATCATTGAGGTTTATACGGACAACGTGAACCGCACTGCGCCGGAAATCCGCGTGCTGTTCAAGAAGGGCCAGATGGCCACGGCGGGCAGCAATAAATTTTTGTTCGACCATGTGGGCATCGTCGAGGCGCATCATCCTGAGGCGAACATTGACCGCGAGACGGCGGCGATCGAGGCGGGCGCCAATGAATTCGAGCCGCTCACGCACGAACAGAACGATGACATTCCGGCGGGCGCGGCGGGCGCGAAATTTCTCTGTGAGCGCACGGCGGTGTCGGCAGTTTCCAAGTGGCTCGCGGCGAACGGCTGGACGGTGGTGACGAGTGAAATCGGCTATGTGCCCAAACAATTGCCCGAACTGGCCCCGGCACAACTGGAAGAAGTTGGTGAATTTCTACATGAATTGGATGAGCACGACGACGTGCATCGCGTGTGGGCGGCGGTGAAATAGCATCGCTACCTCGCCAGAATTGGCGGCGGATTTTCCATTTCAAATTGACGGCATCCGCGTAATCTGCGCGGATGAATTCCTTGGCTGAAAAAATTTTACTCGCAGCTTTTTGCGGCGGACTGATTTTCACTCCTTCCGTTCACAGCGAAACTGTTTCCGCTACCATCCAAACGCCGACGCCTGCGGAGACCGGCTATTTCAAACTCGGCACGACCCAGAATCCCGCCGGTCACGAGATCAATGTGAATAGCCGGAGTTTGCTGTTCGACGGCCAGCCGGCCTTTCCGGTGATGGGCGAAATTCACTACTCGCGTGTGCCGCAAGCCGAGTGGCGCGCGGAATTACTCAAGATGAAGGCGGGCGGCGTGGACATCGTGGCGACTTATGTTTTCTGGATTCATCACGAGGAGATCAAGGGCCAATGGGAGTGGAGCGGCCAGCATGATTTAAAAAAATTTCTCCAGACGTGCGGTGAACTGGGCTTGAAAGTCGTCGTTCGCTGCGGCCCGTGGTGTCACGGCGAAGTCCGCAACGGCGGTTTGCCCGATTGGGTGCAAGCGCACAAGGATTGGAAGCTGCGCTCGACGGACACGAACTTTCTCGCCGCGACCAAAATTCTCTACGGCGAGATCGCCAAACAACTTTCTGGCCAGCTGTGGAAAGACGGCGGCCCCGTCATCGGCATCCAAGTGGACAATGAATTTGGTGGCTCGCCAGGTTATTTGATGGCGCTGAAAAAACTGGCGTTGGAGGCCGGCCTCGACGTGCCGCTCTACATCAAGACTGGCTGGCCCGCGATGAAGACGCCCGTTCCGCTCGGCGAATTGCTCCCGCTGTTCGGCGCGTATCCCGACGGCTTTTGGGCGCGCAGTATCAAACCGATGGACGGAAACGACTGGGAAAATTTCACCTTCAAACTTACCCGCACCGATACCGGCGTGGGCAACGACACGTTGAAAGTGGAAAAAAACGGCGACACCACTGGCACGGAAAAATACCCACACCTCACCTGCGAAATCGGCGGCGGAATGCCCGCGTCGTATCATCGTCGCATCAACTACGACGAGCGCGATGTGGAAGCCGTCGTCCTCACGCAACTCGGCAGCGGCAGTTCGCTGCTGGGCTACTACATGTATCACGGCGGACAAAATCCCGAAGGCAAACTGTCCACGTTGCAAGAGTCGCAGGCCACCGGCTATGCGAATGATTTGCCCGTGAAGTCCTACGACTTCAACGCGCCCATCGGCGAGTTCGGCCAGATCAATCCGCAATTTTACTGGCTGCGTCGGCTGCATCTTTTCCTCCACGACTTCGGCGCACCGCTCGCGCAAATGCCCGCGACGCTGCCGGACGTGCGCGTTACGAGCAAAAATGATTTCACGACCTTACGTTGGTCAGTGCGATCTGATGGCAACAGCGGCTATGTATTCGTGAATAATTATCAAAGGCTCCAGCCATTGCCCGCGAAGAAGGATGTGCAATTCAAATTGAGTCTGCCCGGCGGCGAATTTGTTTTTCCGCAAAAGCCCGTGACGATTCCGGCAGATTCTTTTTTCTTCTGGCCGTTCAACCTTGATCTCGGCGTTGCGAAATTAATTTACGCCACCGCGCAACCCATCTGCCGCGCAGGCGATACATTTTATTTTGCCGAAACGCCCGGCGTGAACGCAGAATTTGTTTTTGATGGAAAAACTTTGGCGGCGGGAAAATCTGAATTCAAGAACCTGAAGCCGAGCCGTCACCCAGCCATCAAACTCGAAACCAAGTCTGGCCACGCAATCCAAATCGTATTGCTGGACGAAACGGATTCGCTGGCGCTGCGGATGGGAACGCCGGTCTCCGACCCGGCTCGTTTGCAAATCGCGTTTGATGCGCCGCCGAAAATTGTCCGCACGAAAGTAGAAACTGAATTGCTGAAACCTGCTGGCGCGGTGCGGGAAATCCTGTTGAGCGGTGGCAAATCGCATATCGCCATCGCGCCGACGGAGGCCGATTTCACCAACGCTGCCGTGTGGAAAATCAAGTTGTCCGCCGACTGGAACGCCGGTCTCCAATCCGGCTCGATGAAAGCTACAGACACCAACGCGCCGGGTCGGAGACCGGTGCTTCAAGGCAATCCGCTCCTCCGCCTCCGTTACGTCGGCGATGTGGCGCGGCTCACGCTCAACGGCAAACTCATCGCGGATAATTTTTACGCCGGACGAGAGTTCGATCTGGGCTTGCAACGCTACGCACCAGAAATTTTCACCGGCGATTTGCGGCTGGAGATTTTGCCACTGCGAAAAGATGCGCCGATTTTTATCGAGCCAAAGCATCGCCCGGATTTCGGCACGAACGAAAGTTTGGTGAAACTTGAGTCTGCCGAAATCGTCCAGCTTAACGGGGTTGAATTTGAAAAATAAATCTGTTCCCCCTGCTCCTCCGCATGAAAAATAAAATCTTCACGGTCGGCCTTTCGCTCCTGACATTTTGCGCCAGCGTGTCCGACGGGGAAAATTTCCGGCCTGCGGGCGCGCGGCGGCTACGAGATCGGCGTCAAATGGTCGAAAGACAAACTGGCCTCCGCCACCATCCGCAACATCAGCGGCGAGGGTAAAAGCAAAGTCCGCTCCGGCAACAAGGTGGTGGAATTGGTTTTGAGAAAAGGCGAATCGAAAAACCTTAACGCCCAGCTCCAATAGAATTTAATTTTCAATCCGCGTAATCCGCGTAATCTGCGGGCCGCAAATGAAACGAAAGCATTTTTCAAACCTATGGTTACTATTCACCTGCATCGCTGTCCAAACAGTGATGGGGGAATTATCAACCGCCGAGAAGAACGCGGCTGAAAATGCGGCGATCAGAAAAGAATGGGAATCGTGGAACGCGCCGTTTGAGCCATTTCGCCTGATCGGTAACATCCATTACGTCGGCGTGGCCGGCATCAGTTCGTTTCTCATCACCACAACCGAAGGACACATCCTCGTTGATACTGGTTTTGAAACCACCGTGCCACGCATTCGCGAGAGCGTGAAGAAACTCGGCTTCAAACTCGCGGACATCAAAATCATTCTGAACACGCATGCGCACATGGATCATGCCGGTGGCGACGCGTTGATGAAGGAGTTGACCGGCGCGCGCATCATCATAAGCGCGGCGGATGCGGCATTGCTCGCCAGTGGCGGCACGAACGACTTCACGCCCTATTCAAAAGCAATGATTGGCTATCCTCCTGCCAAGGCAGATCGGATTCTTGGCGATGGCGACCAGGTCACATTGGGCGGCGTGACCTTGACGTGTCAGCTCACGCCGGGTCACACGAAAGGCTGCACGACGTGGACCATGGATGCGACTGAGGACGGCAAAGTGCAACACGTCGTGTTCTTTGGCAGCACAAGTATTTTGCAGGGCGTTCCGTTAGTGAATAACACGAATTATCCTGGGATTGCGAACGACTTGGCTGCTAGTTATCGCAAATTGAAGTCGCTGCCGTGCGATGTGTTTCTCGCACCGCACACGGGGTTTTTTGACATGGCCGAAAAAGCGAAACGCTTGCAACGCGGCGAAAAGCCGAATCCGTTCATTGACTCAACGGCGTTCACGAACTTCATCGAAAAAGCCGAGCAAAAATTTCTCACCCAATTAGAAACGGAGAAAAAGAATTCTAAGGCAGAGAAAGCTTTGGGAAATTAAGAGCACATGAAACTCCTCGTCATCGGTTCAGGTGGACGCGAACACGCCCTTGTTTGGAAACTCGCGCAATCGCCCCACGCCACGCAGATGTGGTGCGCGCCGGGCAATGCCGGCATCGCCCAAGAGCGTCTCGCCACGAACCACAGCGCCGTGGAATGCGTCAACATCAGCGCCGAAGATTTGCCGAAGCTGCTTGCGTTCGCGCAGACGCAGTCGGTTGATTTTACCATCGTCGGGCCGGACAACCCGCTCGCCCTCGGCATCGTGGATTTGTTTCTGAAACACGGCCTGAAGATCTGGGGCGTGAACCAGAAGGCGTCGCAGTTCGAGGCGTCGAAAGTTTTCTCGCAAAAGTTCATGGAGAAATATGGCATCCCCACCGCTGCCGCTGGAACGTTCTCCGATGTCTCCGCTGCTAAGAAATTCTGCGCCACCCTCGGCGGCAAGTGCGTGGTGAAAGCCGATGGCCTCGCGCTCGGCAAAGGTGTTTTGATTTGCACTAGTCAAGCCGAAGCTGAGAAGGCCGTGGACGAAATCATGGTGAGCAAGGCGTTCGGCGCGGCGGGCGCGAGCGTCGTCATTCAGGAGTTTCTTGCAGGCATTGAAGTCTCCCTGCACGCGCTCTGCGACGGCACGACCGCAAAGATTTTTCCGACCTCGCAAGATCACAAGCGCGCACTCGACGGCGATCTTGGCCTGAACACCGGCGGCATGGGCACCTATTCGCCCACGCCCTTTCTCGACGCGGCGCAGCTCGCCGACGTTGCCAGCAGAGTGCTTGAACCCTTCATGCGCGGCTGCGTGGCGGAGGGTATTGACTATCGTGGCCTGCTTTATCCCGGCGTGATGCTCACGAAGAACGGTCCGAAGATTCTCGAATTCAATGCGCGCTTTGGCGATCCCGAGACACAGGTTTATCTCACGCGGTTGGAAAATGATTTGGTGGAACTGCTTGACGCCAGCGCAAGCGGCACGTTGGCGAAACACGAATTGAAATGGTCTCCGCTCGCGAGTGTTTGCGTCGTCATGGCCAGCGGCGGTTATCCCGGCAACTACGCGAAGGGCAAAATCATCACCGGCCTTGATACCGCGAACAAACTGCCCAACACAAAAGTTTTTCACGCGGGAACGGCGTTGAAGGACGGCCAGATCGTGACCAACGGCGGACGCGTTCTCGGCGTAACCGCGCTCGGTAAAGATTTACGCGCCGCCCAAGCCGCCGCCTACGCCGCCGTGGAGTGCGTCCAATTTGAAGGCGCGCATTTCCGTCGCGACATTGCGGCCAAGGCGTTTTGAACCGCGAAATACACAAACCGCG
>JANYFN010000114.1 GCA_025362675.1 Limisphaerales bacterium | reverse complement strand
CGAGGGCGCGGAAGGATGACTAAGTTCCTGTAGCACCGTTGGCGGCACGATAACCAAGCGGTATAATTTTTCGAGGATGGAATCCTGACCGAGCAAAATGAGGTAGTGCAGCGGAGTGGTGTCCGACACGACAACGGCCATAAATCAATTTCCCAAGTCGTGTTGAAACTCGCCCAAATCGTAATTCACAAAAACACCTCGGCCGGAAAAAAACTTCTCGCCGTCCCAATAATTCAGGCCGAGCAATTCATAGGCGCGTCCACGGGTGATAATGCCCTGGGTATAAGCGCCCAGCACCAGCCCTTCCATGACACTACGCAGCCGTTGCGACGGCTCCATGGGCAGCAGCCGACCGATTGTCTCTGGAATTTCCACAGTCATCACCACCACAATTAAACCTTAATGCCAACGGAGTCAAATCCGCATCCGTCACGATGATTTTCAGCTCGCGGCTTTGGCCTCTGAAAATAATGCTGCTCGTGACGAGCACGATTTTTTGCGAACGGAACCGGCGCGGTCGTAGGGGGGACAGGGCCGACCAGCCGCCGGTGAAGCGAGCAGAAAAGCGCGTTGGTCAGCGCGGAAGGAAATTGACTTTACGGCAACTTGACATGCGGTAGCGTTTTGCTACTTTCAGGGCATGAGTCAACCCGTCAAAGTTTCGGATGCACTGCTGCTGGACGCCCGCGTCGCCGGCGAGATCGTGGAACGATCCATCGCCGGGCAGGTCGAGTTTTGGGCTAAAATCGGTCGCGCGCTCGAACCCCTGTTGCGCGGAGATCAGGTGCTGGCTTTGTGCCGTTCCGGCGAAGTCAAATCACTGTCCGCTTGCTTAGCGTCGGTGGATTCTCCAAAGGGACGGCAGCGGGTGGTTGAGCATTTGAAAACCCGACCATACCCCCATTATGAAGCTGCGGTTGATTCGCCCGGCATGCTGGTGCGAATCGAGGCCGGGGGCAAACGCACCGTGGGACGGTTCGTCAATCGGCAGTTTCAAGCGGTCAAGTTACCCTCCAAGAAAACTATGCCGACCTTGGCGGGTGGCTCACGGTGAAAAAGCCCCTGCCAAAATCCGCGCCTGGTTGGCATATCCCCGGCTTGGATCAGCGTCCAGTCATGGTCGCCGTGGCCGGGCCGAATGGCGCGGGGAAGACCACATTTTACGAGGCGCATCTGAAAAGCTGCGGCTTGCGTTTTCTCAATGCGGATGTTTTGGCCGGAGAATTGGGAGTGGATGCGTATCAAGCGGCCGAAGTTGCCGCCAAGCTGCGGCAGGAATTTTTAGATCAAAGGGAAAGTTTTATTTTCGAGACTGTCTTCTCCGATCCGGTGAGCGACAAAATAAAGTTTCTGAAACAGGCGGTGCAAAAGGGTTACACCGTCGTCCTGTGCTTCATTGGCATTGCCGATGCCGGACGTTCCGAGGAGCGCGTCGCCATGCGCGTCAGTCAGGGCGGACACGATGTGCCGACCGACAAATTGACCGCCCGATTTCCACGCACACTGAGCAATCTCAAACAGGGAGTCCAAGAGCTTCCCTGCGTGTTCGTTTTTGACAACGATGATTTGCGGATGCCCTACCGCTTAGTCGCCATTTTTCAAAATGGTCGCCGGGCATATTTGGCAAACTCAATTCCTGACTGGCTTGTGGCGGCAATCTGAAATGGCCGTTAGACTTATACATCACCGGCACATAAAACAACCGCTGGCGTCACAAGGTTACGATGCCAGCTCGGTCGAAGCCGGTGGAAAGTGATTAAAACTCTACTGATGCCTAAACTTACTGGAAGCATCACTTTAAGGCTGCACAGCAGACGAATATATGTGTCTTTGACTGCCAGCAAAACTGCCAGCAGCGGAGTAGAAAAAGAGTGTCACCGGAGTTATTACGGAGTTTTAGCTGGGTAATTCCGAGCCTTGACTAGCACGGGAAAATATGTAAAATCATCAATGTTAGCAGCGTATTTTCTGTAATTTGCATTCTAGCTTGGGTTTGGGATAAGTTGGTTCAGCAAGTTCAAAGCTTGCAGCATTAGCCCGATTCCGACCCTCGCCTCCAAGTTTTGATGCGTGTGCATCAAGGAGTTACGCCGGGCGGAATGGCCACTGTCAGTAAACCGGCGAGTGTTTCAACTATTCGCCACTACTTGTCAGTATTCGCTGAAACTCGCCAAAACTCGCGTTCATAAACGCGCAGGAAACCGGACTGGTTTCATGATTCAGATAATTATCATGAAATCGAAGTTCATCCTGTTTCGGCGAGCCGGAGTTTTTTACTCCGAAGACACCACCACGGGCAAGCAGCATTCCTTGCGCACCAAGGACGAAGCCGAGGCGCTGACGCTGCTTCATTCCAAGAACGAAGCACACCGGCAGCCCGTGCTTAACCTGCAAATTGCCCGGACGTATCTGACCGCCACCGACCCCGAAGTGGCGAACCGGACATGGCAGACGGCAATGGACGAGTTGACCAAGACCAAATCCGACACCACGCGAAACCGGCATGTTGTGGCGATGAAGGACAAAGCGTTTGACCTCATCCGCCACCTGCCCATTCTGGAAACCCGTTCGGCGCACTTCCTGAAAGTGCTGGAACTCGGAACCGTCTCAACCAATGTTTATCTGCGGCGGATTCACAATTTCGCCTTGGACATGAACTGGCTGCCTTGGTCCATCCTGCCGAAACGGCAATGGCCGAAAGTAAAGTTCAAGGAAAAGCGGGCCATCACGTTGGAGGAACACCAGCGGATCATTGCCGCCGAGGTAAACCTTGAGCGGAAAACCCTGTATCAGCTTTGCTGGCACTTGGGGGCCAGTCAGGGCGACATTGCGTGCTTGAAGGGTGAGGACGTGGACTGGACGAACAACACCGTTGGATTCACCCGCAAGAAATCCGGCGTGCCGGTGCTGGTCCACTTGGGAGCGGACGCCTTGAACGTATTCAAAGACCTGCCCGCCGAGGGCGTGCTGTTTCCGTATCTGTCCCGCGTGCGGGCCGGAGATCGTGCCACGGAGTTTGGGCAACGGTGCCGCCAACTTGGCATCACCGGCATCACGTTGCACAGCTACCGTTACGCATGGGCGGAACGAGCCAAGACTTGCGGCTACCCCGAAAGATTCGCCCAGGAGGCTTTGGGACACAACAGCAAAGCCGTGCATCGCGCCTACGCCAAACGTGCCCTTATGAAAATTCCGTCATTGGAAGATTACGAGAAAAAGCCGGAATCTACGGCTACGCCGCTGTCGAAGGGGATCTAATCACCGGCCAGCCACGGTCACGTCTCGCCGCCCTCGCGCGAGCAGCCAGTGGCTTCAAG
>JANYFN010000092.1 GCA_025362675.1 Limisphaerales bacterium | reverse complement strand
CCGTAAAATGTTTCCAAGATTCGGCAATTTCAGGCAAATCCAATTCCTTTGGATATTTGATCCGGCTGATTGGCGCAGCCTTGTTCGTTTCAGGATTAAACCACGAATTGTAGAGCTTCAGGAAAATCCACTGCGTCCACTTGAAATATTCCACGTCGGTCGTGGCGAGTTCGCGCGACCAATCGTAGCTGAAGCCGAGGCTTTTGATCTGGCGCGTGAAGTTGGCGATGTTCACCTCGGTCGTAACGCGCGGATGCTGGCCAGTCTTGACGGCGTATTGCTCGGCGGGCAAACCGAACGAATCCCAGCCCATCGGATGCAGCACGTTGAAGCCGCACGCGCGACGGTAGCGCGCGAGAATGTCCGTGGCCGTGTAGCCTTCGGGATGGCCGACGTGCAAGCCCGCGCCGCTCGGATACGGAAACATATCGAGGATGTAAAATTTCTCCGGCAGTTGCGCGGCGGAAACTTTGCCGGAAAGCTTATGGCGCACGGCGAATGGATGGTTCGCGGGAATTTCCTCGCCGGGGTTGAAGGCGCGGAAAGCCTGCTGTTGCTCCCAAGTTTGTTGCCACTTGGGCTCGATCAGATGAAACGGATATTGTCGGCGGCTGCTGGACATAGAGCGGTGGAGGATACGTAAAAAATCGCCTGACTCAATCGCGGAATTTGACCGGCTTATATTTGAGCGCATCCGCACACAGCCACCGAAGGGTGGAAGTTCTCGCGCTGTGAGAACTCCGCCCGCGCAGTAGCGGGCGAAACAACGGGCGGACGGAATACATCCCGCTCCCAAAGGCGTTGCGCCGCTGCACGCGGTGCTACTCCTCGCAGCGCGAGGAGTTCCACCCAGCTGGTTTTTGCAGCGCGAAAACCGCCACCACCCGCCACCACCCGACAGTTTGCCCAGCGGGTCAGTGCGCGCATGCGTCCGCATATTTCATGGAACAAAAATCGCCGTCCAGCATCCTAGTTTAAGTTACGACTATGAAAAACTTACTTTTGATCACCGTTGGACTGGCTTGGCTGCGACTCGGCGGGCTAGTGACACACGCAACGGATTTCAGCGTCACGACGCCGGGATTTTTTTTTAACATCAATGGCAGCAGCCCCAATCCCACCATCACCTTGATCCGGGGCAAGACCTACACGTTTGCCGTCAGCGACGCCTCCTTTCATCCGTTTCGCATTGGCACCGCAGTCTTCGGTGCGGTTCCGCCCGGCGTGACGGGCGAGAACACCACCTCGGGAACAGTCACGTTTGTCGTGCCGGCGAACGCAGCCAATTGCGTATATTACTGCGGGGTTCATGGCTTTACCGGCAACATTGTGATGACCGATCCGCCCACGCCGCCGGCCCCGTTCATTTTCAAATTCACCGTCGGCACCAATCTCAACCTCAAGTTCACCGGCTCCAATACTTTTTCCTATTTTCCCGAATTCAACACCAACCTCGCCTCGACCAATTGGTTTGCCCTCACCGTCGTCCAGACCAACGCCGCGCCGAATGGCACCAACGACGTAATCTGCGGTCGGCCCGCCGGCAACAACGTTTTCATCCGCGTCCGGGCACAATAATTCACGCGCCGACTGAAAGTTTTTTTGCAACTTTTTGCCGGATTTTGCTTTAATGGAGGGATGCAAGTTGAGAATCACTCCAACGTCCGGCCACACTGGTTGCAAGTGTTGACCATTGGGCGGCGGCCGAAAAATACGCTCATCCGCATTGCCGTGCTGATTTTCGTCTGCGGCGTCACCTTCAAATTTATTCTCCTGCCCATCCGTGTCGAAGGCATTTCGATGGAGCCGACGTATCACAACCATCAGGTCAACTGCATCAACCGCCTCGCCTACCGCCGCCACGAACCGCAGCGCGGCGACATCGTTTCCGTGCGACTGGCCGGCGAAAGCGTGATGTTGATGAAACGTATCATTGCGCTGCCGGGCGAAACCATTTCCTTTCACGATGGCCGCACTTACATCAACCATCGCCATCTGTCCGAACCTTACTTGAAAAATTCGTGCGATTGGGAGGCCGGACCGTTCGTCTGCGCCGCCAATGAATTTTACGTCGTGGGCGATAACCGCTCCATGCCCTTCAACTTGCACACCCAGGGCCGCGCCGAACGCGAGCGCATCATCGGCAAATTATTGTTATGAAAATCGTCGTCCGCCTCGGATTGCTCGTCGCCGTTGTCGCGCTCGGTTTTTGGCTGTGGACAATTTTTTTTCCCAGCGTCGAGAAGGTGATTCAAAAACGGATGATCGCGCTCGCCGACACGGCGACGTTTGACGCGCAGGCGAACACTATTAATCGCGCCACGAAAGCCTTGAGCTTCATCGGTTACTTCAGCAGCGACGCGGAAATTTTTGTGGATCTGCCCGGCCTCGGCAGCCACACGTTTTCCGGGCGCGATGAAATCCGTGAAACGGCGAACGGCGGTTTCGCCACGATCCCCGGACTCAAAACTACTTTTCTCGACCAGAACATTCGCGTCAGTGCGGATCAACAAACGGCGGATATTTCCTGCACCGTGCGGGTCATTATTGGCGGCGACAAGGATTCTGGTTTTGAGGAAATGCACTTTCAATGGCGCAAAAAAGACGGGGCCTGGCTCATCACTCGCGCCGAAACTGTGAAGACCCTCAAGTGACCAAAACCGGATTTCTCGATTATTTCGGCGTCTGATTGACCCACACCAGTCGCAGCCCTTCCAGCGTCAATTTCGGTTCAACGGCAGAAATCTCTGGCAACCGCGCCGCAATCAATTTCGCATAGCCGCCGGTCGCCACCACGGGAAGCTTTTTCACCCGCAGCTCGCGTTTTAATTCGCTGATCAGTTCCCGCACCAAGCCGCGATAACCGTGAACCGCCCCGATTAACATTGCCGATTCCGTGCTTTTGCCAATGGCGGTTTTGATCTCGCGAATTTTTATTTTCGGCAGTAACGCGGTTTTCTCATGCAGATAATCCGTCATCGCCGCGAGGCCGGGCGCAATCACGCCGCCGACGTAATTTCCCTGGGCATCCACCACATCAAACGTCACCGCCGTGCCAAAATCCACAACGATCACCGGCGCGCCAAAATGAAATTTCGCCGCCACCGCATTCGCCAAACGATCCGGGCCAATCGAATTTGGTTTCGGATAATCAATGCCCACGCCGCGTAAACTTTTTGGCGTGAGTTCGATTAAGCGAACTTCCGCCGCGCCCGGCGCTACTGGTTGGGCCACCCATTTTCGCACGAACGGCGTCGCGCGCGGCACGACGCTGCAAACCACTGCGCCGCGAACTTTTTTGGCACCCGCAAACTTTTTCACCAAGGCCGCCGCCGTGCCGTCGAACCAAGTGCGCGTCGGGATGTCCGTGTTTTTCAGGACGCGCTTCCCATCGGCGAGGCCGAGATGCGTGTGGGTGTTGCCGATGTCGAAGAGTAAAATCATTTTTCCAAAGTGACGTCGCCGCCAATAATTCGTTCCAAATGCCCGTGTTCCGTGCGGACAAGTAGCGCGCCGTCATCATCGAGCGATTCCGCATGGCCGCGAAATTTTCGATCACCAACATGCACCGTCACGTCTTTGCCCATCGTGATGCAGGCAGATTCCCATTCGTCGGCCACGGCAGAAAATTTTCCGGCACACACCCGCGCATAATCAAAATCCAGTTCGCGCAACATTTCCGTAGCCAATTCCGCGCGCGAAATTTCTGCGCCCGCCTCAATTTTCAAGGACGTCGCAATCTTCCGCAACTCGACCGGAAATTCCGTCACGTCCTGATTCACGTCCACACCAATGCCGAGAATGACGTGACGAACCCGATCCATTTCCGCGCTCATCTCCGTGAGGATGCCTGCCACTTTTTTTCCACCGATCAAAATATCGTTCGGCCATTTAATGTCCGCCGCGATGCCGCAAACCGTTTTGATCGCGCGGCGCAACGCGGTCGCCGAAATCACCGTCAATTGCGTCGTCTCCTGCGGACGAAAATTTGGTCGCAGCAACACGGAAAACCAAAGTCCTTTGTGCGTCGGCGAAATCCATTTGCGGCCCAAGCGACCGCGTCCTTTCGTCTGCGATTCGGCGAAGACCACCACGCCTTCTCGCACGCCATCGCGCGCGAGTTTTTCCGCGACATCATTGGTCGAACTCGTTTCCTGGAACACCTGGATGTCGCGCCCGATGACTTTGGTTTTGTTCAGCCGCGCCAGCAAATCATCTGCGTGCAACGCATCCGGCGACCCGATCAACTTGTAGCCAAAATGCGGGCTGGCGGCGATGTCGTAACCCGCCTTGCGCAAGTCATCCATCCGCGCCCAGATCGCCGCGCGGCTGATGGCCAACTGTTCCGCAAGTTGCGCGCCCGAAACCCCCTCGGGATTCGCGCGCAACGCGGAAAGAATTTTAGCGTCCGTGGTCACAAACTTTTTTGGCCACGGATTGAACACGGATGAAACACGGATAAAAGGCAAAGTATGAAAATCATGAAATCCGTGTTCAATCTGTGTTTCATCCGTGGCTAAATTAATTATTAAAATCCAACCCGATATCCACCGCGCGCGCCGAATGCGTGATCGCGCCGACGGAAATAAAATCCACGCCCGTCGCCGCAATCGCGCGGACGGTTTTCAAATTCACGCCGCCGCTCGCCTCGGTTTTGGCGCGGCCATTCACAATTTTCACCGCCGCCCGCAACTGCGCCGTTGTCATGTTATCGAGCAGGATGATGTCCGCGTCGGCATCCGCCGCTTGGGCGACTTGCGCGAGTTTGTCGGCCTCGACTTCCACTTTCAATTTCGGAAATTGTTTCCGCGCGCGAAAAATTGCGGCGGCGATGGCGTTTGGTTTTTCGTTGCGCAGCGCGACGAGATGGTTGTCCTTGATGAGCACCAGATCGAACAAACCAAGGCGATGATTTTTTCCGCCGCCGCATTTGACGGCATATTTTTCAAACCGCCGCCAGCCCGGCGTGGTCTTGCGCGTGTCGAGAATTTTTGCGCGCAAGCCCTTGATTTCATTGGTGAATAGAGCGGTCGCCGTCGCCACACCGGAAAGTCGTTGCACAAAATTCAGCGCCACACGTTCGGCACTCAAAAGGGCGCGACTGGAACCGGAAATTTTCAGGAGCGTTTTCCCGGCGGCGACTGTTTGCCCGTCGCGCACGAGTTTTTGAATTTTTATTTTCGGCGACAGTTCGCGGAAGGCGATTTCGGCAAATTGAATTCCCGCGACCGTCAACGGCTCCCGCGCACTCATCAACGCGACGGATTTGGCGTTGGCGGGAACGGTGGCGAGCGTGGTCACATCGCCGCCGCCGAGGTCTTCAGCGAGCGCGGCGCGGACGGCGCGGCGGATTTCTTCAAGGGTCAATTCCACGCGCACAAGATGGCGGCGGCGGCAAAAAGGAAAAGTAAAATGTGGCCAAACTTAGTTATTTTTCGCCGCGGCCCACAAAATTATATTTGCTGCCCACCACAAATCAGGCTTTCATCCGGCGTGCACAAACTTGGGGCATTCATAAAAAATTGGTGGTTCGTCGCCATTTGGATGACAGTGATCTTCACCGCGTCCGCCGATGGCAATTCCTATCGCCACTCATCGCTTTATTTTGAGCCGCTCATGCACTGGCTTTTTCCACACATGGCCCCGGAGCGGGTTGAAACGATCCACCATATTTTTCGCAAGGGCTGCCACCTGACGGAATACGCCATCCTCGCCCTGCTCTGCCGACACGCCATCCGTCGCTCGATGAAAACTGTTTGGTCGCCCACTTGGCGCTGGGATGAAGTCGGCCTCACGCTCGCCATCGTTTTTACTTACTCCGCGAGTGACGAATTACACCAAGTATTTGTGCCGACACGCACCGGGCAGGTCTCCGACGTGCTGGTCGATTTCAGCGGCGGCGTCCTCGGGCTGACGTTGCTGTGGGTGTTCAATAAAATATTGCGGCGCGCTAAAAAATGAAACGTCCGCTCGCCAGGCTCGCCCTCGGCTATGCCAGCGGACTGCTCCTAGCGCAACTGTTCCAACCGCCCCTGCCCGTCCTATTCACCGCTGCCTTTGTCATTTTAATCCTCCTTCTCATTCTCAAAAAATATCGCGCGTGGTTGCTTCTGCCATTGCTCGCACTCATTGGCTGGACAAATTTTGAAACCCGCACTACCGTCGTTTCGACCAATGATTTAAGGGCTATAATCGGACACGCCCCCACTTTAGCCACGGTGCGCGGACAACTCGCCGAAATGCCCCGCCTCAAAATCAGTGAGCGCGACGGCGAAGAAATCTGGCGGAGCGTCGTCCGCGTCCGCGTCACGGAAATGTCACGAAACAAAAACTTTTTGCCCGCCCTTGGCGAAGTCGTCGTGACAACCCCAGGAGTGCTCGGATCGAATTTTTTTACCGGGCAAAGCGTTGAAATTTCCGGCGTCCTTGCCGAACCACCGGCCCCGCTCGCCGAAGGCTTGTTTGATTTTAAGAACTATCTCGCGGCGCGCGGAATTTTCTATCAGCTCAAAACCGATTCAACCAACGATTGGAAAATTTCCGAACCAATTTTAGCGTCGCCACCGCTCACCGACCGGTTTCTCAACTGGTCGCAACACACCCTCGCCCGTGGATTGCCCAATGAAGACGGGCCATTACGACTACTCTGGGCGATGACGCTTGGCTGGCGCACCGCGTTCACCGGCGACGTTGGCGACCCGTTTCTCCGCGCCGGCACGATGCACATGTTCGCGATTGACGGATTGCGCATCGCGTTACTCTCCGGCCTCATCGTCACTTTTTTGCGTATGCTGCGGCTCTCCCGCGCGTGGTGCGGCGCCATCGCTTTGCCCATGATCTGGTTTTACACCGCCGCCACAGGTTGGGAATCGTCCGCCGTGCGTGCCTCGGTAATGATGACGCTCGTGCTCGGCGGCTGGGCGCTGAAACGTCCCGGCGACTTGCTCAATTCCCTGGCCGCCGCCGCGCTATTCATCCTCGTCTGGGACCCGCGCCAATTGTTTGAAGCGAGCTTCCAACTTTCATTTTTTGTCATGCTCGTCATCGCACTCATGCTGCCGCCGATGAATCTTCTTTTTGACCGATTACTAAAACATGACCCGCTGCTGCCCGACGAATTATTGTCCGACTGGAAAAAAATTTCATTATGGCTGGCGCGCCATTTGTTGCGTTATGGCGGACTCTCGTTTGCCGCGTGGATGGGATCACTGCCGCTTTCCGCCAAATATTTTCATCTCTTCAGCCCGATTTCTACCCCGGCCAATGTGCTCGCCGTGCCGCTGGGCACCGCCGCGCTCACGGCCAATCTCGGCGCGCTGCTCTGCGGCGACTGGCTCCCGTGGTTCACCGAATTATTCAATCACGCCGCCTGGTTTTTCATGGTCGCCATGACCTGGGTCAGCGAAGTAGCGACGAAAATTCCCGGCGCATATTTTTACGTCGGCGAACCATCGTTAACTAGCATCGTGCTTTATTACCTCGTCGTGATCGCAATATTCAGCGGCTGGTTCAAAACGCAGTGGCGAAAAAATTTTGGCGCGGCGCTGTTGGTGTTCATCGGCGCATTTTACCTCTGGCACTGGCAATCAACGCGCGATGAAACCACTTTGACCGTCCTGCCACTGAACGGCGGTCACGCGGTTTTGGTGGATGCCGATGGCAGAAAAAACGACTGGCTCATCAATTGCGGCAATGAAAACGCCGTCAAATTCACGCTCAAAGATTTTCTCCGCGCACAGGGCGTGAACACCATTCCGCGCCTCGTGCTGACCGAGGGCGATCTAAAAAACTGCGGCGGGGCAACTGAGCTTGATACACTTTTTGGCGTGAATGAACTGTGGACGAGCGAGGAAAAGTTTCGTTCCGCCGCCTACCGCGAAGCCATTGCCCACTTTGAAAAAAGCCCTTCTCGCCATCATTATTTTCATGCCGGCGAAACCAACGGCTTTTGGAAAATTCTGTTTCCAGCCGCGGAAATTAAAGTGGCGAAAGCCGGTGACAGCCCGCTGGTGCTACTGGGAAATATCCACGGCACAAAAATTTTACTCCTCTCCAATCTGAGTCGCGCCGGGCAAAGTGCCTTACTCGGATCCGCGCCAGATTTGCACGCCGACCTCGTCATCGCCGGACTTCCGCAGCAAGGCGAACCGTTGAGCGACCATCTTCTCGAAGCCATTCAGCCGCGCGTCATTGTGATCACTGATTCCGAACAGCCTGCCACCCGCCGCGCGAGCCGGGCATTGATAGAGCGCCTTCAAGCGACAAAAATTCCAGTGGTTTACACGCGCACCGCCGGCGCGGTAACAATTCTCGCGCGTCCGAACGGCTGGAGTTTGCGCACGATGGATGGGCAGGAATTTTCCAGCCCTACTGCCGACAAATAAAATCGCTGATGCTTCAGCGACGTCCGCCGAAGATGCTGCCCAACACGCCACGAATCACTTGCCGGCCAAGCTGACTGCCAATCGCCGAGCTGACGGAACGCACGATGGCTTTCGTCGCGACGGTGCCTATCGAGTCAGCCTGCCGTCCAGCCGGACGACTCGCGGGCGGGTTCAGCGTCGGCGGTGCGGGCGCAGCAGGTGCATCGCTCCCGCCGCCGAAAAGATGGCTAAAAAATCCACCACCCGCGGGAGCCGCCGCTGCCGGCTGCGCGTGCGCCTGTGTCAATTTTTCGTAAGCAGATTCGCGGTCAATCGCTTTTTCATACACGCCCGCCACGATGGATGTTTGTATCAATTGTTTCCGCGTCTCTGGCGTGATCGGCCCAATCTGGCTGCGCGGCGGCACGATGAAAGCGCGCTCCACGATTTGCGGCTGGCCTTGTGCATCGAGGCACGACACGAGCGCCTCGCCCACGCCCAGCTGCATAATGGCATCGGCGGTTTTGAATTTTGGATTCGCGCGAAACGTGTCCGCCGCCGTCTGCACCGCCCTTTGGTCTTGCGGCGTAAAAGCGCGCAACGCGTGCTGCACCCGGTTGCCGAGCTGGCCAAGAATGTTGTCCGGAATGTCACGCGGATTTTGCGAAATGAAATAAACACCCACGCCCTTCGAGCGCACAAGGCGGACGACCTGCTCGATTTTCTGCAACAACGGCGCGGGAATTTCGTTGAACAACAAATGCGCTTCGTCGAAAAAGAAAACCAGTTTCGGTTTTTCGGGATCACCGACTTCCGGCAGGCGCTCGAACAATTCCGAGAGCAGCCACAGCAGCAGCGTCGCGTAAATGCGCGGCGATTGCATGAGCTTGTCCGCCGCGAGCAGATTGATGATGCCTTTGCCATTGCCATCCGTCTGCATGAAATCATCGAGGTTGATCGCCGGTTCGCCGAAATATTTGTCGCCGCCCTGCGTTTCGAGTTGCAACAAACCGCGCTGGATCGCCCCGATGCTCGCGGGCGAAATGTTTCCGTATTTCGTGGTGAAGGACGACGCGTTTTCAGAAACGTATTGCAGCATCGCGCGCAAATCTTTCAGGTCAAGCAGCAGCAAACCGTTGTCGTCGGCCACGCGGAAAACGATGTTCAACACGCCTTCTTGAACGTCATTCAAGTCCAGCAGGCGACCGAGCATCAGCGGGCCAATTTCTGAAATCGTCGCGCGCACCGGATGGCCCTGCTCGCCGAACACATCCCAAAAAGTGATCGGACAGCCGGCGGGCGTGTAGTCCGTGATGCCCAGTTGTTTGAGGCGCTCCTGCACTTTCGGCGACTGGCCGCCGGGCTGGCAGATGCCCGCAAGATCGCCCTTTACATCCGCCATGAAAACCGGCACACCCATCGCGGAAAAATTTTCCGCGAGCACTTGCAGCGTCACCGTCTTGCCCGTGCCCGTTGCGCCCGCGATGAGGCCGTGACGATTGGCCATCTGCGGCAGGAGAAATATTTCATTGGTATTTTTGGCGATTAAAATTGGCGCGGCGCTCATGCAAAAAAATTTATCGGAAAGACGGCAAGGTGCAAGACAGGAGAAAAACTGGCAGTAGATCAATTGGTTTAATCGCGGTGGGGCGAGCGTCCTCGCGATATACTTGGTCCGCCGACGCCCGGCTCGCAGCGACGCTCTCCCCGCCCATTTAGCACACCCCGCCAAAAAACATTGCCCGTAAAATCTATGTTTCCGCATTGAATTCACCGCCGGTTTTGCGCCAGACTTGCGGCTCATGTTTGCCCGCCTCCTCCAACGTTGGGAAGTCTCGACGAGCTCCGGCAGCCACTTCCAAGTGCTGGACGGACTGCGTGGCGTGGCCATCCTGCTCGTCGTGGCGCATCATACGCTTTACACCAACCCGGAACACGGACTTCTCGCGCGCCTGATTGGTTACGTCATCGCCGCCGGCGGACTCGGCGTGCCAGTTTTTTTTGTGCTCTCCGGCTTTCTGATTTCATATCCGTTTTTTCAAAAGCGCGAAACCGATCCGCAGTTCTGGTATCAACGCGGCTATGCGCGGCGACGCATCGGAAAAATCCTGCCGCCGTTTTATCTCTCCATCGTTTTATTCCTCATTTTTTACTGGGTGCAATTTCACGACCCGGCATATTTTGATTCCGCGTGGAAATGGGCCACCGGACTGGGAAATTTTATCCGACTTGATCCCGTCTTGAACGGTTCTTACTGGAGTCTGATCGTAGAATCCCATTTTTACATTCTGCTGCCGCTCCTCTTCTGGCTCACGCGCGGCATCTCGGGAGCCAAAACCGGACTCATCATTTTCGCGCTACTCTTTTTTGTGCCACTGCTCGCGCGGCACCTGACGTGGCCGACGGGCATGATGACTCTGCCGGATTACACCGACGCTGTGAATCGCGAAACGATGTTTAAGCTCATGCGCTTCCCTTGCCAGCTAGACTATTTTTCGTGGGGAATATTATTCGCCTCGTTGTATGTGCCGCTCGCGCGCGCCGAGCTCGATAAAGTGCGCGCGCTGGCTTCACTCGGATATGCCGGAGCGGCACTGCTTCTGATTTCCGTAGTTTTTATGGGCTGGTGGGCGGGGAAATTTAATTTCTTTGAAACTCGAAGCGGTGTGGAACTATCTCACTTTTTACCCGCGCTGGCGGCGATGCTGCTGCTGTTTTTTGTGTTCGATCCGCAATGCATAGGCACGCGACTATTGAGCGCTGGCTGGCTGCGCTTCACCGGCATCATCAGCTACGAATGGTTTCTTTTCCACGGCCCCATCGTGCAATTTTTCCTGACGCACAACGGCCCAACCCACGGCAGTATCGCTGCGTATGCCTGGCGAACCATCGTGCCAATGGTGATCACCTTTATCTTTTCCGCGCTCGTGTATCGGTATTTTTCCCTGCCCATTTTGAATCACGTGAGAAAATCCCTCAAACCCGCCGCGCGTTAAGACCATTAAATGAGCGCATCCATGTTAATATTTTTCAAGAATGTCCACGCTAGAAGCCTCGACTTGATGTTTTATGCAACTTGATGTTTTAAAAGCCCTCTTGTTAAAAGGCGACCCCGAATTTTGGAATCGGTTAACGGCCAGCACACTTGAAGCGGCTGATTTCAACGACCTTATTTTACTCTCCGCTTGGCGCAAAAAAGCGCACGCGAGAAAAATAATCCCAGCCGTTGCGGCACCCGAAAAAATCCGGCTCGCCATTGTCGGCGGCTACAGCCTGTATCCCTTTCACGAATTGCTCGAACATCTTTGCGAAATGCAGGGATCGCCTGTTGAAATCTGGCTCGGCGATTTTGATAACTACATTTCTGAGATCATGGACCCGACTAGCGAGCTTTACGCCTTTGCGCCGCACGTCGTCCTGATCTTGCCATCCGAACATCGCTGCAAGTATCCCGGCCAATTCACCGATCCGCGCCAACAGCAACAGGCCGAAGCGCAAAACTTAGTGGATTCACTCCTCGCCCTCGCGCGCCAGGTGAATGAAAAAACGCGCGCGGAAATCATCGTCACCAATTTCATGCTGCCCGCCGCGCATGATCTCGGCGCGTTTCGTTCACGCACACTCGGTGCCGACTGGACCTTTCGAAAATGGGTGAATCTCGAACTCGGCTTGAACGCGCCATCGTATCTGCACCTCTGCGATTTGGAATTTTTGGCGCACCGACTCGGCGGCCTTGCCGCGCGCGATGCCCGCGCCTGGTTCGAGACCAAACAGCTTGGTTCACCCGCGCTGCTTTTGGAATTAGCGCGTGAAACGGCGCGCTTGATCGCCTCACTCAAGCGTGCGCCAAAAAAAGTTCTGGTCTT
>JANYFN010000084.1 GCA_025362675.1 Limisphaerales bacterium | reverse complement strand
AGTCTCAATTGTTTTTTGAGCAAAGTTTAACGCGCTACGAGCAATATTTATCGCTGGTTCAGGCGAAAATATAATTGCTTCAAAATCTCCATAAACATTTTGAACATTTTGCGGCGGCAACAAGTTTGTGTTTCCGCCCGGCCAAAGTTTAACGAGACCGTTTAAGAATTTCATTTGAAAATCTCGAACCGCAAGCTGCGTTTCAACGACAGGATTGTGTTCAATTTTCAGCGTTCCCAAAACTTTCTGCGCGACGTGTTTGATGAGCGACTCGACGGTTTCCATCATCGTCTCGTAATCGCCGAACGCCTGATACGCCTCGAGCATCGTGAACTCGGGATTGTGCCGGCGCGAGAGACCTTCGTTGCGAAAGTTCTTTCCGATCTCGAATAATTTATCAATGCCGCCGACAAGCAGGCGCTTGTGATAAAGTTCCAGCGCGATGCGCAGATAAAATTCGCAGCCGAGTGCATTGTGATACGTCTTGAACGGTTGCGCCGCTGCGCCGCCGGGAATCGCCTGCATCGCGGGCGTCTCGACTTCGACATAGCCGCGTGCGTGGAAAAAATTTCGGATCTCGTGAACGATGGCGCTGCGTTTGAGAAAAACTTCCTTCACGTCAGGATTGCCAATCAAATCAAGGTAACGCTGACGGTAGCGGATTTCGGTATCTTCGAGTCCGTGCCATTTCGCCGGCGGCGGGCGGAGCGCTTTCGCGAGAATGATGAAGCTCGCGAGCTTGATGGAAATCTCGCCGGTCTTGGTCGTGAACAGCGTGCCTTTGACGCCGACAAAATCGCCGAGGTCGAGATGCGTGAAGATCAAAAACGTTTCATCGCCGAGCACATTTTTTTGCGCGTAACATTGGATGCGTCCGCTCTGGTCGCGCACGTCAATGAACATGGATTTGCCCATGTCGCGGTGCGCGGTGATGCGCCCGGCGACGGACACTTCGCGGCCCTCGACGTAGTTGCCGCGCCCCTCGGCGCAGGTTTCGCTCGGCGTGAATTTATTTTGGAACGGAAAGATGCCCTTCGCCTCGAGCGATTTGAGTTTGGCGCGGCGTTGTTCGATGAGTGAATTCGTGTCGTCCATAAAAGTGTGCGGCGGATAGTGAAACATAATTTGCGGGGGGAAACCAAGAATTGATTGCGGCGGACAGTCTCGATTGGGGGCGGACGATGCGGCCACATCACCCGGTGGCGCGGCAGCGACGCTCGACCGAGCCGCCAACTTCCGCCATCGCTTCGCAAGTTTGCGGAATAATTTTGCAAACTTCCGAAGCTATTTTGCAAACTTCCGCAGCTCATTCGGAAACTTCCGAAGCCACGCCGCAAACTGGCAATACGGCTTCAAAATCGGCTCTCCGGGGGGCCCAGCTTGCAAAATAGGTTTCCCAGTCGGCTTTTTTATCGTTACAGCTCCAAAAACGCCAAATGAGACCTTTTTCCCGTCCAGCACCTCGTCTAGGCAGAATTCTTCATTTACTTGGCCGCGCGGGTCGTTCATTTTTGCGCGATGCTCATGGCGCGGAAAAATCTGGATTGGTGGTGCGAGCGGGGAATCGTGATCCTCGTCTCGGCAATGCTCGTGTTCGCGCCGCTAGCGTTTGGCGCGGTGGATATGTGGGCCATCCTCGTGGTGCAATCGGTCACGGTGCTGGTGTTGTTGCTGTGGGGGGCGCGGCTGTGGCTGAGTCGGCGTGGGAAAATCCTCTGGCCACCGCTGGCGTGGGTCGCGCTGGTATTCATCGCGTATGCGGTGGGGCGCTATTTGACGGCGGATATCGAATACGTGTCGCGGCTGGAATTGATTCAGGTGCTGATTTTCGGTTTTTTATTTTTGGCGTTGATGAATAATTTGCGGGGGCAAGAGGAAACGGAGGCGGTGAGTTATACGATGATTGGCGTGGGCACATTTTGCGCGTGCTACGCGGTGGTGCAAATCTTGCGGCATTCTAATCACGTCTGGAATGAGGTCTCGCCGTATCTGGACCGCGCTTCGGGAACTTATATTTCGCCCAATAATCTGGCGAATCTGCTGGCGATGTTGCTGCCGCTGACGCTGGCGTTTCTACTGGTAGGCCGGCTGAGTGTATTGACGCGGATTTTCTTGGGTTACGCGGCAGTAGCGATGGCGGCGGGCCTGGCGGTGACATTCTCGCGCGGTGGTTATATTTCGGCGGCGGCGGGGATCATTTTTGTGTTGGGAATTTTATTGTTCCACGGCAATCACCGGCTGCGGGCGCTGCTGCTCTTGCTGGCCATGCTGATCGGCGGCGGCGTGTTCGTAGAGGGCTATCTTTCGAGAACCTATGCGTATGTGCATCGCGTAAATAATCCCGATGTAACGGTGACCGGGGTATTAGATACGAGTTCGCGGCTGCAAATGTGGCAGGCGGCGATCGAGATGTGGGAGGATCATTTGTGGTTCGGCGTCGGGCCGGATCATTACGACTATCGCTTCCGTGAGTATCGTCCCGAGACAATCCAGTCGCGTCCCGACCGAGTGCATAATGATTACTTAAATTTACTGGCGGATTGGGGCATAGTCGGCGGGCTGATCGTATTCACTGGCATGGGGATTTTTATTTTTCACCTGCGCAAAACCTGGCCACATGTGCGGCGGGAAGAAAATGCGTTCGGCACCGGCCAGAGTAACCGCTTCGCTTTTTTTCTCGGCGGCATGGGCGGACTCACAGCGTTGGCGGTGCATTCGGTAGTAGATTTCAATTTGCACATTCCCGCGAACGCGCTGGTCGGAGTCACGCTGTTAGCGCTGGTAGCAAGCAACGTGCGTTTTTCTACGGAACAGCATTGGCGACGGCTGCGGCGTCCGATGAAAGTAGTTTTTACCGTTATGCTTGGCGGAGTGGCGTTTTATCTGGCGGCACAAGTGTGGCGGGTCGGTGGCGAAACTTACTGGCTGGCTCGGGCCGCGCGCCAACCGATTTTTTCCACGCCGCTCGCCGAAGCGCTTGGCCGGGCGTTCAAATGTGAACCAAATAATTCTCAAACCGCCTACGCCATCGGCGAGTGTTTCCGCACGCAAAGTCTCGACGGCGGGGAGAATTTTGGCGAACTCGCCTCGACCGCCATGGAGTGGTATGCCGCCGCGAGCAAATTAAATTCGCATGATGGCTACAATTATCTGCGAACCGGCATGTGCCTCGACTGGCTAAACCGCCAGGGCGAGAGCGAAAAATGGTTCGCCCAGGCGGAAGCATGCGATCCTAATGGATATTACATGGCTTCCAACATAGGCTGGCATTACGTGCAGGTGGGTGATTATGCCAACGCGCGACAATGGTTTATTCGTTCACTTAAATTGGACAACAACAACCCCATCGCCCTCAACTACTACGTTATTTGCGAGCATAAATTGATTGAAAAAGCCTCTGGCAAGCCCGTCCTCCCGTTTTCATTTTAAATGCGACTCAAGTAACCCGGAAAATCCGCCGAAATTAACTGAAATCGCTGAAATGTCCGTTGACAGACCGCCTCAGGCGCAGGTATAGTGCCAACAGATTGAAACCGTAGGCTTATGAAAAATCTAAAAACCATATTTATCGCCGTCGCCTTGGGTATGTTGGCCGCCAGCGCCAATTCTGTCCAAGCCCAACAATCCAAACCAGGATTCGCCACCGCTGTCCGCACCCAAGGCATCGTCACCTATTCGATGGGGGACGGAAAATGGTATCCGCTGGTGCCAGGAAAATATCTTCCGCCCGGCTCCTCCATCCACACTGGCGATAACGGCACCGTGGACATCATCCTCGGCAAATCTATCGAACTACCGCAGGCCAAGTGGTCGCCTGATCGCATTTCTCAGGCACCTGACGAACCCGTTCGTGGCATGGTCACCTATAAGCCTTCTGCCGAACAAAACATGGTGCGTTTGATTCCGAACTCCACTTTGTCCATTGATCGCCTAAACACTACAGATACCGGCGCAGATACGGTCAGTGATACCGAATTGGATTTGAAGGAAGGTAAAATTTACGCGAGCGTCAAAAAACTTTCCGGCGCTTCCCAATACCTCGTCAAAATTCCCAACGGCGTTGCTGGCGTGCGCGGCACTTGGTTCAGCTTGGGCTCAGACGGCGGGGTAGCTGTTTATGAAAGTAAGAACGGCGGATTGCTGATGGCAGTCACGTTCCACGGAATTTCTTTCACCGTTCAAGTTAACGAAGGACAGATGTTTGTGGTGTCTGATGCAGCAGGCGGCGGCGGTGGCAGCGGCGGTGGACAGCCGACGACTGTTCCTATTCCGCCAGACTTGCAAAAAACCTTGAAACAAATTTTTGACGCTGTGAAAACCATCTATATTCAGCAGACAGATTTTGCCGAAGACAAAACCTCAACCACCCACGTTTCCGCGACCAGCGGTCTCGGGAGCAATAGTGGCGGTGGATCAGGCGGCAGTGGTGGACTCGGCGGCGAAGGCGGCGGATTCTAAATCACCCTCATAACATTTCAAACCAGCGCAGCCTTGAGTTGCGCTGGTTTTTTGTTTAATCCAACGACGTGCATATCAAGCGACCCAAACCCGTGCCAGCCATTCTCGCTGCGCTCGTGATTTTGCTCGTTTGCGCGCTGCGTATTTGGAATCCCGATTTTATTGACCGTCAGGAACGTGCAACCTATGACGTGCGGGTGCGCGTGGCGCAGCATTTTCCCAGGCCGGTCGCCACGAATCTCGCATTTGTGGCGATGGATGATTCCACCATCGCGGCCATCAACAAAGGTCTCCTAGGTCGCCGCTACGGACTTTACTGGCCACGTCACATTTACGGCCGCATCGTTGAGGAGCTTGCGGCCCAGGGCGCGAAGGCCGTCGCGTTCGACGTGATTTTTGCGGAACTGCGGGACGACGCCCCGGTCAACATGGCGGATGGCAGCATTGTGGAGTCGGACGATTTTTTTGGCCTCCAAATGCGGCTCGCCAGTAACACGATCATTGCCGTCACGCCGGAAATTTATCCGCCGCGCGTGTTCGCCACCAATGCGATTGCCCACGGCGATATTTCTGCTGAAAAGGACTCGGAGGGAATTTTACGGCGTGCCCGTGCATTTTTCATTACCCGCCGCTGGCATCCGCTCATCGAAGACGTCGCGCAAAAATTCGGCGTCAATGCCACGAATATTTCCGTTCAAAAGGATAAAGTGGTGCTTCGCGCCGACTCCGGAGAGTCGAAGGAAATTCCGCTCGACGAAAACGGCGAGATGTTGCTTAAGAAACAAAAGATCAAGGTCAAGCCGTTCACCGACGAACGCGTCTGGCATATGGGCATCGTTTTGGCGGCGCGGGAATTAAATCTTGATCTGGACCATGCCGAGGTAAATTTGCCTCACGGCAAAATTATTTTGCGTGGCGCGGGTGGCATCGAGCGCACCATCCCCGTGGACGAGCGTGGATATTTTTATGTGGACTGGCGACTCACACCGTCCGATCCACGCGTCGTGAGTGCGCCCATCGAAGCTATCTTGACACAGGACATTGCCCGGCTTAAGGGCCAAACCAATGGGCTTTCTGACGATTTCAAAAACCAAATTGTCATCGTCGGTTCCGCTGCGCAAGGTAACGATTTGACCGACCGCGGGGCGACGCCGCTGGAAAACAACACACTGCTGGTCAGCAAGCACTGGAACGTAGCGAACTCCGTCATCACCGGCACGTTCATCCGGCGAGCATCGGCGGCCCAAGAAATCGGGCTGATCATTTTACTCGGGGTCATCACGGCTTGGTTGACTTGGCAGCTCCGCGCGCTGACCGCCACGCTAGGCACTCTGGCGCTGACCGTAGGATTCACCACTTTGTCAGTTTTTGTTTTTGTGAAATATCGCTTTTGGCTGCCGGTTATTTTCCCGATGGGCGGAGCGATTCTCATGCAGCACATCTGCCTCGTTACCCATCGGGTTGTTTTTGAAGAAGACGAAAAGCGGCGCGTGAAATCCATTTTTTCCAAGCTCGTTTCGCCGAATATAGTCCACGAGTTACTATCGCAAGATAAACTTGAACTCGCTGGGTCGCGTCGTGAACTGACGGTTTTTTTTGCGGATGTGCGTGGCTTCACCGCGCTCACCGATCAGATGCAGGAGCACGTCATCGAATTCGTCCGCACCAATAACCTCGAGGGCGACGCGGCAGAAAGATGTTACGCCGCTTCTGCGCGTGAAACGTTGGAAGTCGTGAATCTCTATCTGGCCACGGTGTCGGATGCGGTGAAGACGCACGACGGCACACTCGACAAATACATCGGTGATTGCGTGATGGCATTTTGGAACGCACCAGTTGCCGACGAAAAACACGCGCTGAAATGTGTGCGCGCGGCGATTCATGCGCAAAAAGCTATCGCGGAGTTGAACCTCAAACGCCTCGCCCATAACGCGACACTGGAAGCGGAAAACCTTGAGCGCGCCGCGGCGGGTCTTCCGCCGCGCCTGCCCTTGACCGAATTGTATCTTGGCACCGGCATCAACACCGGCTCGATCACTTATGGCCTGATGGGGTCGGATGAGCATGGCTTCAATTTCACGGTCTTTGGACGCGAGGTGAATCTGGCTAGCCGTTTGGAAGGCGTGTCCGGGAGCGGACGCATTATCATCGGTGAAACCACTTTCAAACATCTGAAAAAACATGACTCGGAACTGGCTGCGCGCTGCGTAGAACAAACTCCGGTCACGCCAAAAGGCTTCCGTGGCGTAGTGCGAATCTTTGAAGTGCCGTGGAAATAGTTTTTAATTTTTCGTTTTTAGTTCTAAATTAGTTGAGTTGTGATCGAGTGTTTTTCAACTGACAGCTGAAAATTTAGAATTAAAACTGACGACCATGCGCACCGCGATTTATCCCGGCAGTTTTGATCCACTGACAAACGGCCATCTGGACGTGGTGCAGCGGGCGGCGAAATTATTTGATCGCGTCATTGTGGCCGTGGCCAAAAATGAGAGCAAACACGCACTGTTCTCGCAGGCCGAGCGCGTGACGCTGGTGAAAAAAGCGGTCGCCGGTCTGCCGAATGTCGCGACGGATTCGTTCAACGGTTTGCTCGTGGAATATGTCGCGTCAAAAAATGCGCGGGCGATTGTGCGCGGGCTCCGGGCTGTCTCGGATTTTGAATTTGAATTCCAGCTCGCGCTGATGAACCGTAAGTTGGATGAAAACATTGAGACAATTTTTATGATGCCGAAGGATACTTATACTTTTTTAAGTTCACGCATCGTGAAGGAGATCGCGCGCCTAGGCGGCGACATCAGCCAGTTTGTGCCACCGAACGTGCAGTTGGCCTTGCAGAAAAAGTTTAAACTCAAGTAAACGCGTGTCATTATCATTTAACCTGCGCTATCTGGATGAAAAGGAAATTCGCTTGCAAGGCGAGCTGCCGGTGGCGGAGCTGGAGCTCGGCGTGACGGATGAACTGGTGCGCGTGGAAAGTCCTTTGCGCTATGATCTAAATGTGCAACAACTGCACGACAGCATTTTGGTGACGGGGAAACTGGTGTTACCCCTGAATTGCGAGTGTGGTCGCTGCCTAAAATCTTTCAAACAAGACCTGATTTTCAAAGACTGGGCGCTGCATTTGCCGCTGGAGGGGGAGGACAAGGTGTCCGTGGTAAACGATTCCATAGACTTGACTCCGTTCGTGCGGGAAGACATACTACTCGACTTTCCGCAACATCCGTTGTGCAAACCGGAGTGTGCGGGAATGAACAGTGAAAAGACCATCTGTGTGGCGGCAGCCGATCAAAAACCGGTTGCCATCGTATGGGCGGAGCTAGATAAACTAAAACTAAAATAAATTTATGGGCGTTCCAAAAAGAAAACCGTCAACGAGCCGGCAGCACATGCGCCGCGCTTACAATAGCGTGCTGAAACTGCCGCAAATGAATAAATGCCCGCAATGCGACGCGCCGTCACTGCCGCATCGCGTGTGTCCGGCCTGTGGTTTTTACAAAGGCCGGCAGGTTCTGACCGTCACGGCGGGCGCGTGAGGAGTTTTTAATTTTAAGTTTTGAATTTCGAGTTGAAACTAGTTCAACTCGAAACTAAAAATTAAAAAGTAAAAACTATCATGCGAATCGCAGTGGATGTCATGGGCGGCGACCACGGTTGCAAGGTCGCCATTGCGGGCGTCAAGCTGGCGCTCGCCGAAGATGATTCCATTTCTTCCGTCCTGCTCGTCGGGCGCGAGGCGGAGATTTCCGCTGCGGTCACGGCGCAAAATATTTCCGACCGACGCATCGAAATTGTCAATGCCACCGAGGTGTTGACGATGGAGGACAAGCCGTTGGAAGGCATCCGCAAGAAGAAAGATTCTTCGATGGTTCGCGCCATCGAACTCGTCCGCCACGGTAAGGCCGATGCCATCATCTCTCCCGGCAATACCGGTGCGCTCGTAGCCGGTTCCATGAAACTTGGCCGTCTCGATGGTGTGGAACGGCCTGCTATTGCTGCGCGCATGCCGTCTCGCTCCCACGATTTTATTCTCCTCGATGTCGGCGCGAACGCCGTTTGCGAGCCATCGCACCTCGCGCAATTTGCGGTGATGGGAAATCTTTACGCCAAGGAAATGTTCGGTTTGCAGAAACCGCGCGTGGGCGTTTTGAGCAACGGCTCGGAGGAATCCAAAGGCAATGATTTGACGCGCGAAGCCGCTCGGCTGTGTGCGCTGCTGGGTTTGAATTTCATCGGCTACGTCGAAGGTTTTGATCTGTTCAACGACGGCGTGGACGTGGTGGTTTGCGACGGATTTGTCGGCAATATTGTTTTGAAAACCGCTGAAAGCCTCGGCTACGCGATGAAGGATATTTTGAAAGCGGGTCTGACCGCCTCACCCGCCCGCAAACTGGGGGCGTGGATTGCACGCGAAGGTTTTCAGGGCTTAAAAAAACGCATGGATCCCGAAGTCTATGGCGGCGCGATGCTGCTCGGACTTAACGGCGTGGTGATCAAGGCCCATGGTTCTTCGCGTGAACGAGCCATCGCTAGTGCGGTGGGCGTGGCGGCGAAGGAAATAAAACTAAATCTAAGAAAGACTCTGGCCGCGCAAATCGCCAACGCCAATATTGTGCTGGCCAGCGCGACCGTTCCCGCATGAATAAACATTTTACCAATCCCCGCGCTAAGAATAATTTTGTGGGGCGCACCTGTTCCATTGCGGGCGTCGGCTCGTATGTGCCGGACAAAATTCTGACCAATGCCGACCTCGAAAAAATGGTCGAGACGACGGATGAATGGATTACCTCCCGCACCGGTATCAAGGAGCGCCGGATTGCAGCGGCGAATGAATTTACGTCTGATCTTGCGACCAAAGCCGCTGAACGCGCAATGAAAATGGCGGGCGTCACGGCAGAACAGATTGACCTCATCATCGTGGCCACGCTCACGCCGGATATGCCTTGCCCTTCTACCGCATGTTTTGTGCAACATAAAATTGGCGCGGCACGGGCGGCGGCGTTTGATATCGGCGCGGCGTGTTCCGGTTTTATTTATGCGCTGGAAGTCGGGCAGCAATTTATTTTATCCCGCACTTACGAAACGGTCTTGGTCATCGGCGCGGAAAAATTGTCATCCATCGTGAACTGGACCGACCGCAACACCTGCGTGCTGTTTGGTGACGGTGCCGGCGCGGCGATTTTGCAGCACCGCGAAAATTCGCACGGCCTGCTCACCGCCGTCATGGGCGCGGATGGCAACAAGGCGGATTTGCTTTCGGTGCCCGGCGGCGGCAGCAAGTGTCCCGCGACTCCAGAATCTGTTTCCGCCGGCATGCACTACTTGCGCATGGACGGCAAGGAAACGTTCAAGAACGCTGTGAACGCAATGGTTTCCGCCGCCAACGAGGCGATGCGTCGTTGCGACATTGACATCACCAAAATCAAATGCGTGATTCCGCATCAAGCCAATCAACGCATCATTGATGCCGTCGGTGACCGCTTAAAAACCACGCCGGAACAATTGTTTGTGAACCTCCACAAATACGGAAACACCTCCGCCGCTTCCGTCGCGATTGCCCTGGATGAAGCCGTGAATTCGGGGAAAATTTCTCGCGGTGATTTAATTTTACTGGTCGTTTTTGGAGCCGGATTGACGTGGGGCGCGGCCGTAATTGAGTGGTAAAAACCCTAATCCACCTAGGATATTCCCCGATAAAACAATCATTTGACGGCTAGTTTGGCCGTGTTAGGTTAAATCAATCTTATGAGCGCGAAGAAAATATCCCCCTCGGACATGCTGGAAAATTCGGTGAAACTTGCCGGCAGGCAAGCGACCCTCGATTTGGCCGCGGAAAGAATTTCAATTCACAAAAGCGGAATTGAGTTCCGTAGCCCCAAGCCGTTCACCGAGTGGTCTGAGATGACCGTTTCACTCCAATCACCGGTTGATGGCAGCCATCTTTCCTGTCACGGAATCGTTGTTGCCTGCGCGGGCAGCAAACACGCGGGCTATCATGTTTCGATGTTGTTCACTGGCATGACCCCGGAAGCGGAAAAACAACTCGGCAAAATTGCCCAGACCCAATTTGGCACGCTCTGACGTTCCGAAATTTCAAATATATTTGCAGCCCCCGAACATTCGTTCGGGGGTTATTTTTTTGACCCCTCGCGTAAAAATTTTTACCCTGCTTGGATGAAAATCTTGCTCACGACCACATCCTTCCAAGACACGCCCGGTGCTCATCACGATCTGCTCAAGCAAACTGGCTGGGAAATCATCACCGCGCGCGGGCCGTTGAATGAAGCGGACACGCTTGCGCTGGTCGGCGACGTGGACGGCTACATCTGCGGCGACGACGCCATCACGCGCAAGGTTTTGGAGAAGGCGCGCCCGAAGCTCAAGGTCCTGAGCAAATACGGCATCGGCGTGGACAAGATTGATGTGAAGTCCTGCACCGAATTCGGCATTCCTCTGCTCTTCACGCCCGGCGTGAATCACACCACCGTGGCCGAGCACAACTTCATGCTGCTGCTCGCGCTGGAG
>JANYFN010000041.1 GCA_025362675.1 Limisphaerales bacterium | reverse complement strand
TTGCCCGCGCTGCCCGCGTCCTGACCATTCGCGCCAAACATCACGATACGCGGAAAAGCGCCTTGCGAACCTTCAGATTTTGCCCAGCAAGTAATCGTGAAGTTAGTGATGATGCCGTTGTTCGGCCAGTTGGTCAGCGCGTAATTCACATCCGGCGTGCGCGCGATGTAGCTGTTCACGTTATAAGTGCCCGGCACGAGCAACGCGCGGTCATGCGGAATACCAGGGAAAGTTCCGCTGGAGACACCGCTGCCGTCCACGCCTAATTCATTAACGGAAGCACCACTGCCATCGAGTTCGCGCAAGATGCCTTGGCGCGTGGCGGGCGCCGTCGAGACGTTACCACTGGCATCCGTGGGGAAAACGTAGTTAGTGGAATTGATGGTGTCCTGGTTAAAGTTCCAACGGTAGGTAGCCGTTGGCACTTGAGCCTGGATTACGCTGGTCAAGCCAAAGATGGCCGCCAGCAAGGCGAGGTTTTTTTTCATATTGTTTAGGGGTTCGGCAGCTAGTCTTAAACGGGACAATTTGTATTTTTTATTTTCCCAGACCAACAAAGCCGTGCGGGTGCAGCGCTGGTTTCCAGGAGGATGAAAAACTTTAAGCTAGCCAGGCGAAACTGTCATGTCGTAGAAAGCATTGATACTGGCGCCGCCACCACCGGGAAGAAAAAGGGCGCAGCTCAACGCGGGCGGCGCGTAATCGCCGCGGGCGGCAAGGCCGGGAACTGCGTGAAACGCGCCACGGCCTCGCCGCGTGAACGCACATGAAGTTTTTCGTAGGTGCGATGGATATGCGTATTGACCGTGGGCAAGCTGATGCCCAGAGACTCGGCAATTTCCTTGTAGGCAAAACCGCGCGCGAGCAAGCCGAGCACTTCCCATTCGCGCGGCGAGAGTTCACTCGCCGCCGGTTGGCTGGGCTTCGGACGGTGAAACGCTTGCACCACTTTGCGGGCGATGTAACTCGTCATCGGCGCGCCGCCTTCGTGAACCTGCTTGATCGCCGCGAGCAATTCCTCGCGCGGCGTGCGCTTCAACAAATAGCCGCTCGCGCCCGCCTCCAGCGCTTCAAAAATATGTTCCGAATCTTCATACACCGTCAGCATCAAATACTGCGTGCCGGGCATGGCCGGTTTGAGCCGACTGACACATTGAATGCCGTTCATACCGGTCAGATTGATGTCCATCAAAACCACGTCCGGCGGATTTTTTTGAAGCTGCGGAATCGCATCCTCGGCATTGGAGTGTTCGCTTAAGCAACGAAAATGTTTCGCGCGCCCGAGCCAGCCCGCGAGAATTTTCCGCACGGAAGCGTCGTCTTCAATGATGGATACGGAGATGTTCAAGCGAAGTTCATTACCATGTGGCGCTGCGGGATGATAGTCAATCGTTCCTACGACGGCGGGACGGGTTTCCGCATCACCTGAAATTTCACCAGCGTGCCTTGGCCGGGCGCAGCGGTGATTTCACACGTCCCGCCGATGTCGCGGAGCCGCTGACTCATGTTCGCCAATCCATTGCCCCCGGTTTTTGCGGAACGTTTTTTGGAATCAAAACCGCAGCCGTTGTCCGCGATGTCCAGTTCAAACGCCGTCGCCGCGAGCGTCAGGCGAATTTGCACCTCAGTGGCCGCCGAATGTTTCACCACATTGTTCAACGCTTCTTTGTAGGCGAGAAATAAATTGTGCCGGGCGTCCGAAGTGAGCTGCCACATCGGCGATTGCAACGGCATATCCAGTCGGCAGCGCATCCCGGCGGCCTCGAGAAAATCGAGCGCGTATTTCTCCAGATAGCTCGCCAAACTTTCCAGCGTGTCATGTTTGGGATTCACCGCCCAAACGATTTCGTCCATCGCCTTCGTCGCTTCGCGCGAGGTGTCGTAAATTTGGCGCAAGTCCGCCGCCGCCTGTTTCGGGTCATCCGCCACGCTGCACGCCGACTCACTCAACATCGTGATCCGCGTCAACTGCGAGCCGAGGTCATCGTGAATGTCATGAGCGATGCGCGCACGTTCCTGCTCAATCGCGTGCTGGCGCTCCAGGCGTTCCAGCTTGCGATGCAACCGCCGCCGCGTCTCGAACCACACCGTTCCGCTGGCCACCGCCACCACCAGTAATCCCGCCAACGCGCGAAACCAGAGCGTCTGCCAGAAATGCGGCTGCAAGGTGAACGGCAGCGACGCACCCGCGTCATTCCAAACACCGTCGTTATTGCACGCGATAACGTGAAACACATAATTCCCCGGCGGTAGAAAACTGTAATTCGCCACGCGCTTCGTGCCGGCGTCCACCCAGTTTTTTTCCAAACCTTCGATGCGATATTTGAAATTCACTTTTTCCGGCGCTACAAAACTCAACCCGGTGTAATGAAATTCAAAATGATTTCGTCCCGGCGGAATCAGGATTGGGTCTCGGGTCTGAGGTCTGGCGTTTTGGCTCGCCCCAGAACCCAGAACCGAGACCCCAGACCTTTGCTTCACTAACTCGCCGTCCACCAACAATTCCTCCAACGCCATCGGCGGCGGCAGATGATTGATACGGACTTCATTTGGATTCACGACCACGAGACCTTTGCTCGTCGGAAACCAGAGGCGGCCGTCGGGCGTTTTACAACCGGCGGGTTGCAAACCCTCGGAACATTCGATCGTCGGCAAACCATCGTTGATGCCATAGCTCAAGTAGTTCACCCGGGTGATTTTCCCATCGGCGCAGTCGTTCAACTCGGCCTTGCTCGCGCGGATAATTCCACCGTGCGAACTCATCCAAAAAAATCCGTGGCCGTCGTCTTCAATGTCGCCGATCACGCTGTTCGGCAAACCTTGCGCGCGGTCAATCACCGAAAATTTTCCATTCTTCAAGCGGCACAAACCGCTATCAAAAGTCCCAATCCATAATGTGCCGGCGGCGTCAAAGTGCAGGCAATTCACATAGTCGCTCGCGAGGCCGTTGGTCTGGTGCCATTGGCGAATATGATTATTTTCCAAACACGCGAGGCCGTTGCCCGCCATGCCGAACCACACCGCGCCGTTGGTGGCCTCGGCGATGCAGCGCACATCGCGCAACGATTTCCCATCCGCTTCCGTGAACCAATTGGTAGTGCCATTTTGATAG
>JANYFN010000033.1 GCA_025362675.1 Limisphaerales bacterium | reverse complement strand
TGAAAATATAATCGGCGACGTAATCGAGCGTGACCGTGGTGCCGACATTCAACACATCCAGCAACGTGCGGTTAGTGGCGTTGGCCTTACCGGACGGAGCGGAAGCATCGCCGAGCGGATTGCTGATGGTGTTCCAAACATCACCGCCATTGCCGATGACTGCGCCATCGGTTTGCGTCGGGGCGTTGCCGCTACCGAAGGAACTGCCAGTGAACTGCACGTTGAACGAAATGTTTGTCGGCGCAGCCAACACCGTCAGCGCGAGCGGCGTGCTGCTGGCATTGCCGGCGGCGTTGGCCGCGAATAGCGCGTAACTTCCCGAATCAGAAACCTGCACGTTGGTCAGCGTAAGTGTGGTGTTGGTTCTGGTGGTGAGGCTCACAAAGCCGCTGCCCTTGTCCACTTTCCACTGATTCGTGATCGGCTGCGTGCCGCCATACGACGCGGTGAACGTGACAGTGTTGCCTGCATACACGGTGGTCGGCGTGCTGATGGTTGTATCTTGCACGAGTGCCAAAGTGGGCAGCAACAACGGCCCTTTCAATTGAAAGCCATTCATCTGGCCATCGCCGGTGGCCGCGCCAGTGAAAGTGATGGTTAGCACGCCATTCGTTGTCACCGTCGGCACAAGATGGATATAATTATTCGGCGTCGCGAGGCCGACGACGCTGCTATTCGGGCCGCATACGGAGGAAGATCCATTGGCGGTAAAAGTGGCTGACCGTGTCTGGGCGCCTTGGTTATAGCCATACAAATAAAGATCGTAAGTGCCCGCCGCGAGATTACTCAAGGTAAGTGTGCCAATGTGGTTATTCTGCAAACCGAGGATGCCGGACATCAAACTGGCCACAGGCGAGCCGGTGAAGGGAGCACCGGGGCCGGCATTGTAAATGTAGTCGCCGACAAATTTGAGCGTAATGGCGGTTCCGTTGTTGGCGGAATCATTCAAAAATTTCGGCGTTGCGTTGGTGCAAGTTCCGGCCACGGTAGCCGTAAAACTGCCCGCCGTGGTGAACACGGTATTCCAAATGTCGCCCGGGTTACCAATCACAGCCGCGTCGGTCTGCGTGGCCACCGGCGTGCCGCCTCCGGTGAAGCCGGTAAATTGCAGATTCACGAGCAGGTCGTTGGCAGGCGCAGCAGTGACCGTGAGTTGCAGCGGCGTGGAACTAGTGCTGCCAGCGGGATTGCTACCGAACAAGGCGTATAATCCCGTGTCGGAAACTTGCACGTTCGCGAGCGTCAAAGCGGCGTTCGTGGCGTTGGGGACATTCACAAAGCCGCTGCCTTTATTAACCTTCCATTGATTCGTCATTGGCAAACTGCCGCCAATGGCCGCCGCGAAATTGACGGTGCGTCCGACATAATTTGTGGCTGAATCAAGCGTCGTGTCCGTGGCCACAAAAATAGCGTTCGTGATCACAAGCGCGAGTGAAGCGGTATTGGTGCTGCCCGCAGAATTGGTGGCGAAAAGCGCATACGCTCCCGAGTCAGAAATTTGCGGATTCGCGAGCGGCAGGGTTGCATTCGTCGCGTTGAGGATACTTACGAAGCCGCTGCCTTTATCCACTTTCCATTGGTAGAGAATCGGAGCCGCGCCACCGATGATGGCGGAAATATTAAGGGGGCGTCCGACATAGTTAGGAGCGGCAACATCGGTCGTGGGATTGGCGACCACGGTAATAACTGGCGGCGGCGGCAACGAGGTGACCGAGACATTATCAATTTTGGTTCCGGTAGCGACGCTTCCAAATTCTATATTTTGCACTCCGGAATTTCCACTCCAAGTAAAGGATTGCGATAACACTAAATTGCCGTCCACATAAGCGTTGAGAGTCACCGGCGAAGTGTCGGCCCACGATGTGAAAGAATATTTGAGATCCACATGGTGCGTCAGGCTCGTGACGGCGAACGTTCCGCTGGCACCGGCGGCACCTTGGTTAAACACTGTAGCCCCGCCATTATTTCGCAAAAGAATTCCAGAGTCGGTGCCATTTTGAACAACGCGAAGGTTGCTGTCGCTGTTGGGAATGATTCCAACACAAACGCTCATCCAGTTCCCAGAAGTATTGTCGGCAGCGGTCCAGTCAAAAGAAATTTTCATGCCGCCGTCCGCCAAGATTTGCGACCCCGCCGCACCCGATGCCCAGTCCCACCAAAGCGCCGTATTCGCCGCATTATGAAAGCGCATCCGCCCCGCTGAAGATCCGGCTGTTATCGCCAAGAGGTTGAGATTGCTGCTCGTAATCGTAAGCTGAATGCCGCCGGAACGCCCGACGACATTGTTGGCAAGCAATCCCGTGTGGCGTCCGGTTTGAGTGGAGCCATCCAGACTGGAGGTGTTGGGGATGTCAAAGTTGTCCGTGTAAATAACGGTTTGCGCTTGGCCTAAATTGGCGAGCGAAAGACAGGCCACGCCAAGCAGAATGGCGGCAGTTTTTTTCAGTTTGTGAGTTTTCATATTTCGGTTGTGGGCTTTAGTTCAATTAGGATTCATGCTGGCACCAAGAGACATGCACCGGCTAAGGGTTCGTTTTCTCGACACGTTGCAAATGGTTCGTCTAAAGGGTCTCTTACTCTTTTCACACCGTCTATTCCCAGAACTGGTCAAACGCTTCACCAAAACAGGTGAGGCTACGGCGATACGCGCTAAGACGGGCACACTCCAGAGCGGGGTGTTTGCGTCGCCGCGCGAACGGCGGCAACGATTTCATCAGTTGAAAAATGTTTCAGCAAAAAATCCGCCGCGCCGTTGGCCAACGATTTTTCCCGCGCTTCTTCGTCCAAAAAAGTAGTCAACATCAGCACCGCCGTCGCCGGTGCGAGTTTTTTGATCGGCTGAATGGCTTCCACGCCATTCATCATCGGCATTTCCACGTCTAGCAAAATTGCATCCGGCGACTGCTCCCGGAGCGCCAGCAGCGCCGCTTCCGCCGAAGAAAAATGCCGCGCACATTCTACGCCCGGTTCCAGATTGAGCAGTCGTGCCAACGGCTGACGAAAACCCTCACGGTCGTCCACCAGCCAGATGCGCAGCCGATTGGCAGCCGCCTCTCCCTCCATTTCTACGCTCGTTGAATTTGATCTCGCCATATTTTTAAAACATTTTAGAACTCACGGATAAGCCAGCCGGAAAAAAGCGCTGCCGTTTCCAGCGTTCATCGGCATGTTGAAAACATTGGTCGCTTGTGATCCGGCCACCGTGATCCAATTGGTTCCCAAACCAACCCCGATCGGATTTATCTGCGCTTCGAGATGCCAGCCGTAATGATCCACCGGCCACGAGAGTTGCAACTGACCATTCACCAACTGCCACCCGATCGGCGGCGACGTCAAGGACGGCGCGGGCGTGATGCGGACGTTGTCGAGTAATACCGTATTGTCGCCGCCCAATAAATCCGTGCCGACGAAGGCGAGCGTATGCGTCGCGGCGGAAGCGGTGAAGTTCGTGGTGAAGTCCGCATAGTTGGTCGCGTTCACCGCCGTGCTGAAATTTCTAATCGTCGTCCCGTCAATTTTCAAACTCCACGTTTGTCCGCCGTGCTGAAACGTCGCGCGCTGGGCGGCGGCGAAGGTCACGATGTATTTCAATCCTGGCACGAAGCCTGACAACGTCTGCGAAATGCTGCCGAGTCCTTGTATGAACGCGGATTGGATTCCTTGCGGCGCGGTGGGATTTCCCGTGCTGAACAGGGAGTTGTTCGCCGTGATGCCTGAACCGTTCGCGCCCGACTGTGCAGTGAAAGTCCACGAGCCGCCGGGCGGGTTGTATTGATAGGTGCCGATGCTCGGCGTCTCGAATCCAAAGTTGGGAACAAAATTGGGCGTCGCGCTGGCCGCGAACGAATTCACGCTTTCCATCGCCGCCGATTGCGCGGATACGACGTAATAATAAGTCGTGCCGCTGACCACGCTACCATCCGTGTAATTTGTGCCGCTGATGCCGCTGGCGATCATCGCGTAAGTGCCACCGGAATTCGTCGCGCGTTTGAGATTGTAACTCGTCGCGCCGCTGACGACGTTCCAACTCAACTTCACGGAACCATTAACCGGCGTGGCGCTCAGCGGATTCGGCGCGGGAAAAACATTCCAAACGAACTGATAATTTCCCGAACCAATCGTCCACAGCAAACTCGTTTGTCCGTTCGTGTTTTGAATTCCAGCAAACGCAACACCCGGTGCGCTTGCAGCCGTTGCGCTGTTCGTCCAGATGGTCACGCCGCTTTCTTGAATGACGAGTTGCGACAAATTTGTGCCGAGAGTTGGTAAATAAACCGTGGCCGTCGCACCGGGCGGAATCGTCACCGTCATCGTGATTTGATTGCCGCTCACCGACCATTGATTCGTGATCGGGCCGCAGACGGAATTGTAAGTAGCCATTGCCGAAGTGAGGTCGCCGACGATGGCGGGTTTGACAATTATTTTTTTGAAGCCGGACGCGGCGGGATCGTTTTGAATTCCCGCGAGGTCGCGGTAAAACCATTCCATAATTTCGCCGAGCATGAAATGGTCCTGCGAACTGAACGCAGCATTGGCGGCATCCCAACGTTCCGTCAACGCCGTCGCGCCGTGGGCGATTTGATAGCCATAGCCGGGAGCGTTCGTTTTATTGTTCATCGCATAAACCACGTCGGCGCGGCCGGCATCCGTCAGCGCACGGAGCAAGAAGCCGAAACCGATTTCACCCGAAGTCAACGTGTTGCCGCGCGATTGGATGTCGGCAACCATGGCTGCGCGCGCGCTAGCAATGTTCGTCGCATTCACCAAGCCCAGCGCCAGCGGCATCGCGTTCGCCGTCTGGCTCGACGTGTCATAGACGCCGTTGGTCTTGAGAAACGTGGCGTTGAATCCAACGCGAATGTTTGCCGCGAGCGAATTGTAAGTGGCGACATCGGCGGAGTTGCCCAGCACCTGCGCCATCTGCGCGAGGATGACGGCATCAGAATAATAAATCGCCGTGCCGGGAAGCGTCGTCGTCGTGAGCGTGACGCCGGAAAAAACGCCCGCATTAATTTGTCCGAGGTCATACCAGTCGCCGAGGTCGGTCGTGACGATATAATTTCCAGTCGCCGTGCTGGTCAGAAAATTAACGTAGTTTTTCATCGCGGGATAAAAACGTTGCAGCAATGAAACGTCGCCGGAAAATTGATACTGTTGCCACGCGCCTTGGATGAACGTGCTGCCCCATTCCGGCGAATTGTGATACGGATCGTTCAAGCTGCTGCTGGTCTGAAAATATTCCGGCGCGATGTTCGGCACGAAGCCATTGGCATACTGGCTGTCGGCGATGTCGTTTTCGATTTTGGAAAACAGCGGCGCAAAATCAAAATTGTAGCGCAGCGACGGCCCGTTCAAATGATCTTCCTCCAACCAGCCGAGCCGCTCGCGATGCGGACAATCCGTCATCAGGCTCATCATGTTGTTCATCTGCGCCCAGCGCACGAGATTGTAAATCTGGTTGAAGAGCGGATTGGAACAACTGAACGTGCCGATTGGTGTGGACGTGGAATGCACCGCCACCGCTTGCAGCGATTGCACGGTTGGCAATGTGCTGCCGCCGAAAGTCGGAGACAGTTGAACCTGCAAATAGCGGCAGCCGTGGGTGAAAAACTGCGGCGTCCACGTTTCAGTGCCGCTACCTTTGAGCGTGTATTGCCACCACGCCGGCAGCGGTGGCGTGCTGTCTTGTGTGCAGGTCGTTCGGTCCACCAAACCATTGGTGCTTAAAAGTTCGGACGGGATGATGTCCACATACGAACCGGGCGGACCGGTGACTTGCAACTGCGGCATCAACGTGGCGTTTTGGCCGAGGTCATACACGATTACAGTCGGAGAAATAATGTTCGTGCTGATGGGCGTGAACACGTCGAACTTTCCAATCGGCGGCGCGGCGCAGGACAAACCTTTGAGCGTTCCGCCCGGCCCGTTCGTCAACACCGCCGCCGTCCATTGCGAATTCGTAAAACCGATTTGATTCCAGCCGGCTTGCTCAAGACGTGCGTCGTAGTCTTCGCCCGCATAAACATTTTCGAACGCGATGGCACCCGGCCCGGTCAGCCAACCCGCATCACTGCCGATGACTTGCGACGTGCCATTCGTGTAGTCGAGACGCAGTTGCACCATCGCGCGGAGCGGCCCGAAGCTTTGCTGAAACTTCACATAACGTCCGTAGCCCGGCGTGATGTTATACATGGAGTTGCCGAGAATGAGACCGATGGCGTTATTCGTGCCGGTTTGAATTTGCGCGGTGATGTCGCGCGTATCGTAGAGAACGGTTTTGCCGTAAGCCGACCAGCCGGGCGAAAGTAGATCGGTTCCGATTTTATTTCCGTTGACTGAAAGTTCGTATTCGCCGAGGCCGGAAACGTGCGCGATGGCGCGCTTCAATCCGGGCTGCACGGTGAATTCGCGACGGATACGCCGCCCGTAATCGCAACCAACAAAACCCGCGCCATCCGTGAGACCAGCCGCGCCCCAGCCGAATTGTTCGATGCTGTCGAGCGACGTCACGGCGGCGTTCAGCGCGACATTAGTTCCGCCGCTGATGGCTTCAAGCTGGCTCAAGGCAAAGGTATAATTGTTGCCCGCTGCATAGTAATAAAGTTTGGTCGCCGTGACGCGGACATAGCGCGCAACAATGCTGGCGACGGAAAATTGTTGCGGCAAATAACCAAGACTCGTCAAATCGGTCGTCTGGTTTACCACCAAATTTGAAGAGGCAAACGTTGGGTCGTTGGAAATTTCAATGTGAAAGCGCACCGGAAATCCGTAGCCCGGCATGGCCTGATGCCACTTAGGATGTAATCGAATGCTGGTGATCGGATACGCCGCGCCCAAATCCACTTGCACCCACTTGGTCGTGTTCTGCGTCGTGGAAGTTTGCGCGTGGTAGCCGATGGATTTGCGCTGCAAGCCCATGATCCATTGCGCCTGCCAGTCGTTCGTATTCAACACGCCCATCGTCCACGTCGCCGTCGCGCTCCACGGCGAGGCGAGGCCGTTGACATCCCACCCGCGAACTTTCCAGAAAACCTGCTGCGACGTTTGCAGAGCTATTCCGTTGTAAGGAATTTGATTTTGCTTGTCAGAAACAACCAGCCCGCTGTCCCACAAATCGCCGGTGTTCGCATCGAGCAACGCGGGCGACGAGGCGGCGAGGATTTGATACGCGGTCTGTTTATCGCCGCGCAGGGAAGATTGCGGCGTCCACCCCAAACGCGGTTGCGCCACATCTATTCCGAGGGGATTGAGGCGATACTCGCAAACCAGATTGGTTTGCATCAAAGCAGCAAACAGCGATGGAGTTAATAGCAGAAACGCAAATAAAAGAAGGCGCCGCAAGTTTGACAGCTTTTGCATGCAACTTGAGGTTCACCACGGACCAGCAGTCAAATCAGAGGGGCGATAGTATTCGACATACGTGCCAAACATAGTGCAGCCAACATCTATTTGGCCGGCCGCATTGCGCGGGTTGGCGGGCGTGGGTATCGGACTGCTCCAGGAAAATTTCCGCCAATCAACATGGCCATCTTCGAAAAGAAAATTGCCGCCGGCGGGAACATTACCCGAGTTGCGATGAGAACTGTTGGCGATGCCTAGCTCGACCCAACCAGTATTGAATTGCTGGATCCGGTCAATCATCACGGGCGCGAGGCGGTAGGAACCGCCGATTTTTTTTCGCAACGCCCATTGTTGCAAACTGGGAGACGCACCATCGTATTTGGCCGCCCCGGCGGTGTCGCGACCGGGTAGGTAATTGTAGCCGATGAGGTTGGTGGTGTAGCCGGGCTGCGTTTCATACCAGCGATGCCACACATCGGTGGGACAATAAATGACGTCGTTGCCCGAACGTTCGGTGCCAGTGGTGCCAGCTTTATTCTTATAAAGATAGGAAGGGAAAAAAGTTGCGTTCCAAGCAAACGGCACCCAAGCCAGATCATGCGCTCCGGAGACTTGGCCATTGATGGTCGTGGACATATCCGGGAAGCGGTCGCCGTTATCGCCCACATACATGTTCACAGCCAGCCCCCATTGTTTAAGGTTACTCGTGCATTGCGCGCGATACGCGGTCGCTTTCGCCTTGGCCAAAGCTGGCAACAACATCGCCGCGAGAATGGCGATGATGGCAATGACCACCAGCAACTCAATCAAGGTGAACGCTCTTATCCGCCGGGATATAACGGGATTAATCTGGTCTCTCATATTTTTTCAAACCCTTAATATCTCAAAGCTAAAGCCGGATATGGTTCGGGTATAAATCAAATTAGGCGGGATAAGTAGGGCGCGCCATTGCCCAAAACAGGTCAAAGGCATCACTTGAATGGGGGAGGCTATGTTTCTCCCGTGGCGGCAGGTAAACGCTCATTCGCCGCGCCGGGGCATAGGATGCTGTGTTAGGGCCGTTCGCCGAGGCTTTTACCGTCGCGGGCGAGATAGCGGAGGACGGCCTCGGTGCGGGAGTTCACGTGAAGTTTTTGATAGACGCGTTTCAAATGGCTGGAAACAGTGTCATAGCTCAAGCCAATTTGATCGGCGATCAATTTATTGGACAAGCCTTTGGTGAGGAGCACGAGGATTTCTTCTTCGCGCGCGGACAAACCAACCGCTTGTTCCTGCGTCTTTACCTTGCGTCGAAATGTTTCGATGACGCGCCGAGCAATCTGACTGGTCATCGGTGCGCCACCTTCAAGCGCATCAATCAAGGCCTGTCGCAAATCAGCCGGCTTGGTTCTTTTTAGGAGATACCCGTCCGCCCCGGCTTCGAGTGCGAGGAAGATCAGTTCGCGATCATTCATCGCGGTGAGAATAATGATTTGGGTGTTCGGCAAAATGGCTTTGAGCCGGGCGGTGCATTCAATTCCGGACATGCGCGGCAGAAAAATATCCATCAGAATCACATCCGGCTGGAGCGCGGGAATTTCCCGCACGGCTTCTTCGCCCGAGATGCAGGTGCGGAGGCAGGTGAAATCGGGAAAGGAATTGATCAAGCGACTCAAGTTCTCGGAGACATCCGGTTGATCTTCAACCAATACAATTTTAGCTTTGGCAGGACTGACAACATTGGCATCCGTTTTGCGCGGCTTCATAAATTTAATTCCTTGATGACTCCCTATTTTCGGGCGCGGCGGCCTGATGTTCCATCGAATGTGCGTTCGGCTCCGACGGTGGCGGACGATTAAAAAACCAGTGGCGAACCGGTCGCCCGGATAAGGGCAAGCTGAATTCCACCCGGCAGCCGGCGCCCGGACGCGTCGTGATCTGACATTCACCGCCCGCTTCAGTCATGCGTTGAAATAAGTTCGTCAGGCCATTGCGATCCGGTCGCGCTTGGCTCATGTCAAAACCTTTTCCGTTGTCTTCCACCACGACGACGAGCTTTTGACCGTTACGATAAATTCGCAACGTCAACTGGCTGGCGTCCGAATATTTGGCGGCATTGTTCAGGGCTTCCTTGACGACGAGCAGCAGGCTGCGCCGCAAGGGGAGATCGAAATTGAGTGGGGGCGGATCCGCCTCCACTTCGAGCCGACATTGGATTTTTGTATTTTGCAAAAACGTCTGCGCATAGTCGCAGAGGTAGGCGATGAAGTTTTCCAACGTATCGTGCCGGGGATTCACCGCCCACAGCACTTCGTCCATCGCGCCTAGCACGCCGCGCAAACCTTCGCAGATCGTGTCCAACTGCCGCCGCACTTGAGAATTCGCCGGCTGCGTGCTTTGCGCCACTTCGCCTTGCAAAACTAATTTCGTGAGCCGCGTGCCGACGTCATCGTGAATGTCCCGCGCGATCCGCGAACGTTCCAGATTCAACAACTGATGTTCCTTGTTCTGCACAATCAGTTGCGCCATCAACCACAAACTCACGAGTAACGCCAAGCCGCAAAACGAAGCCAGTGCAACGTGAAACCAGCCCTGATGCCACAGCGGAATTTCCACCGGCTTGAATTGGGCGACGGTCACAAAGTCCAGCGGCCGATCCGTCCACCACATCGGCGAGCTGTCCCGCGCACCGAGGATTTTCGCCGTCGGCCAGTTGGCCGCCGCCTGCTTTTTGAATTCCGAGCCGGATTCATCATTGGGAACAATCCGCCAGCTTTCATCCGACTTGACCTCGATGACCCGTCCATCCGCTAGTTCAACGCGCAGGCCGAGAATCAGACCGGCCTGCAAAAAATCATTAAACGCAATCACCGCCAGCGTGTGCGTCCCCGGAGTGAGCAGCAAGGTGATGTCGTATTGCGTCAGCGCGCGCCACTCCGTGCCCTGCCCCAGCTCGCGCCCGTCCAGAAAAAAACGATAACCATTGTCCACCGTCATTTTCAGCAGCGCTCGGGACACCTTTGCGCCCGGCGGAATTTCAAACGCCCGCCACAACTGGCAAAATTGTTTGTCGGTTGTTTGCGCCGACCAAATCCACCGGCCCAGGCCATTCGTAGCGTCACGCGGCACGTCAATCATCCGCCAGCGCGACAAATCATTGTTCGTCTCCGCCGCGCGGGCAGATGGAAATAAATTAGCCGCTAGAAACAGAGCCAGAAAAAAAATCATCCGGCATTTGAAAATGCCGAAGCCACCAGCGCAGAATTGCGCCCGCAGCGGCCAAGAAAAAAGGCGGCTAAACGAAGTCATGCGAACGTGGCGGGGCATACGGATACAGCAATGGAATCACATCTCAAAGTAGACCGCCAGCTCGGTGATTGGATAGTCGGATTTCGCTGCGGCAGCCTCCCCAAAACAGGTGAACGCCAAAGGGAGCGACAAGCACAAACGCCCGTTCCCGTATGGCAATTTGTTCCGCGCCGCTGGCTGGCAACGTGTTCACGCATGGAAAACAAATTGCGTGGCCCGACATTCTCTATAATTCTGGCGGCTCATCGTATGTTCATAAAACAATTTTTACCGCTGCTATTTTCAATGTTGTTTTTATCAGCGCTGACCGGCACGGCGATGACGGTCAGCCGGCTCAGCTGCGAACAGCGGGAAAATCCGCTCGGCGTGGACGTGTCGTCGCCGCGCCTGAATTGGATTTTGGAATCGGCCGAACGTGGCGACCGGCAGACGGCCTATCAGATTCTCGCCGCCGCGAGCGAAGCCGCCTTGAAAAAAAATCTGGGCGAGGCGTGGGACAGCGGGAAAATTATTTCCGACGAGACGATTCAAATTCCGTTCGCGGGCAGCCCGCTGAAATCAGCGCAACAAATTTTCTGGAAAGTGCGCGTCTGGGATGCTGCCGGGAAAGTTTCCAAATGGAGTCCAACCGCGACGTGGACCATGGGCTTGTTGAAGCCGTCAGACTGGCAGGCGAAGTGGATTAGCGCGCCCACAAATGCTTCGAGTATTTTGCTGCGCCGCGAATTCACCGTCAAAAGCGGTTTGCGCCGCGCCATCGTCCACGTCTGCGGCCTCGGGCAATATGAATTATCCGCGAATGGGAAAAAAATTGGCGACGACCTACTCGCGCCCGGTTGGACCCAATACAAAAAAACCTGCCTCTACGACACGCTGGATTTGACTTCGCAGTTGCATCGCGGCCGGAACGCTGTCGGCATCATTCTCGGCAACGGCATGTATCACATCGGCGGCGACAAGGTTCGTTACGTCAAATTTCGTCAGTCCTTCGGCCCGCTCCAAGCCATCGCGCAAATCCAGCTCGACTACGCTGACGGCACGAGCGAACTCATCGGCACCGATGCAAGCTGGCACGCCGGCCTAAGTCCAATCACGTTCAACAACATTTTTGCTGGTGAAGATTTTGACGCGCGCCTCGTTCAAAAAGGTTGGGATCAACCCGATTTCAAGTCGGCTGCCTCATGGACCGCCGCGATTGAAACTTCCGGCCCGGGCGGAATTTTAAAAGGTCTGTCCTGCGCCGCGCCGCCGATTCGCGCCATTGAAAATTTGAAGCCAATCGCCGCGAAAGTTTTGAGCACAAACGTCATTGTTTATGATCTCGGCCAGAATGTTTCCCAAATGCCGCGCCTCGCGGTCAGCGGCCCTCGCGGTTCATTCGTGCGCATCATTCCCGCCGAACTGCTGAAGCCGGACGGCACGGTGGATCGTGCGAGTTGCACGCAAGACGGCGTTCGGCCCGCGTGGTGGGAATACACCTTGAGCGGTGATGGCGATGAGCATTGGTTCCCAAAATTTTTCTACCAAGGTTGTCGCTATTATCAAGTAGAACTTCATGCGGCGAAAAACGGCGAACCGTTGCCGAAAATTAAAAAAATGGAGGGCGTCGTCCTCCATTCTTCGGCAAAAGCAATCGGCGAATTTGAAACTTCAAACCCGCTGTTTAACCGCATCTACCAACTCATCCGCTGGGCGCAGCGCAGCAACATGATGAGCCTGATGACCGATTGCCCGCACCGCGAAAAACTGGGTTGGTTGGAGGAAACCCACCTCAACGGTCCTTCGTTACGCTACAACTTCGACCTGGCCCCGCTGCTGCAAAAATCCATGAACGACATGGCCGACGCGCAGTTGGAAAATGGTTTTGTGCCCAACATCGCGCCGGAATATTTCATCGCCAGCAAAACCAATCTCACCGATGCGTTCCGCAATTCGCCCGAGTGGGGCGGTGCATTCTTGATGGTCGCGTGGCAACAGTATGAATTCAACGGCAACCTGGCCCTGCTCCGCCGCTACTACGAGGATATGAAACGTTACGTCGCCTTTCTCGGCAGCACGGCGACAAATCACATCGTCACCACTGGTCTGGGCGACTGGTATGATCTCGGCCCGAAACCGCCGTGGGGTTCGCAGCTCACGCCGCCTGCACTCACCGCCACCGCGTTTTACCAGCATTACAATTGGATTCTCGCGCGCACTGCTGAATTGATTGGCAAGCCGGACGAGGCAAAACAATTTGAGGCGCTTGCCGAACAAATTCGCGCAGCGTTCAACGAGAAGTTTTTTAATTCGGCCACCGGCCAATACGCCACCGGCTCGCAGTGCGCTAACTCGCTCGCCGTCGTGATGAATCTCGTCGAAGCGACAAATCGTCAAAAGGTGCTTGTATCCATTGTTGCGGACGTGCGCAAGCGCGGGAATGCATTGACCGCTGGCGATGTCGGCTACCGCTATCTCTTGCGCGCCCTCGCCGAAAACGGACGTTCAGACGTAATCTTCAAAATGAATAACCAGTCGGACAAACCTGGCTACGGTTATCAATTGAAAATGGGTGCGACCAGCCTGACGGAAAAATGGGACGCGGGTGTCGGAAATTTTGGCTCGCAAAATCATTTCATGCTCGGCCAGCTCAACGAATGGTTTTTCCACGATCTAGCCGGCATCGCGTCCGACCCCACTGGACCAGGCTTCAAAAAAATTATCATACGCCCCGCCATCGTCGGCGACCTGATCCGAGTGAAAGCCAGCTACGATTCTGTCCGTGGCCCAATCACGACCGAGTGGCGGCGCGGCCATACAAGCCTCACGCTCGATCTGACAATTCCGCCAAACACCACCGCCACGGTTTTTATTCCCGCGCAATCACCGGATCAAATTTTTGAGGATGGCAGCGCTGCCATGAAGTCACCCGAAGTAAAATTTCTCGGGCAGGAAAATGGCGAAGCCGTTTTTGAAATAGCCTCCGGTAAATATCAATTAACGGTTCAATCTGACCACCTATGAAAGGTTGAATTAGAATGACGCCCAACAACCGAAAATAAAACCGGAAAACACTGGTGTTTCAGATGGAGGCGAGGGTCGGAATCAAACGAGGAACCAGCACCGTTCCGAGCCTAACACACTCTGTTTCAAGTCGAATCTAGCTATATTTTATGGGCGTTCAAGCAATTTTTGAGACCGCTTGGTCATTGCTACCCCATTACCAGATTAACGCTCATTCACCGATCATCAGGTGAAGATTTAGGTGAAACATATTCCGGCTAAAACTATTTGCTGCGCTTACGGCCAAGAAGAATCGCAACCGTCCCAACACTCATTAAGGCCAAAACGGATGGTTCTGGCGTGCTGCCGGGCTTGAAAGCCACTCCGGTTGTATTAAAGTCAGCAAAAGTGCTTTTGATTCCGTCCGGCGTGATTTCGGTTACGCTTCCTGGTCCACCACCACCATAATTTGCCACAAACAAGTTGCCATCACCATCGAAGGCGATTTGTTCAGGGACAAATAACCCGGAGGCAAAAGTGCTTCGCGTTCCGTCTGGCTTAAATTCTTCGACCGAACCACTCTGATCTTCCGCCACAAATAGATTTCCCATTCTGTCAAATGCCAGACCGGTTGGGTATCCCAAATCGGTCGCAAAGAGGCTCTGCGTTCCGTCAGGCGCAATTTTATAAATTTTGCCTGAGCCAGGGTCCCATCCTACAGAGGACACCCAAAGGTTGCCTTCACGGTCGAACGCTAGACCAGTAGGACCAATCAAGCGAGAGGCAAAGAGCCTTTGCTCTCCAGTTGAAGTGAATTTATAAATGTTGCCTGTGTAAGCAAAGTCAGAGGCGAATAACTCTCCAGCGCTGTTAAAGGCAATGCCGTAGGGAGCGAAGGATCCACTAAATAGGGTCTGTGTTCCATCGTGCGCAAATTTAAAAATACCCCCCGACGCTACAAATAAATTACCCCCATTATCAAAAGCCAAAAAATAAGGCTGATAGACCCCGTAACCAGAAGCAAAGACCTGTCGCGTTCCGTCTGGTTTCATTTCATAAATGGTGGAATCAGAATACGACGACACAAAGAGATTTTGCGCCGACGCACTAGACGCCAGAATCACAACCCCTCCCGCTACCGCCCCCCAAAAATGTCCCGCCTTCTTAGATTTCAGTTTCACAGACTTCTTAAAGTTACGTTTGGATAGCTTAACAGTGCATGCGTCCGTGTCCAGAAATTCGCAGTTTCTATCGCCTTGCTCATTTTTGCCTGAGTTTGAACCTGGCAGTGAACTCATCCCCGCCTGCCGTTTGCTCCGCCAATATTTTGCAATATCCCTTGTGGCCTTATGAAGCCACTCCTGATCTATCGCAAGGCGAATCACTTCCACAGCGGCAAACCACTTCGGCGCATTTGGCGCATCCGAGAAACATCAATTGGGCTTAGCCACCGAAACGAAGGAGAAGCTGATTGATATGGCAGCTAGATTTGGAGTTAGTGTTCTGGACGCTCAAACCCAATGAATCCAAATCCAGACATCAAGCTCCCAGAACTAAGCGCAAAGGCTATTACTGAGCATTTAATTGAGCTCCTACGAATTCCTAACTCCGACTTCATGGCCAAAGCTAAGAAGAGATTCGGTTTAATGAGTATGGGGGTGGGCGAAGAGTTGGTCGAGAAGTTGTGCAAAGAGCCGGAGATTGATAGGGAAGCTTGTTTAGAGCAAGTCAGGCAAAGGGCACTAAAAGAAAGGAGGGAATTGGACAAGGAATATAGGGCGAGATTAGGGTAACGTGACAGAATGTAGTATAAAAGGTAAAGGGGTCAAACCTAACCCCAAGACCAATTTTAGACGTGAGATTGGGGTGGGAAAGAACTTCAAACCGCACCCTTTATATCACATCGGAGTGCTTGATGTGCCGGACGGTTCGGACGGGTGTGTGGGACAGAAATGGGAATTTTTAATAATGGGTGGACTGGATTCACCCTTAATTCGTTTGACCTCATATTTTCGGTTCTGGAACTACATCACATGCTGGTGCAACGACACATGACTTTGATGCTCACGGCAGGCAGAAATTTTAGCCCGATTTGTTTACGTGAAACGTCCGGCTCGTAAGCAACTCACAAAGCATGCTATCCTGCCGCTCGCAGGCTCTTACATATGGCCCACCTCCTACTATTCCAAATCCTTGGGTTCGATTTTATGAACGGTATTGCTTAGGGAGAAGAGACCCGATAGAAGCGTTGTGGTTCATTCGTGGCGACAAGACTGGTGAATTGAAATAATCCAGGAGCAATGTTTGTGGCTGCGCCAACCACGCTCCAGTTTGACGCGGCCAAGGAGAGGTTAGTGGTCGTCAGCACGGTGAAGGAGGCACTGGTAACACCGCTAGTTACCGCAAACTGAAATACGCCATTGGCCAGCATCTTGGCTCCTAGAAGAACTGGAGGCGCTGATTGGGTAATCGTAATGGGTTGTCCGAATAGAGTAATGGTCGCGACACGGTTGGAAATTGTGGCACCAAAGGTAAAGCTCACGCCGCCGCTTGCGACCCCTGAGAAGGTCAGCCACGGTTGATCACTCGCCGGCGAGAACGGGGGAAGCACGTTGGCATTAGTCGGCAGCAACGGGGGAAAAGCATCAGTGCCAGCGGCAGAAGTTTCCAGCTTGGCCGCCGGATCTAAAAAGGCGCGCGGCAATTCTTTGACGGCGTTATTGTTGGAATCGGCTATATAGACATTACCCGAGCTGTCCACCGCGACACTTTCTGGACGATTTAATCCCGAAGCAACCAGCGGGGTGACGGCATTGTTCACTGCGGTCCATTTCTTGATCGCACTATTGAAGGTGTCGGCGATGTAAACGTTGCCGGCGCCATCCACGGCAACACCCGCCGGCGCGTTCAGTCCGGAAACCAAGGTGGTCAGGGTATTTTTAGCCGCCGTCCATTTTTTGATCGAGCTGGAGTTGTCAGCGATATAGACGTTTCCTGCGGCATCAACCGCGACCCCGGCGGGTGAAAAGATAGACACAATTGTGGTCACGGTGTTATTCAAAACCGACCACTTCTTGATCCCGCCGGTGTCGGCAATATAAACGTTGCCGGGGCCATCCACCGCTACCGCAATGGGAGAGGATAAAACCGATGCCACCAGCGTGATCACGGTGTTGCTCGCCGCCAACCACTCTTTGATCGTATTATTGCCGGTGTCCGCAATGTAAACGTTTCCCAACGCATCTACAGCCACACCGAACGGAGACGACAATCCAGAAGCCACCAGCGTATTGACGATATTGCTGGCCGTGACCCATTCCTTGATGGCGTTATTGCCCCGATCCGCGATGTAAACATTCCCGACGCCATCCACGGCGACGCTAAGCGGCTGACTTAAACCCGTCGTCACCAGCGACGTCACGGGAGCCGGGGCCGCAACATAGTTGGAGCCGGCTTGCGCGATCATTAGCGTCTGGCCAGCGATGGTGAGCGTGCCGGTGCGCGTGATACCCGGGTTGGCATCAAAACTAAAAATCTCGTTAGTGCTACCCACGCCACTTTGATTCGCCGTTGTCAGATGCAACCAACCGGCGTTTGTCGAAGCCGTCCAAGTGGCAATAGCTGGACTCGCAGCCACCACGACGCTGTCCGTGCCCGTTGCTGGCCCCTCTAACAATGCTGGCGTGCCGATGGCATAGGAAACGCCCGCTTGAACAATCAGAATGGATTGCCCCAGCAGTGTCAGATGAGCGGTGCGGGCGGCCCCCGCATTGACGGTGAAAGCAAAACTGACGACGCCGTTACTCGTGTTGACCGTGAACCATGACTGGTCGCCGACGGGAGTGAACGGGGCAAGCAAATTGGCCGTAAGTGGCAATACCATCGGGATATCAGTGCCCGCGTCGGCACCTTCAAAGTGGTCGGCCGGGTTTACAAAAGCATTGACCATTTCTTTGATGGCGTTGTTGCCGGTGTCGGCAACGAAAAGGTTGCGGGCACTATCCACAGCTACGCCGGTCGCACCGCTGAGGCCGGAGCCAATCAAAGTGGACACCGTGTTGTCCTTCGCCTTCCACACTTTGATCGTGTTATCGCCCGTGTTGGCGATGTTAACATTGCCCGATCCATCGACTGCAATCCCTTGGGGATTATTCAAGCCTGAATCAACCAGGGTGGTCACCACGTTGTTCGCCGCCGTCCACTTCTTGATGGCATTGTTGCCACTGTCGCTGATTAGAAGATTAC
>JANYFN010000265.1 GCA_025362675.1 Limisphaerales bacterium | reverse complement strand
GCCGTAGATTTTTCCCATGACGATCTGGAAATGCGTGACCGGATGCACCATGAATCGCTTGATGACGCCGTTGCGTCGCTCCGCCGCGATGGTCGAACCGCCGAAGATCAGCAGGTTCATCATGATATACATCACGAGATTCCCGGGCAGCGAGAAATTAAAACCCGACGGCACCGGCTGGCGTCCGGCGAAGCTGGCGTGCAGGCTCACGGGATTGGTTTTTGCCATGATTTCACGAAGCTGCATTTTGCTGAATGTTCCCGTGGCATTCGTCTCCGCCGCCGTTTCGAGCAAGTGGCCATTGAGCGCAATCAATGCGCGGACGAGGTGCACTTCGATGAGCGCGGCGTCCGCATCACCGGAATCATCGCGTTTCAAAAATTTCAGTTTTGTCTGTTGAAAATTCAGCGTGTTACTCGTGAAGCCAGCAGGAATCTGGATCACGCGCGCGGCGGATTCGCGGTTCGTCAGATCGAGCAGCCACATCTTTTGCGCGGTCAATTCTTCGAGAAAAATCTGGCTGAGAAAATTCGTATCCGCGTTTTCAATCAACACCGGCGGCGTGCGGTCGTATGGCTTGCCCGCGCCGCGATTCGCGAAGCCCATGAAATAAACGAACGCCAGCGGGATCGCAAAGAGCCAGACATACGCGCTGCGGTGTTTGAAAAAAAGCCGCAGGTCCAGGTGGCCGATATCGAGGATATGTTTCATTTCAGGCAACCACGGATGACAGTTTCCGTAGCGCAGACATTCCTGTCTGCGGGTTGGCGGGATATTCCTGTGGTTTCACGCGCGCAATGCTCACCGCCCGAACTGGCGACTGGAAAGTCGCCAGAACCCGCAGGCTGGAAAGCCTGCGCTACATCCGTGCCCATCCGCGATTGAAAATTTTCAGCCCTTGATGATCGTCGCACCAGCTGCTGGGCGAGAACTAAAAACCGTGGCGGCAATACCCGTTTTTATTTTGTAGGCCGCTTCGATTTGTTTGGCGATGGACTTAATTTCAACCGCCTTCACGAGCGCCACGCAACAACCTCCGAAGCCGCCGCCGGTCATGCGGCAACCGTAGATTCCGCCAGTGTTACCAATGCCTTCAGCAATTTCAACTACTGCGTCAAGTTCCTTGCAGCTCACTTCGTAGTCATCGCGCAAGGCGGCGTGGCTGGCATACATGAGTTGTCCGGCCGCTGTCCAATTCGAGGTGCGAATTTCTTTGGCCGCTTGCGGCGTGCGCGTGATTTCGCCGATGACGTGACGGGCGCGGCGATAAACCAGTTCGGACAATTTTCCTTTGTTCGCTTCAAGCTGTTCAGCGGTCACATCGCGCAAAGATTTCACGCCGAGATTGCGCGCGGCTTCTTCGCATTGCGCGCGGCGTTCAGCATATTCGCCGCCGGATAATTCGTGCTTCACGTTTGTGTTAATGATGAGCAGCGCGACGGCGGGGTCGTTCATCGGCACGAGTTCGGTTTTGCGCGTGCGGCAATCGAGCAAGAGCAAATGTCCTTCGCGACCGAGCGCGGAAATAAATTGATCCATGATGCCGCAGGGAACGTTTGCGAAATCGTGTTCGGCTTTCTGCGCGAGCAAGGCTTTCTCAATCGGGTCAATCGTCTGGCCGGTGACGGCCTCGATCAACGTCGCGGTGCAAACTTCCAGCGCGGCGCTGCTGCTCAAGCCGCTGCCGAGCGGCACGGTGGAATGCAGCAACACATCGAGTCCACCGGGATTGATGCCGCGCGCCAAAAAACCGGCGACGACGCCGCGCGGATAATTTCCCCATTTGGGCGTCGAGGGTTTGACCGGCTGCGACAAATCAATCGTCGCCGCGTCTGGTTGCGAAGTGCTGCGGAAGGTGATGATGCCCGCGCCGTCGGGACGTTTATCCGCCGCCATGATCGTGTAAAACTCAATGGCCATTGGCAAAACGAAGCCGTCGTTATAGTCCGTGTGTTCGCCGATGACGTTGACGCGTCCGGGCGCGGCGGCGATGTAGCTCGGTGCGCGGCCGTAAGTTTTTTGAAATTCAGCCGTTATGTGGGCGGTCAGTTCTTGGAGCGTCATAAAATAAAATTGCGCCGGAGAAAATAATTCCCCGGCGCGGCGAAGGCAATTGCCAGTTCAGTGCGTCGGTGGATTTTTTTTGCCATTCATCGCGCCGAGCAGCATCAGCACGCCGAACACGAGCAGGATGATGCCCCAGATGAAGTTGATGTTGATGCCGAGCGAAATTGCGTGATCTGATTTCACGATCAAGCCATAAACAGCCAGCAGCAAACCAATGAGTGTGAACATGAGGCCAATCGGCCAGCGGATATCGAGTCCCATAATTTTTATTTTTTGGTTAAGGTTGTTGGTTCACCAGACAAGGAAGTTGAGGATGACGCAGACGATCAACAGCACGATGCCGATAACGGCGGGGCGCTGGTAGAACGGCTGGTTGTTATCCACGATTTTGGGCGTGAGCGAATAGACGAGGCCTTTTAAATCCGAGTCAGATTTGGTGCGGCTGGTCGCGAGCGAGATCACCAAGGTAAAGGCGAAACATGCGATGAAGGCGAAGGCGGCGAGCCAGAAGTTCTGTGCCATTTCGCTGGGGAAAACTTGCACGATTTTGAGGTAGCCGCCTTTGGCGACATTGATGATGTGACCGGCGGCATCCAGATTGCCGGGCGTGGTGGTCAACGCGTGGAAAATTGCCGAGCTGGCGATACCGAAGAACAAGCCGATGAAGGCACCGGTAGCCGTGGCGCGTTTCCAGAACATGCCGAGCAGGAACGTGGCGAACAGCGGCGCGTTCACGAAGCCGAAGACGAGCTGGATGACGTCCATGCAGTTGTTGAACATGGAGGCGAAATATGCGGCGATAATGCTCAAACCGATGCCGACCACCGTGATGACTTTGCCCATCCACATGTAGTGCGCGTCGCTTTTGCCTTTCGCGAAGTAGGCTTGATAAATGTCGTAGGTGAACACGGTGTTGAACGCCGTGACGTTGCCCGCCATGCCGGACATGAACGAGGCGAGCAAAGCCGTCAGCGCGAGGCCGAGCAGACCGGCGGGGCAGTATTTTTTCACGAGTGAAAGAATCACGCCATCGTAGTCATTTTCCGCGATGCTGTTGTAAAGGCCCTGTTGGATTTGCGTGTCAGACAATTTGCTCGCGGCGTTGGCGGCAACGAGTGAAAGCACTTTTCCCGAATCTACTTTTTTGCCCAGCGCGTCGCTCACGAGCTTAACCGAATCATTACTCGTGGCTTTCATACCAGCGTTGTCCACCAAAGAAATTGCTTTCACCGCAACAACAGCCTTGTCGTAATCCGCCTGCGCCACGACCGGCGGCGGGATGCGATAACCTTCTTGGCCTGCTTTAGGTGGCATCGTGGTCAGCGCGGCGGCGATCATGCCGGGCACAATGACGAGGAGTGGAAAAAACATTTTCGGCACGGCGGCTACCAGCGGTGTGTTACGCGCGGCGGTCATGTTCTTCGCGGCCATCGCGCGTTGCACGACGAGGAAGTTCGTGCACCAGTAGCCGAAGCTCAACACGAAGCCGAGACCGAAGATCATCGCGAACCAATCCACGCCCATCGGATTATGCGCGGGGCCGGCGAGCACGGGTTGCCAGGCGCTGGTCCACGCGTTCGTGGCGTAAGTCGTCCCGGCATCTTTGAGGTAAAGTGCGGATGGATTCACCGCGACGGTTTGGAGCGCATTGTTCATGGAGTGCCAGCCGCCGACGTCTCTCAAGCCGAGATAAACGACGGGCGCGAAGCCGAGCACGATCATGAAGAACTGCAACACTTCGGTGTAAATCGCCGAGGTGAGTCCGCCTTTCAAAACATAGAGCAACACGACGCCGGAGCTGACCCAGAGCGCGACGTTGTAATCCCAGCCGAGTAGCGAGTGGAGCAACTTCGCGAGCGCGTTCATCGAAATGCCGGACGCGAAAATGGTCATCACTGCGAACGCAATGGAGTTCAGCGCACGGACGCGTTCATCGAAACGCATCTTCAAGTATTCAGGAACCGAGCGCGCTTTCGAGCCGTAATAAAACGGCATCATG
>JANYFN010000259.1 GCA_025362675.1 Limisphaerales bacterium | reverse complement strand
GCAGTTCCCAGTGGAGATTTTGTGCGGATGGCAGTGAAATCTAAATCGTGAGCGAGCGATCCATCGGGCGAACAAGAATGTAAACTGACACCGGTTGACCAAATCGGAGCGAGAGAGGCGTCGCTCATTGGCTTAGCCCGGTGTCAGTTTACATTCTTGTTCGCCCGATGGATCGCTCGCTCACGATTTAGATTTCACTGCCATCCGCACAAAATCTCCACTGGGAACTGCGACTTTAATTTTCCACCCAACCCTGGCCGAAGAAATTGATCAGACGCCAATCGGATGCCACGCAGTCTTGAATTCCACCGTGTCGAGAATCCAATACGGGTCTTCCACTTTCGCGCTGAACCAATCCGCCACGGAATGATTTGCGTAGCGCTTGAGATTTGTCGCAACGCCCGTTTGCAGCTTCGCGCTGGACTCAGCGTCCCCTGCCCCGTCGATAATCGCATTCACATCCATGTGCGTGGCGATGTGCGGGACGAGTTCGGCGCGTTTCCCCGTGAGGATGTTCACCACTCCGCCGGGCAAATCGCTGGTCGCCAAAATTTCCGCAAACGTCGCGGCAGGCAGTGGAAATTTTTCGGAGGCGACGACAATCGCCGTGTTGCCACTCAAGATCACCGGCGCGACGAGCGACACGAGCGCGAGCAATGACGGTTCATCCGGTGCGAGCACCGCGACCACGCCTTGCGGCTCCGGTGTGGTGAAATTAAAATGCGGCGATGCGACGGGATTCACACTCCCAAAAACCTGCTGATACTTGTCGGTCCAACCCGCAAAATGCACGAGCCGGTCAATCGCCAGCGTGACTTCACTTTTCGCCTTGGCCGCGCTGACATTCGTGGAACGTGCGATTTCATTGACCAGTTCGCCCGCACGATTTTGCAGCATCTCGGCGGCGCGATAGAGGATCTGTCCGCGATTATACGCCGTGGCCTTGCTCCAACCGCCGCCCGCGGCGTGCGCCGCGACGACGGCATCGCGAAAGTCTTTGCGCGAAGCGTGGGCAAAGTTATCAAGGTGCTCGCCCCGCGCCGATTTAGCCGGCAAGTAGCGTCCGCTCTCGCTGCGCGGAAATTTTCCGCCGAGGTAGAGCTTGTAAGTTTTTTTGACGTCCAGACGTGTGCTCATGTAATTTTCCTTTTTGGCAGTTTCTAAAAAAAAATCCCGCATGGCAATCCTTCTTCCACCAACGCAAAGGTGGCTCACAGACCGGCAAATCAAGTCGAGCCTCTGACAATTTCCGATTAGAAGATTTGGAAATTAAGGCGTCTATTGTGGGCGACGAAACATCAAACAACACTTATGAAAAAATCATTACTCCTCGCGATACCGGCAGCACTAGTGCTCGCTTTTACGACCAACGCATTCGCCGCCGATGGCAAAACCATCTACGCGGATAACTGCGCGAAATGTCACGGCGACGACGGCAAGGGCCAGACGAAGATGGGGCAGAAATTAGGTGCCAAGGATTACACGGACGCAGCCGTGCAGGCGGAACTCAAGGATGAAAACGTTTTTAAGTCCGTGAAGGAAGGCATGAAGAAAGACGACAAGACGTTCATGAAACCGTCGGAACTTTCTGACGAGGATATCAAGGCGTCGATCGCTTATCTGCGCACGTTCAAGAAATAATCGAGTAAGTTTGTTCGTCGGCTTTCGCGCCGAAGAAAATTAATTGCCAACCGGTTGCGGCACTTTGGCCACCCGGTTGACATCATAACCTTGCGCCTGAATGCGCTTGAGGATTTCCGCGTAAGTTGGTTCATCGAGCGAGCGCTCGCGTGCCAGCACCCACAGCAACTTATGACCGGGCGTGGCCACCACGGCCCAGCGATATTCTGGATCGAGCTCCAACACCAGGTAAGTCGCGGTGAACGGCCAGAGGAAACGAACTTTCCATTCGGCATTGGATTTTTTGTCTGTCACCCACGCGACGCCGTGCCAGCTTTTTTCGGGAGCCGCAAAAGTTTTTTTACGAAAGGTGAATACATTATTCATCCGGCCATCCGCGCGCGGTGAATAGGTGTCATACGAAGCCACCTTACCGTTCTCCAAGAAATACGGAATGTTGGCGATGACATACCAATTGCCCAAGTAGCGATTAAGATCAACGTGACTCACCGTATGCACCGGCGATGGCTTGGGGGCGGTGGCGCAGCCAGCGACACCGAGAAACGTGCCGCCTACTAACAATGCCAACCAAGCGCGCGGAAAACTGATAATTTTTTTCACAAAAGCACTTTGGCACACCTCGCCGCCAAAGTCGAAAGTGACATTAAGAAAATTTCTTACGCCACGAACTTGTAGTCGTAAGGCGCACGCATTTCGCGCGCCAGATGTTTGTTCCCCTCGGCAGCATTGTCGCCAGTAAAAGTCTCTGCATCCGGATCCCATTTCAGTTTTAGTCCGGTGCGCAACGCGATGATGATCAGATGTCCGATGCACGCGGAATGATGTCCGTTTTCGACGCTGGCAATCGGATCTTTTCGTGAGGTCATGCAATCGAAGAAATTCTTCATGTGATTCTTGCTGACTTCCAACTTCACGGAATTTTCTGGCAACGGCGTTCGCAACAGTTCCGGGGAACTAGCGCTGATCCCATCGCGGTTTACCCAGATCCAGCCGTCGGCACCGATGAATTTGATGCCGTTGCGCTGGCCTTTTTCGTCGAGGATCGCCCCGTAAGGACTATCGGCGATCGTGGTTTGCACGGTTTGTTTCACGCCATTCGCCCAGTCGAGGGTGGCCGCGAATTCACTTGGTGTGGTGTAGCCGTTCGGCAAAGCTGGCGTGACAATTCGCGCTTCCACAGCCACGGGACCGGCCAGGCCGATACCCCAGCGAGCGATGTCGTTGTGGTGTGCGCCCCAGTCGGTGACCGGCCCGCCCGCGTAATCAAACCACCAGCGGAAATTTTGGTGGCACCGTTCTTTGAAATATTCCGCCGACGGCGCTTGACCGAGCCAGAAGTCGTAATTGAATTCAGCAGGGACTGGAACTTTGGCGAAATTATTTCCACGGATGCCCGCTGGCACAAAGACATTCACTTCCTTGAGTTTACCCAGGCGCTGATTGCGCACGAGTTCACAAGCCAAATGAAAATAAGTGCTGCTCCGCTGTTGCGTGCCGGTCTGAAAAACAATTTTATTTTTTCGGACGGCACGGATGATGTGTTTTCCTTCATCCACCGTGAGCGTGAGTGGTTTTTCGCCATAGACATCTTTACCGGCTTGGGCGGCCGCAAGGTTGATCAGCGTGTGCCAGTGGTCGGGCGTGGCTTGAATGACGGCGTTGACATCGGTCCGCTCCAGCAATTTCCGAAAATCATTATATTTTGCAGGCGATTTGCCATCACTGGTGAAACGGTTCGCGGCGGAATTGAGGTGCCCCTCGTCCACGTCGCACACGGCCACGATGTCGCCGTAATGACGCGCGTTATCCGCATCGCCCTGCCCCATGCCGCCGCAGCCGATCAAGGCGAGGCCCGGTCGCGCATTTGGACTTGTCACCGGCTTGCCCGCTTCAGCGGCTGCCAGTTGGCGTTGCACAAACCACAACGGCAGCCCCGAAGCCGCCGCTGCGATAGCGGCGCGTTGGAGAAACGAACGACGTGAAATATGGAATGATTTTTTCATGGTAAAATGGCCTAGACCTGATTAAGACGGATGGAGGCCGATTGGTAAACGCCAAATTTTATGGACAAACTAAACCGGCGCGCTATTTGACCGCTTTGAACATCGCCAGGCATTTCACGCGCTGCTCGTCGTGCAACACAATGCGTTGAGCGTATTTCGATTTCGAAAGGAGTAAGGGATTTTCCCATGGCTGCTGAATCAAATCGTCAGAAAAATCTTTCAGTTCGGGAATCCAGCGCCGCACAAATTTCCCTTCCGCATCAAATTTTTCCGCCTGTGACACGGGATTGAAAATACGGAAATACGGCGCGGCATCCGTGCCCGTCCCGGCGCTCCACTGCCAGCCACCATTGTTCGCCGCCAGGTCGCCATCCACGAGTTGCTTCATGAAGTAGCGTTCACCTGATTGCCAATTGATCAGCAAGTCTTTCGTGAGAAACATCGCCACGATCATGCGCAGCCGATTATGCATCGTGCCGGTCGCATTCAAGCAACGCATCGCGGCGTCCACGATGGGAAAACCCGTGCGCCCTTCGCACCAGGCAGCGAAATGCTCCTGATTGTCCGACCATTTCAATTGGTCATATTCGGGACGGAACGCACCCTTGGTGACGTGCGGAAAATTATGGAGCACCTGCGTGTAAAACTCGCGCCAGATAAGCTCGTTCAGAAACACATCACAACTCGCGGCCTGTGGCGGGGTCGCGAGCTCCCGCGCCTTTTTCAACTCGGCCAGAATCGTCCGAACACCAATCGTCCCCGCGCGCAGATGGGGCGAGAGATTCGAACCACCATCAATCGCCGGAAAATTTCGCGTGGCGCTATAGTCGTAAACTGGCCCGGCCATGAATTTACGCAATAACTCCAGCGCCGCGCGCTCACCGCCGGGTGGAATCGTTTGCGTCAGCGGATGGCCGAGCGCATCCGTCGCTGCGGGCAATGTATCCGCTGGGATATTGGGCGCGTGCGGTTGCGTGTTGGAATTTTTTAATTTTGCTTTTGGCAGCGGGATCGCCTTCGCTTTCCACGCTTTGGAATACGGCGTAAATACTGTATAAGGCTTGCCGGCCAGATTGAGAATTTCCGCTTCCTCCCAGATCACCGCGTCCTTGAATAATTCGAAACCCACGCCCACATCGAGCAGCGCCTTCGTGATGCGTTCGTCGCGTTTCTGGGTGTAAGGCTCGTAACGTTTATTCGCAAAAACCGCCTGCGCGCCGATTTCTTTCGCGAGCTTCGGCAGAATCTCCTCTGACTTGCCAGAGCGGATGATTAACTTGTGACCAAGTTCCGCGAGATTTTTGCGAAGCGACTCGACGGACTGCAGGAGAAAACCCAAACGCGCTGCCCCCACATCCGGCCCGGTGCGAAAGGCATCTTCAAAAATAAAGAGCGGAATAAACGTCTCCGCGCGCTTCGCCGCCTCGCTCAAGGCGACGTTGTCGCTCACCCGCAGATCGCGGCGAAACCAATGGATAACAGTTTTCATGAAGCCAAACCTATTGCACCGTCTGCCCAACCAGACGCCACTGACAGCAACAAACAAAGCATCGCAAAAAAACGGCTCCGAGTGCAAAAAGGGTTTGCCGCCGGCAAAAATCTGAATGAAGAAATAAAATGCTCTAAGCTTGATTGGATTTGGGTCTTCATAAAATTAGGGTCTGGAACCTTTAGATTAAAAACTCCGGCTGACCATGTCCGAAAAAGTCAAAAAACTGCAAAACCACATTCTTAGTCGCCAACTCTGTGCCCATTATTTACCGGGCATTTTCTTGAGGCCTACTTCGTGCGCAATATCATCGAATTCCTCTTTGCTCACCGTCTCCAATTGTTTGCCGCGCGCCTTGAGTTTCTCGTTGATCTTGATGGCCTTCTCGGTCATCTGCTCGTGCGTATTCGCGGAGCCGCCGACCAACATGAAATTATCGCCTTTGGTGATGCGTTTATGGCCATCGGAATCGAAGCCGATGCCGAGCAACGCGGCCTGGCGTTTATTTTTTTTGGCGTTTGCCATAGGCTTAGGCTAAAGCTGACGACCAACGCGGTCAAGGCGATGACATCACCGTCTTTCCGTTAACAATACTCATTTCCAAAACCCAACGGCACCCGCTGCAAATTATTTTGGCCGACGGTGCCGATCCAAAAAATGCCGGTTGCATTCTCGCTCTTAGTTCAACATTCATGCATGTCGGGGCACGCTGCGCTCAGGTTAAGGAGTTTTCCTAGGCGTTTTCTCAATATCGCCAGTCGCATTGACATTCAGATCACTTTGGAGCCGCGCGACGGCTAACTCTTTGGCTTTCGCTTCCACTTCAACCGTGAGTGCCCAACCTCGCCACGCGGCAGGAAAATCTTTGGGATCAATGTAGTCATGATGCCGCTCCGGCTTCGGCCCCGACCAGCCTTCAATCGGACTCGAAAGATGAAACAGCGGTTCGCGATTCTTCCACGTCGCGCGCGCGGCTTCGGTCGCCTGCGCCACGGACAATTCATCGGGCAAACACCGGTGATGATGCGCATCATAAACCAGCGGCACACCTTCACTGCGACAAAGCGGCAAGAGGTCGGAGGGCGTGAAAGTCTTGTCGTCGTTCTCCACCGTGAGCCGCGCACGGGCGCGGGGCGAAAGTTTTTCCAAATTACGTTTGAATCGTTCCAACGCGGCAAGTTTGTCGCCATAACCGCCGCCGCCGTGGATGTTCACCGTGTCGGCACTGGTCCATTCCGCAAGCTCGGATTGTGATTCAATATCCGCCACGGAGCGCGCCACGATATTTTCGTCGGGCGAATTCAGCACCACGAATTGATCAGGATGAAAGCCAGTGCGAATGCGATTGGCGCGGGCGAACTCACCACAGCGCCGGAACTGCGCCACAATACCGTCGGCGCCGGGCAACTCGTCCACGCGATAACCAATCGTCGGGTGCGTCTTGACGGGCATGATCGGACTGAGAATACGAAACGAACCGATTTGATTTGCCGCGCAAAACTTCAACGCCGCCAGCAAGGATTCAGCATTGCCGGCACAGAGTTCGGCGAAGCGCGCGAGTTGTTCGCGCCGCGAAAGGCGCTGCATGGCGGTGGCGGTGGTGACGCGGAATTTAATCGGCTGCTCCAAAAACTGGCAACACAGCCCGAAGCGCAACGCACCCGTCGGTGCGGAAGTTTTTTTGGTTTTTGTGGCAGACATAGGTATTGGTAGCGTTTGAAATAAAAAGTTTTTTTCTAGATGTTCCGGCTTCCTCTCCCGCTCGGGGGAGAGGGAACCGCCGCAAAATATACGACTGCACACATATCAGCTTTAGCTCCGTGCCTGAACGCTGCCGAGGCCGCCGTCAATGCCGATCACCTGGCCCGTCACCCAGTTTTGCTCCGCATCGAGCAGCCAGCAAATCGCGGAGGCAACTTCCGTCGGTTCGCCGATGCGACCGAGCGGGTGCAGCGCGGCGGACATTTTGGCGACGGTTTCATTTTGCGTCAGCGAGCGGGTCATCGGCGTGCGCGTTAATCCGGGCGCAACGCAATTCACGCGCACGCCAAATCGCGCATAGCTCGCGGCGGCGGCGAGGGCCAAGCCTTCCACCCCCGCCTTGGCCGCGGCGATCGCTTCGTGATTTACCAACCCGCGCCGCGCGGCGACCGACGAGCAGAGCACGATGCTGCCGCCGCCGGCCTGCTTCATCATCAGGCGCGTGGCGGCGCGCACGAGATTGAACGCGGTAGTGAGATTGGTGGCCATGGTGTCGGAAAATTCCTGATCGGTGATCAAGTGCGCGGGCTTCAACAGAATGGAGCCAGCGCAATTCACCACGCCATCCACGCGGCCGTGACTGGTTAGCACGGATTGCATCAGAGCGTCCACCGCCGCACTGTCGCGGGCATCGAGCGGCATCGCCTGCGCGTTGATTTCGGCGGCTACTTCTTCTAGCGGTTCGGCGTTGCGGCCGGCGAGGACAACGCGACAACCGCGCGTTGCCATTCGGCGGGCCACGGCGGACCCGATGCCACCGGCACCACCGACAATTAGCATCACGTGAGAATTTTCGTTATTCATAAATTTAGTTACGAGGAGTCAATGGCGCCGTGGTTGGTTGCGGCAAGTAAGTGATCAAACGGGCGCTGCGTTTGTAGGAAAAATACGAATACGTCCACTGCAAAAACACGGACGTGCGGTTGCGAAAACCGATTAGAAAGATCAGGTGAATGAACAGCCACGCGAGCCAGGCCATCAGTCCAGAAAATTTTAATTTGCCAATCCAGGCCACCGCCGCCGAACGGCCAATGGTCGCCATCGTGCCTTTGTCCCAATACTTGAACGCCGGGCGGACGACCGGTTTCGCACCGGAAATGACTTCCTGCTTGATGATTTTGGCCACGAGACTGGCCATCTGGATCGCGGCGGGCGAAACCCCGGGCACAGGTTTGCCGTCGGCTTGCAGCACGAGAGCCAGATCGCCGATGGCGAAAATTTCCGGACGACCGGGCAGACTTAAATCTGGATTCACTTTCACTCGGCCGGCGCGATCGAGGTCCACGCCGAGTTTTTGCGTCAAGGGCGAGGCGGAAACTCCGGCCGCCCAAATGGTGTTGGCAGCATGGATGATTTCGCCGTTCGCGAGTTCGACTTCACCGTCGCGTATATCTTTGACCGAAGTCTCGGTGCGGACTTGCACGCCGAGCGCTTCGAGCTGCCGGCGGGCGCTCGCCGACAAATCCGGCGGGAAATTCGACAGCAAGTTTTTCGAGGCTTCGATGAGAATAATCCGCGCCTCCGTGGGATCAATGCGCCGAAAATCGCGTTTCAAAACCGTGCGCGTCAGTTCGGCAAAAGAACCCGCGAGTTCTACTCCGGTCGGGCCGCCACCCACGACGACGATGGTCATGAGCTTGTCGTGTTCGGCGGTGTTCGCTTCGTTTTCGGCTTGCTCGAACGAGAGCAGGACGTGACTGCGGATGCGGAGGGCATCATCGAGGGATTTGAGTCCGGGCGCAAAGCGTTCCCACTCGGGATGTCCGAAGTATCCGGTCCGGCCACCGAGCGCCAAGACCAGGTAATCGTAGGTCAGCGAATTTTTTTCGAGACACACTTGTTTTCGGTCGAGGTCGAAACCGGTCACGTTATCCAACAAAACGGTGATGTCGGCCCGGTCGGACAAAATGGAGCGCACGGGCTGCGCGATGTCCGGCGCGGACAATCCGCACGTCGCCACCTGATAGAGCAGCGGTTGAAACAGATGATGATTCGTGCGGTCCACCAGCGTGATGCGCGCGTTCGGCAATTTTAATTGTTTACAAAATGTGAGACCGCCAAAGCCCGCGCCCAAAACGACGATGTGAACTGGTTTTTTATTTTCCATGAAAATTTTGGGGTGTCAGTTTTTGAGTGCGACGCGCGATTCGAAGTGCGGCGGACGATTTTGATCGCTTCATGGCTTCACCCGCTTGGCGCGCGGCGAACTTTTTTTTGCCGAAGGTTTTCTCAAATCGGCCAGCTTGGTGCTGAGGTCGGCTAGGTCGCCAATTTGCACGGCCCCGATGCGTTCGAGAATTTCGAGATAGGCGGGCATCGCCCGGCCACCAGCCAAGAGCACGACTTCGGCGGGTAGTAATTCGCGTAGCCGGGTCAATTCACTCGCCAAGTTTGAATCATCCTCGGGATAAACCAGACTGAGAGCGACGGCGCGCGCCCGACATTGGCGAACCGCACCGGCAATCTCCGGCGCCGGCAGGCTCGCGCCGAGATAGGTAACTTGCCAGCCCAGATTAGTGGCCACGGCTCCAACGAGCAGTGCGCCGAGTTCGTGAAGCTGGCCGGCGGGTGTCGCGACCAACAGCCCAGGACCACTCTTTGTTTCGCCATACGGCTTCGCCGCGCTCCACAGAAAAGCCCGGATCACAGCCGTCGCCAGATGTTCATGCGCTACCGTGATGGTGCCATTAACCCACAATTCCCCCACCCGCTGGACCAGCGGGGCGACCACGCGTTGGAGCAGTCCCATGGTGCCCAGCGCCGTGGCTCCGCGCTTGAGCACGTCCTCCATGCCTTTCGAATCAAGCGCTTTCATGGCGGTGATACCTTCGTCAATCAAGGCATCAGTGAGCGGAGGCGTCCCCACCGAACGGCGATTCGCCGGGGTGTAGTTGCTGGCCGCTTCGGTGGCCAATTGGCGTAATTTTTCAGTAGGATACTGCGCGATCAAACCAATGTTGTGACCTGCTTGCGTGACCTCGCGCAACAGGTTGAGCCGCTCAATGTGCTGCGGCGAGTAGAGGCGGCGATTGGTGTCGGTCCGCTCCGGCTTCACCGCGCCGTAGCGCTGCTCCCAAATGCGGATGACGAACGCGCTCAAACCGGTGCGCTGGGCGACAACCTTGATCGGATGACTGGCGTTTGACATTTAATTATACAAATACTACACACCAATTCACGGCAACACAAGTAAAACCTGAATCCGGGTGAGAAATGTATCAGATCAAGCCTGTTTTAATTGATTATTTGCCCAGACGCGGCGGCTGCCGACCGCGTCTAAAAAATAATTTCAGAAAACCGGTTGACATTACACATAATCTATACAACTGTTCTACACAGTTGCTGCCACTGGGCAGGCTGAACATCAACAAACCATGAAACTTGAAAGCTCATCCCGGTTTAAGACGGCCGGTCGTGTGTTGAAATTAAAACATCACCGACCGATCTGCTTCGCGGTGAGAATTCGGTTTCAAAATCACAATAATAAACAAAACGAAAAAATGAAAACTGTCTCTAAAATCATCGCCATCGCCGCCCTGTTAGCTTTGCCCTCAATCCTGCCCGTAGCTCGGGCGGCGGATGAGGCAGCCAGCCCGGGCGACATCGTTGCCGTCGCCTCCAAAGCTGGTAGCTTCAACACCCTCGTGGCCGCCGTCAAGGCCGCGGGCTTGGTCGAGACGCTTCAGGGCAAAGGCCCGTTCACCGTCTTCGCGCCCACCGACGAAGCGTTTGCCAAACTACCGCCGGGCACGGTTGCCGACCTGCTCAAGCCGGAGAACAAAGAAAAGCTGGTCGCCATTCTTACCTACCACGTCGTGCCGGGCAAAGTCATGGCCGCCGATGTGAAAACGATGATGGCGAAAACTGTCAACGGCAAGGAACTCGACATCAAGGTGGACGACGGCAAAGTAACGGTGAACACCGCCAAAGTCATCAAGACCGATGTGGCCGCCAGCAATGGCGTGATCCACGTGATTGATGCCGTATTGATTCCGAACTAAACAAGCCTTCGGGGTTCGGGAGCGCAAGGCTCCCGGCCCCGAAATCACCAGCAAAAAAATCTATGTTCAAAAAATTTGATTATTCTTTTCTCTTCGCCGCCTTCGCCAGTTTCGCTGCGAGCGTTGGCCTGTGGTTTCTAGTCAACCACGACTACGGAGTTTATGTAGGTCTTTGGGTGCCGAGCATCCTTGCGCTCTGGGTTGGTGTGCGCGTCGTGGTTCTAGCAGCCGATACGGCCACCAACCGGAAAAAATAATATGGGCATCTACATCTTTCCCATTTTCCTGTTCGGCTGCACGATCACTGCCATTGTGCTGATGGCAGTTCAGCAGGCAGCCGCTGGGCAAAAGATGAGGCCGCTCGGAAAATTCCATCCCCGTCAGTTAACCCGATCAACGAGAGTGTCACGCCAGAACTTAATTTCCGCCAGTCAAACGGCCAGCCAGAATCTGCCGACACGCGTTCGGTGGTAAAATAACTCTCGGAGTGTTTTGGTAATTTTGAGTCGCGCGTTGAACGGCTCGAACTTCGGGCGATCGATTGATCGTTCCTAGCCATTTCTTCGGAGAAGCAAATCCACATAACCGAATTACCCCGGATAGATGGTTGCTGACCCGATCCTTGCAGGATTCAAAATACCTTTTCGCGGGAGATCCCCGAAACCGCTGGGAAAACCCAATGCCCCCTTAAAGCAGCTTACTTATGATTTCCTGCCGAAGTCTTTTAGGTTTTTTTGAAAATTTCCATTTTCACGCGCGTTAGTTTGCGCCATCTTCCCCGCCTGTTATTCCTATGGCTGAAAAACCAAAAGCAATTTACGACGAAAGCAAAATCAAAACGCTGTCCTCGCTGGAGCACATCCGGCTCCGCACCGGCATGTATATCGGGCGCATCGGCAGCGGCGTGCATCCCGACGACGGCTGTTACGTTTTGCTCAAGGAGGTCGTGGACAATGCCATTGATGAATTCATCATGGGCAATGGCAAGGAAGTCCATATCGGTCTCGACGGCAATCGCGTGACGGTGCGCGATTTTGGTCGCGGTATTCCGCTGGGCAAAGTCGTGGATTGCGTTTCCAAGATCAACACGGGCGCAAAATACAACGACGACGTTTTTCAATTCAGCGTCGGCTTGAACGGTGTTGGCACAAAAGCGGTCAATGCGCTGTCGAAAAACTTTTTTGTCCGCAGCCATCGCGACGGCGAATTTGCGGAAGCGAGTTTTAAAATCGGGAAATTAAAACAAGAAGACACCGGCAAGACGAAAGAACCCAACGGCACGTTCATCGAGTTTGAACCAGACGAAAGCATTTTCAAGGGCAGCGAATTTCGGCTGGAGCACATTGAGCGGCGGCTGCGGCATTACAGCTATTTGAACACCGGCTTGAAGCTCGTGCTGAATGTCAAAGGCGCGGAGTCGAAGTCTTTTCAATCGCGCCACGGTTTGATGGATTTAGTGATGGAAGAACTCGGCGTGGACGGCAGCGAGCCCATTTATGCGCCGCTGCATTACAGCGGCAAGACGCTGGAATTTTGTTTCACGCACAGCAATTCGCGTTACGGCGAAACGTTTTTTTCGTTCGTCAACGGCCAATACACAAGCGACGGCGGCACGCATTTGAGCGCATTCCGTGAAGGGTTGCTGAAGGCGGTGAACGAGTATTGCAACGGCAAGTTTGAGGGCGATGACGTGCGCGAGGCAATGGTCGGCGCGGTGGCGATTCGCCTGAAAGACCCGATGTTCGAGTCGCAGACGAAAAATAAATTGGGCAACACGGAAATCCGCACGGAGCTGGTGAACAATGTGCGCGAGGAGTTGTTGCACTTTTTTCAGCGCAACAAAACGATTGCCGAGACGATCATCGCGAAGGTCAAGGACACGCAGGAGTTGCGGAAGGAATTGCAGAACGTGAAGAAGCTCGCGCGCGAGCGGGCGAAGGCGATCACACTGCGCATCCCGCAGTTGAAGGATTGCAAAAATCATTTCGACAAGAAGAAGGAAAAAGGCAAGGGCACGATGGTCTTCATTTGCGAAGGGCAGTCGGCGGCGGGCTCCATCACGAGCTGCCGCGACGTGAATAATCAAGCGGTCTTTGTGCTCAAAGGCAAACCGCTCAACGTCTGGGATCTCAAGCGTGACGTGATGTATAAAAACGACGAGATGTATAACCTCATGCAGTCGCTCAACGTTGAAGACAACACCGAGGGCCTGCGCTACGACAAGGTGATTCTCGCGACGGATGCCGATGTGGACGGTCTGCACATCCGCAATTTGATGATCACTTATTTTTTCAAATTCTTCGAGCAACTCGTCCACGACGGTCACGTTTACATTTTGGAAACGCCGTTGTTCCGCGTCCGTAATAAAGAAGAAACTGTTTATTGTTACAGTGAAACCGAGCGCGATAACGCGATCAAAAAACTTGGTGGCAAACCGGAGATCACGCGCTTCAAAGGTCTCGGCGAAATTTCACCAAAAGAATTCCAGCAGTTCATCGGCAAGGAAATGCGGACGAGCCAGGTGGAATACGCTCCGCGCGCCGAGTCGGGACAAATCTTTGATTTCTACATGGGCAAAAATACGCCGGAACGCAAAGATTACATCATGGATAGCCTCGTCGTGCCGGTGGAAGAATAAGGCTCCAATTACAACGGAAATCGAAAAAATATCTAGCTTTGAATCAACATGAATCCCTTGGAAACAAAGGCCTGATTGCCGCTTCAGCTTGAGCGACGGATATGACGCCTTGCAGTCCTGGGTGCTAGCGAGCGCCGCAGTATTTTTTTTGGGAATGATGAAATTCTCCGCCCTCGCTGAAGCAGAATCCGTGTGCTCCGAATCACAGGTCCTGAATCGGCTGCTTGCGCCCGCCCACAACCTTCTTATACTGATGCAGGGTCACCACGAGTGAAGCAACCTCAAGCGCAAGCTTTAGGCATACCAAAACTGCTTTGTGCCGGTGTGGCGAAATGGCAGACGCACAGGACTTAAAATCCTGGGACCATAAAAAGTCGTGTGGGTTCGAGTCCCACCACCGGCACCAACTTGCAAAAAGTCAATAAATAAGGCACTTGTAGTGGTTTCAAGCAGGACGTTGTGGCCTTTGCATAACGGTATCGCATAACGTGTCTGCCAGTGTTAATCGTGTCTGACAACCTTCTTGATTGAATACAAATTGTCTCACCGCCCGGCTCCGGGGTCTTGCCTTTATGATTCCGCTCCCCGGAGAACATTGCACTGGCTCAAAACAGCCGTGAAACAGCCACAGTCAGAGAACTGACTGCAAAACCGGGCAGAACTCACTTGAAATTTGGGTTGGACAGGCATTGTCCACCCACCCGCGTATCATGGCAGGCAATGGGAACACCGCCTTATTATTTCGGGCATCGTCCGCCGCTGCCAGTGCGGTCGGAAAGCCCGTTCGCAAAATTCATCGTGCGCTGCGGCAAGTGCGGTGGCGAACGTCTCCGTGCCGCCAGCGACATGGACGAAGCCAGTGGCGAACTGGCGATCTATCTGGTGTGTCCGTGCGGCCAGCGCGAAAAAATTCCCGTGTGCTAAAACAACTCCGGCTGTTTCTGAAATTTTTCCAGCGGCGCATGGTCGGGCTGGTTCAAAATTTCCTGCCAGTGGTCGCCGAACCAGCCGTCATATTGCTCCAGCTTCAAGATGAACGGCATCCGGTGATGATACGGCGACACGGAGGCGTTGGGCGACGTGGTGAGCATGGTGTATCTGGCCACGCCGGATTCCTCGCGCCACAGGCCGGCCAAACAAAACCCCTGTCCACCGGGTTGCCGGAACAACACGCCCTTTTCATAAAAGCCATCCGCCAGCAGCAGGCAACGCTGGTGCAGATGCGGACGGAAGGTGGCCAGCGTGCCGAGCGTTTCGCTCTTGGCATTGATGAGCGGGGATTTGTCCCATGGCACAGACCAGCCCCAACGCAGTTCCCGGCAGGCAAACCCGTCATGCTCCGGCAGGATGACCGGGCCGAGGTCAGTCGGGCGGATGTTGGCGCGTGGCACAGCGCCGAAGACCAAGATCAAATCCCGCATCCGCAATTTTGCCTCGTCCTTCGTGTAGGTGTAACGGGAGCACATGAAAAAATGTTTGGCGCGACTACCTCAATCATTTGCCAAATCCGCGTGAAATTCAAATTTCAATTGCGCGGTGCGTAAGTCCCGCCTTTGCTTCCCGCCGCAACTACGCTAGTTTCCAAAGAAATTCGGCTCATGGAAATTCAACTTGAAGATTTGGAATACCAACGTCGCGCAATCGCGGCGGTAGTGGGTGTGTTGGAAGGCCAAGTCCGCAACTCGTTTGACAATTCCAATCTTTTCGGCATCCAGGCGAACATCACCGACTTGTCTCCCGCGCAAATTGAGGAAAACAAGAAGAAGATCATTTCCGAAAATGGC
>JANYFN010000255.1 GCA_025362675.1 Limisphaerales bacterium | reverse complement strand
GCGATACTCGCGAATCTAGCCGTCGCATTGCTAACGCTACCGCTCTCAAGTTCAGTCTTCGCAATTGCCCATTGCGCCCACACTGTTGATTGGTTTTTGAAACCTTTAGCAAGTGTCGCCGCCTGATTTGTTTCACCTAATTCGCAATAACATGCTACTCCAACCAATAAAAACACTCCGGCGACAACTTAAACTCGCCAGTCCTTAAGGATAAAACCCGCAATGATTTTGAGCTCGTCTCGCGTGAAATGTGTAACGAGTTCCGCTTCATCAATAAAGGGGACTTTACATTGTGCACACCCAAGATAACTCGGGTCTTCCTGCACTTTTTTACATTTTGGGCAAATCTTCACAAATTAGTCGGTGAGTTCGTTACAACTTCAAATCCGCATCCGTCACTGCGCCGAGCGAGGCGCTCGTGACGTGGGCGGCGTATTTCGCCAGCACGCCGCGCGTGTAGCGGGGCGTCGGTTTCTTCCACGCCTGCTTGCGCTTCTTCAATTCGGTGGCGCTGACGCCTAAAGTCATCTCTCGTTTCTCGGCATCAATAATGATGCGGTCGCCGTTCTTCACGAGCGCGATCGCGCCGCCGACATACGCTTCCGGCGTGACGTGGCCGACCACGAAGCCGTGGCTGCCGCCGCTGAATCGTCCGTCGGTGATGAGCGCGACGTCTTTGCCGAGGCCGCGACCCATGATGGCGGCGGTCGGTGACAACATTTCTCTCATGCCCGGTCCGCCCTTCGGTCCTTCGCTGCGCACCACGACGACGTGACCTTTTTTGACCGTGCCTTTGAGGATGGCTTGCAACGCGCGTTCTTCGCCCTCGAATACGATGGCTTTGCCTTCAAAGCGAAGACCTTCCTTGCCGGAAATTTTTCCGACCGCGCCTTCGGGACAAAGATTGCCACGGAAGATTACGAGGTGACTGTCCTTTTTAATCGGCTGGTCGAACGGCTGAATAATTTGTTGTCCCGGCAAATACGGTTTCACGTCGCGCAACGTCTCGGCCATGGTTTCGCCGGTGCAAGTCAACACGTCGCCGTGCAACAGTTTTTTGTCGAGCAAAGTTTTCATGAGCGGGCGAATGCCGCCGATGGCGACGAGCGCGCTCATGCTGAACTTGCCGCTGGGCTTGAGGTCGGCGAGCACGGGCACGCGTTTGCCGATGCGCGTGAAGTCGTCAATGGTCAGCTTCACCTTCGCGGCGTGCGCGATGGCGAGCAGGTGCAGCACGGCATTGGTCGAACCGCCGAGCGCGATGACGACGGTGATGGCGTTCTCAAACGCTTTCTTCGTGAGGATGTCGAGGGGCTTGATGCCTTGCTTCAACATGTTCACGACGGCGGCACCGGCGCGGCGGGCGTCATCGAGCTTCGCGGGGGAAATGGCATTTTGCGCGGAGCTGTTGGGCAGACTCATGCCGAGCGCTTCAATCGCGCTGGCCATCGTGTTGGCGGTATACATTCCACCGCACGAACCCGGTCCGGGAATCGCGCAGGATTCGACGGCGTGAAGTTCTTCGTCAGAAATTTTTCCTGCTGCGTGCTGGCCGATGGCTTCGAACACGGAGACGACATCAAGATCTTTGCCTTTGTTCGGCGAATTGGCGGGCGGATTGGTCAAGCAGCCGGGCAAAATTGTTCCGCCATAAACGAACACCGCCGGGCGATTCATGCGCGCCATGACGATGAGACAGCCGGGCATATTTTTATCGCAACCGCCGATGGCGACGTAGCCGTCCATGCCGCCGCAGCCGACGACGGTTTCGATGGAGTCGGCGATGACTTCGCGCGAGACGAGCGAATACTTCATGCCTTCGCTGCCCATCGAGATGCCGTCGGAAATGGTGATGGTGTTGAAGATAATCGCCTTGCCGCCATTGGCGTTCGTGCCTTTCTCGGCTTCGAGCGCGAGTTTATCAATGTGCATATTGCACGGCGTGACATTGCTCCAGGTGGACGCGATGCCAATGATAGGCTTCTTGAAATCGGCCTCGGTGAAGCCGACGGGATAGAGCATGGAGCGCGCAGCGGCGCGTTCTGGGCCGTCCACCAGAACGCTGGAGAACGGACGGATATTAATAGCTTTTTTAGCGGCGGATTTATTTTTCATCGGAGGGTCAGTTTGCCGCAAAGTTTTTGCCGGAGCAAGACGCAGGAATGGATGCGAGCAGGCGAATCCCAAACCGACATCCAACAGCGTCGGACCTAGTAAAAAGCTGGATTGCCCCCTTTAAATCCCGAAGATTCATCGTAGAATTTACTGCAAAACCGTCGCCGGTAATGGTCGAAAGCCTAATCGTTGCCCGCAGTTTACCGGCTCTGGATGACCAGAAGTCTTAATTGACGATCGCCAAATAATCCTTCGCAAAACAAAAATATGAAAAACTTCTTGATCGCCATTTTGTCGCTGTTGACATTGGCCGTGCTTGACAGCTGCAACCCCGCATTCGGCCAAGGCGCGTTGACGCCACCGGGTGCGCCGGCACCGATGATGAAGACCCTGGACCAGATTGAACCGCGCAAATTGATCAACACTGCCAACACTCCCGGCGATGCCGCAAACTCCTTCATCATCTCACAACCGGGGTCGTATTATCTGGGCGCGGACATCGTGGGAACAAGCGGGCGCAACGGCATTCTCGTTGCGGCGGATAACGTCACGATTAATCTCAATGGCTTCTCGCTGTCCGGCGTGGCGGGAGCCGCTGCGGGAATCACCAACAATGCGCCTCATCGGGGCGTGACGATCCTGAATGGTCGGGTCACCGATTGGCCAACGGCCGGGATTGTCATTGCCGGAGCGGGCGCGGCGGTCAGCGACGTGACCGTGTTGAATTCCGGTGCGGCCATTGTGCTCGACACCACCAACGGCACGCGCGTTACTCGTTGTTCCGCCCACGACATCACGGTGGCGGGAAGTCTTACGACCTGCATTTCGGCCGACACGGTGGAAGATTGCACGCTGGGCAACCTCAGCAGCGCGGGCAGTCTGACTGGCATCGCGGCCGGACTACAAGTTAGCCGTTGTGCGCTCAACACGCTTACCGCCGGCGCCAGCCTCACGGGCATTAGTGCCGTTACAATGGTGATGGACTCGTCCCTGGTCACGCTCGCGGGCACGACCATCTCGGGCATCACGGGCAGCCGGGTTTCCCGATGTCAAGTCACCGCCATTGGCATTGGCACCACGACCAGTCTGATTGGTATCTCCGGTGGTTTTGTTTCGGATTCTTATGTGAGCGGCTTGGGCCAAGGCGGTGCGGGCACGTCCGTTTCCGCCGCCTTCAGCGCCTTCAGCGCCTTCAACTGCTCCGTGCTGAATGCAACTTTTAATTCCACCAGTGTCACACCTGGAATCCGCGCCTCTTTTGAAGCCATCAACTGTTCGGTGGTAAATGTTCACAACACCGGCGCGGGTGTGGCGCCGGGGATTGCGTTGAACTTCTTTGCCAATTCATCGGGCCTCGTCAGCCAATGTCGGGCGGATAATTGTGAACAGGGCATCCTGGTTCTCAACAATTCACAGGTGCTCAACTGTAATGTCGCCGGTTGCGACACCATCGGCATCCAAGCCGGCCAGCGCTGTAATGTTGTTGACTGCAATGCCAGCGGGAATGGACTTGCGACCACGAATGCCGGCATCAGCGTGGACATCCGAACGCAGGTGACGCGCTGCAATGCCAACGACAACACCGGCGACGGCATTGCTATTCTCGGCGGCTGCCGCGTTGAGAACTGCACCGCCGAGAACAATGGCACCGGAACTGGTGCGGGCGCATTCGGCTCCGGCATCCGAGTGGTGTCCGGCGCCGGCTCGCGCATCGAGGCCAACCAATTGCGTGACAATCACCGCTACGGCGTAGAGGCCACCTCGGCTGATTTCATCGGCCGCAACACCAGCGGCGGCAACGCCATTGCTGCTTATCTGCCCAGCAGCGGAGCCAATTTTGGCCCGGTCCAAACACCAGCCACCGCCTCAAATCCAATGGCCAATTTCTGACCCGCACCGCCCGTGCCTTTCTCGGCGGCGAGCGCGAGTTTTTCGATGTGCAGGTTGCACTGCGTCACTTTGATCCAAGTCGAGGCGATGCCGATGATGCGTTGCTTGAAATGGGCTTCGGTGGAGCCGACGAAATACAGCATGGAGCGCGCAGCGGCACGTTCGCGGCCGCGTGAGAACGGACGAATTTTTATGGCTTTGTTGACAGCAGATTTCGTTTTCATCGTATTAAAACTCCGCCAAACAGAATTAGAAATTCCAAGCTCTAAGCTCGACAGTTAGTCCACGCCGCGACCTCAAGCCAGTTTTTTCAATCAGTAACTGTCACGGTTTTGTCACGAGCCAATACTTGAAAACGGTTCGGCAATCGGCAGAATCTCGTCCAAGGAGAACAGGTATCCCATCGTGAGCTTGATCGCCGTCACAATCCATGAACAACAAATTATCTTCAACTCACTGTAGCGTCACTATTTTCGCCGCCGCGTTTTTCACCTTGCTGTTGCTGGGATTGGGGACGGAGTCAAAAGCGGCGCTGCCGTTCACTCCGGGCAACCTGGTGGCGTTGCAGGCGGCGGCCAGTGCGGCCAACACGACGGCTTCGATTCTGGAGTTAAGCCCGGCCACCGCCGCGCAGGCTTCGGCTATTAATACCGTGGCTATCAGCGGTTCGGGGGCGAACGCTCTCCGCATCAGCGGCTCGGCAACCAGCACCGGTTACCTTGCAAATAGTGATGATGGGACGCTGCTATCGTTCGTCGGGGTGAATAATGTGAATAGTTCCGCTAACGTGAACACACTCAATCCGCGCGGTGTTGGCGCGCTGGACAATGCGGGAAATTTTAGTCTGGCCATGACTTACACCGGGTCGAGCGGCAATCAGACGCGCGGTGCGACGAGCCTGAATAATTCCGGTTGGTATGTCAGCGATCAGGGCGGTGTTTATACCAACAGCGTGGCGGCGGCGGTGACGACCGGAAATTTTCGCGGCGTGAAAAGTTTTGGCGGCAATCTATATCTCTTCCAGCAATCGTCGGTCGCGTCAGGTATCGCCATCTCATCACTTTCTGCCGACGGGAAAACCGTGGCTGGCTTGCCGGGGCTGGCCAATGAAACGGCAGGACAGGATTTTTATCTGATCTCATCGGGGATTAATGGCGGGGCATTCGATACTTTATATGTAGTGACCTCCACGAGTGCGACGGCCGGTAGCATCAAAAAGTTTTCCCTCGTTTCTGGCGCATGGACTGCGAATGGAACTTATACGACTTCGTTCGGCGGGTTCGGTCTCGCAGCGGCGAAGAACGGTAGCGGCGCGTATCTTTACGTCACCACCGGCACGGGCGCGACGATGGCAAATAGCGTGATCCGCCTGGCGGACGCGGCGAGTTACAACGCCACCATCACTATTACCACGGCGAACAACCTCACCCTCTTCACCACGGCGACGGGAACAATTTTGAAGGGCATCGCCTTCGCACCTGCTTCGAGCAAGCCCACACCGAGCTTCAATAACTTGACCGCGAGTCAGAGCATCCTAGCGGGAACCACCAGCCTCGCGCTCGCCGGCACGGTCAGCGCCACCGGTCCATTATATCCGGCAAGCACTGAGTTGGTCAGCGTCACCATCAACGGCGCGAGCATCACGAACACGTTCAGTGACGCGGCAGGAAATTTTTCCATCACCTTTCCTACGACGGCTCTTCCGGCAGGCGCGTATCAAATCGCCTATTCCTATCCCGGCAGTCTGACGCTGAATGCGACGGTTAACTCCTCGACCTTGCTGACGGTGACGAACTCCTTCATCACGCCGAACCAACCGCCGACGGTGACGCTCACCAATCCAGTGAACAATGCTGCGTTCACGGCCCCGGCCAGCATCGTGCTGCTGGCCAGCGCCGCCGACGCGGATGGATTGGTGACGAACGTAGCGTTCTTTCAAGGCACCACCAAACTGGCGAGCGATGCGACGCCTCCTTACACCTTCACTTGGTCGGGCGTTTCCACGGGTGCTTATAGTCTCACGGCCGTGGCCACGGATAATCTCGGGGCCTCGACGACTTCCAGCGTAGTGAATGTCACGGTCACGAATATATCGTTGCTGGCTGCCACGTTGCCGCCGATCCAAACTGTGTTTGTGATTGCGATGGAGAATCACAACTGGACGCAGCCCACGCCGGGCTCAAGTCCGCAGCAGATTTTCGGCAACGTCGCCGCGCCGTATATCAACAGTCTCGTTACGCCCGGCAATCCAAATGCCGCCCAGGTTTCCTATGGCACGCGCTATTTCAACGCGGGCGTGGGGGTTCATGGTTCGGAGCCGAATTATGTCTGGGCGGAGGCAGGGACAGATTTCGGCGTCCAAACAGACAATGATCCCAGCGCCGGTTCGGGAAATATTTTCACCGCGCCACATCTCGCGGCGCAACTAAATACCGCCGGCATCGCGTGGCGAAATTATCAGGAAGATGTGCAATACAGTTCCGGCCCGACGCACAGCGCCTCCGGTTCCGGCGTGGCGGTGAATCCTTACCACGGCCAGACCCAATACGATTATGGCGTGAAGCACAACCCCATGGCGTTCTTCAGCGACACGCAGACGCAGAATGTTTTCCCGCTCACAAATTTTCTGAATCACCTGACAAATAATTTGATCGGCCGCTACAACTGGATCACGCCCGATGAGTTCAACAACATGCACAGCGCGTTGACCGGCGGATTCACGTATCAAGGCACGGCCTACACCGGCGATCAGGCGGCGGTGGCGCAGGGCGATAATTTTCTTTCCAATTTTGTGCCGCAAATAATGGCTTCATCCGCCTACACCAACCATGGCGTCATCATCATTTGGTGGGATGAAACTGAGGGCGGCGACACGACCAGCCGCGCCATCGGCGAGATAATCATTTCTCCGCTCGCGAAAGGAAATGCCTACAACAGCCCGCTGGAATATAGTCATTCCTCCGATTTGAAAACGATGGCGGGAATCTTCGGTTTGAATTTTCTCTCGAACAGCATTCCTGCCGCCGAGACGCGCGCGGCGGGCAGCGGCTATAATAACGTCGCGACGGTGAATGACTTGAGCGATCTCTTCATCAGCGCCAGTGCGCCGACGGCGTTCAACCTTAGCAAGTCCGCCGGCAACGGCTTCACGTTGTCCTTCGTGTTGGGGACGAATCAAGTTTACCGCGTGCTGGCCGCTGGCACACTGGACACGCCCATGAGCAACTGGGCGCAAGTCGCAGCGGGCACGGTCACGACCAATCCCGTGGTGGTGAAAGACACGAATGTTTTCAGCGCCCGTTACTACCGCGCGGTGTCGCCTTGATTCGAATCAGGAGTGTGTCGCCACCCGCTCACGGCACGCTGGGGCGTTCCGGGCCGGTCACCGTTTTTACGGTGGTCGTGGCGGCGGATAATTTTTCCCCGCTAGCGGTCAGCGTAAACGCCCCGGTGTCTTTGGTGGATTGCACGATGACTTGCGCGAGGCCGTTGAACAAACTGCGCGTCCACGGCGAGGCCACCGGCTGGCCGACGATTTCAACGTTGACGTCGGGATTCATACCGCCTTCGCCGGCATCATTTTTCACGCCGACCGCAATGACGTTGTCGCCCACGTGCAACGCTTTTTTGATGTCGAGCAGCGCCTGCGATTGCCAATCGTGCGATTCGCCGACGCGGTGGTTGTTCACAAAAATCCAACCGTGGTCATCAATCGTGCCGAAGCGAATCTGCACGCCGGGCTTGCTCAAATCATTTTCGTTGAGCTTGACGTGGGCGCGGTAAATCGCGGACTCGCCTTCCTTCAAAAACATTTCGCCGGTATCGCCGTCCGTCTTGGGTTTGATGGTGTTCCACGTCGAGTCGTCGAAGTTATTCGCGTATTCCGGAGCCAGCGCGCCTTTGGCCGGAACGTCAGCAAGTTTCCAACGCCAGTCGTTGACCGCGATAGCGCGCACGGGCATCTGCGGCACGAACGTATCCGCCTCGTGGCTGCTCGGATCACCGTTGCCGACACCGAGAATTTTTCCGGCACCGCTGATCTCAAAACTGATTTTGTTTTGTGCTACCGGCACGGTGCGGCCCTGCGCATCTAGCGCGCTCACCGTGAACACACTTACATCCTGGCCGTCCGCATTGATGGTAGAACGGTTGGGCGTCAATTGAATCGCCGTGGCTTCCCCCGTCGTTGCGATTTTCGCTTCGGCGATCACCTGGTTGGCCTCGTCAAAGCCTTTGGCACTCAAGGTGCCCGGCGCGTATTTGACCTGCCACGAAAGTTTGGAATTCGGCTTCATCACCTGGCGACCAAGCGAAGTGCCGTTCAAAAACAATTCCACCTGCTTGCAATTGCTCAAGGCATCCACGCGGATTTCTTGGCCCTCCTTGCCCGGCCAATTCCAGTGCGGCAACAGATGGAGCACCGTGTTTGTGGTCCACCACGATTGGTAATAATAAAAATTGTCCTTGGGAAAACCACAGACGTCGAGGACGCCGAAATGGGAATTGATGCACGGCCACGCATACGGTGTCGGTTCACCGCGATAATCAAAACCGGTCCACACGAAGCCGCCGCTCAGCCACGGGCGCTCGGCAAAATAACTCCACCAACGCTCCGTGGTGGTGGCCCAACTCGGCGCGTTCACATCGTAGGCGCTGACGTAGCCGCGCACTTTGTCGTTCTCATAAATGCCGCGCGTGCTGACGGTGCTCGCCTGTTCGGTGCCGACGTTCGGTTGGTCGGGATGTTTCGCGTGGTAACTGTCCATGTCTTTGCCGACATGATAATTCCAGCCGCGCACTTCGATCACGCCATTGATGCCGTCAAACGTATCTCCTTGCGGCGCGGCATAAGTCACCGGCCGGGTCGGGTCGAGCGCCTTCACATAATTTTGCATCGTGCGCGCCACGTTGCCGCCTTGCGGTGTGGCCTGCACCGAAAATTCCTCGTTCGCCACGCTCCAGAGGCCCACGCTGACGTGATTGCGATCACGGCGAATTTGATCGTCCCACTTGCGGAGATTTTCCTGGTCGCTGCCTAACAACCGGCTCTCATCCATCACGATCATGCCGAGGCGGTCACACGCTTCGAGCAATTCGGTCGTGGGCGGATTGTGTGAGGTGCGATACGCGTTGTCGCCAAACTCTTTCAGTTTGGCGATGCGGAAATATTGCAGCGCATCCGGCAACGCCGCGCCGACCCCCGCCATGTCTTGATGGTTACAAGTGCCCTTGAGCACATACGGCTGGCCGTTCAGCAAAAAGCCTTTGTCCTTGTCGAACGCCACGGTGCGAATACCGAACTCGGTTTCCGTGCGATCCACAATTTTCCCCTCGACCGTCACGGTGGTGACGAGCTTGTAAAGTTTCGGATCTTCCGGTGACCACAGTTTATATTTAGCGAGACTAAGTTGTAGGCCAGAGGCGTCGGTGGTGATTTCCTTTTGCGCGCGCGCGTCCAGTTTCACCACGTCGCCCAATTCGCGCAACGTCTGGTCGTCGGCGTCCTTGAAGATGTAAGTCACTTTCGCTTCGGTAGGAAAATCTTGGTTGTTGATCAGTCTCAATTCCGCGTGCAATTCCGCATCGCCGACGGGCGTGTTATTTTTGAATCTGGAATAAACGAATATGCCATCCGGCGCAATGGCCACGGGCGCCGTTTTATCAAGCCACACATGGCGGTAAATGCCCGCGCCCTCATAGAACCAGCCCTCGAACTTCGTGGCATCCACCCGCACGGAGACCACATTTTTTCCGCCAAAATGCGCCACATCCGTGATGTCTTCGCGGAACGGGTAGTAGCCGCCCTCGTGCCGTTTCACCAGCCAGCCGTTCACCCACACCGTCGCGTCCCGAAACACGCCGTCGAACGTGAGCCAGATGCGTTTCTCCGAATCTTCCGCCGATAATTCAAAGGTGCGGCGATACCAGCCGACACTGTTTTTCAAAAAACCGGGGCCGACGGGTTTGAAGCCGTGGCTCGCGTCGGCTGTTTTATCGAACGGCAATTCAATCGCCCAATCATGGGGCAAGTCGAGCGAACGCCAGGCGCTGTCGCCAAATTTTTCGGCAGCCGGACCGGTGCTCGCGCCGGCTTTGTCCAGGTGCAGCGAACCGGGCCAGTCATCACCGAGGTGGAATTTCCAATTCGCATCCAGCGAGAGATGTTCCCGCGCGAAATCGGCGGCGAAAAGGGTTGAACTGGACAACGAAATCACGGCGGCAATCAAGCAGCCGCGAATGAGAGAGTGGAAGCGCATCCCGCGAAATTAGCGGCTTGTTTTTTAAAATCAACCGCAAACCCGAAGTAGCCTGTCACTAATTTTATTCACCGCATATTTGATCCGGTTTCAATTGCCGTTTCAAACGGTTTACTTTCCCTTGCGCCGCTGCTAAAACTTTCGCGTGCTTGATTCCACCACTATCTGGAAAAACCTCAGTTCGCCCCGGAAACTGTTTCTCATCGCCGGGCCGTGCGTGATTGAAAACGAAAAATTGTGCCGCACCGTCGCCGCCTCGCTCGTCAAGACGTGTCGCGAACTCGGAATTTATCTCATCTTCAAAGCCAGCTTCGACAAGGCGAATCGCACGTCCGGGAAAGCGTTTCGCGGACCCGGCATCGCGGATGGATTGAAAACATTGGCGAAAATCCGCGAGGAATTTCAGGTTCCGACTTTGACGGATGTTCACACCGAGGCGCAGGCGCAGGCAGCGGGCGAGGTCGTGGACATTTTGCAAATCCCCGCGTTTCTCTGTCGCCAAACTGATTTGATCGAAGCCGCCGTCGCGACGGGGAAAATTGTGAATCTGAAAAAAGGACAGTTTCTTTC
>JANYFN010000195.1 GCA_025362675.1 Limisphaerales bacterium | reverse complement strand
GCCGCTGGAAAATTTCCAGCGGCTTTATGTTTCAATCGAAAATCAGTAGGCTGCCTGCGCGCCCTTGATGTTGGCCTTTTTCATCCACGGCATGAGCGCGCGGAGTTTGGCGCCGGTCTTTTCGATCGGATGCTGTTCGCCCTTTTTGAGCAGCGCGTTGTAGCGTTTGTAGCCGCCTTTGTATTCGTTGACCCAATCCTTCGCGAACTTGCCGTTCTGGATGTCTTTCAACGCCGCCGCCATGCGTTTCTTCACGGAGGCATCAATGATCTTCGGGCCGACGCTCACGTCGCCCCACTTGGCGGTTTCGGAAATCGAGAAGCGCATCCCGCTGATGCCGGATTCATTCATCAAATCGGCGATGAGTTTCAATTCATGCAAACATTCGAAGTAAGCCATCTCCGGCGAATAACCGGCCTCAACGAGCACTTCAAATCCGGCCTGCACCAGCGCGCTCGCGCCGCCGCAAAGCACGGTCTGTTCGCCGAACAAATCGGTTTCAGTCTCTTCCTTGAAATCAGTTTCGAGGACGCCGGCGCGCGTGCCGCCGATGCCTTTGGCCCAAGCGAGCGCAATTTTTTTCGCATCTTTGCCGGGGTTTTGATACACGGCGATGAGTGAGGGCACGCCTTTGCCTTCGACGTATTGGCGGCGAACGGTGTGGCCGGGGCCTTTCGGCGCAACCATGATGACATTCACATTCTTCGGCGGAACGACGGTCTTAAAATGAATCGAGAAGCCGTGCGAGAACACGAGCGTCTTGCCCTTGGTCAAATTCGGCTCAATGTCTTTCAAGTAAGCGGCGGCCTGCTTGGTATCCGGCAGCGCAACCATGATGACGTCGGCCAGCTTTACGGCTTCGGCGGTGGTGACGACCTTGAAACCTTTTTCCTTCGCGACGGGAATGGATTTGCTGCCTTCGTAAAGTCCGATAATGACTTTTAGGCCGCTGTCTTTGAGGTTGAGCGCGTGGGCGTGGCCCTGCGAGCCGAAGCCGAGGATCGCCAGCGTTTTATTTTTCAACACGCCGAGGTCGGCGTCTTTGTCGGTATAGACTTTTGACATAAATTTTTTTACGGGTGCGAAGTGTAACAACGCCAATGAAACTGGTCAATTTGCAAAAGCGCCTCTAATTGGGTGGTTGACGCTGCCAACTTTCAGCATAAACTTCCGTTCGCTCGGTTGCAGCGATTTTCAATTCCCGTTGGCCACCGAAGTTCGGAGAATTTTTTTCCATGTTAATCATTCGCGATCTAAAAATGACTTTTGGCGGACGCACTCTTTTTGAGAATGCTTCCTTTCAGGTGAACTACGGCGAACGCGTCGCGCTCGTCGGCGCCAACGGCACGGGCAAGACGACGTTGTTTTCCATCATCCTCAAGGAGCGCGAGCCGGATGCTGGCACCATTGAGCGCGATGAATGGACGATGGTCGGCCATCTGCCGCAGGAAGGCGAAGCGCTCGGCGACGAAACGGTTTTGGAAGTGGCGACCGGCCGCGTGGAGGAATTGCCGCAAATTGAAAAACGCCTGCACGAACTGGAAAAAATCGGCGACGTTTCCAGCCCCGAATATTTGGAGCTGCACGCGAAACACGACAAGTTGAACGATCCTGAAGTCGAGACGAAGGCGAAAAAAATGTTGCGCGGCCTCGGCTACAAAGATGCCGACCTCAATCGTCCCGCGAAAGAAATGAGCGGCGGTTGGGTGATGCGCGCGCGGCTGGCGCGGTTGCTCGTGATGGAACCGGATTTGTTGCTGCTCGACGAGCCGACGAACCATCTCGATTTGCTCTCGCTGCTGTGGCTGCAAAATTATCTCAAAAACTATTCCGGCGCGTTGCTGCTGATTTCGCATGATCGCGTGTTCATGGACGAGATCATCACGGAGGTTCAGGAAATTTCCGAAAAAAAACTCATCGCCTACACCGGCAACTACACGGATTTTCTCCGCCAGCGCGAAGAGCGTTACGAGCAGCAGCTCGCCGCTTACAAAAATCAGCAGAAAGAGATTTCCGATTTGCAGGCGTTCGCGGATCGCTTCCGTTCCATTCCCTCCAAAGCATCGCAGGCGCAGAGCAAGCTCAAGCAGATCGAGCGGCTCGAACTCATCGAAAAACCGATGGCGCCGCGCAAGCCGTTTCGCTTTCAGATTCCGCCGCCGCCGCGTGGCGGGCAGCGCGCGATTTCGCTGGAGGGAATCCACATGGCCTACGGCGCGAACAAAGTTTATTCCGGCCTCGATCTTACAGTGGAACGCGGCGAACGCACCGTGTTAGTTGGTCCAAACGGCGCGGGCAAATCCACGTTGCTGAAAATTCTCGCGGGCGTGGTTGAATTTCAAAAAGGCAAACGCGACCTCGGCCACAACGCGAAGATCGGCTATTTCAGCCAGCATCGCGGCGCGACGCTCGACCCGGAAAAAACCGTGCTCGAAGAAGTGCAGGCGTGTGCGCCGTTGATGCGCGAAGACGAAATTCGCGGTGTGCTCGGCTCGTTCATGTTCCGCAAGGATGACATTTACAAAAAAACCGCCGTGTTGAGTGGGGGTGAAAAAAGCCGCCTGAACCTGATAAAATTTCTGGTGGATCCGCCCAACCTATTGCTGATGGATGAGCCGACGACGCATCTGGATATTCACACCGTCGAGTCGCTGACGCTGGCGCTGGAGCGTTACGAAGGCACGCTGATTTTCATTTCCCATGATGTGCATTTCATCCGCCATCTCGCGACGAAAGTGCTGCACGTCAACAACGGCCAGATCACGCCATACACCGGCGGCTACGATTATTTTCTGGAAAAAACCAACGCGATGGACAACGAACGCGCTGCGCTCACGGCGGGTTGAAAGCATATTTCTCCGTTCGCCAAAACGCCGTTGTGCGGCTAAAGTGCGGCGGTGAAAAAAATGTTTGTTCCATTCCTGCTGTTGACCGTAGCCGTGGTTTTGATTCTCGCGGGCTGCCAGGCAACGCGCGCCGGTTATGAGACCGCGCCTTACAAAGTCGTTCGCACCGACGGCAAATTTGAGCTGCGGGATTATCCCGCGCTGGCGGTGGTCGAGACGCCGATGCTCCGCAGCCAGAATGGCAGTGATGGCAGCTTCACGCGGCTGTTCCGCTTCATCACCGGTGGTAATCTGGCGAAGCAAAAAATTGCGATGACCACGCCGGTGTTCATGACCGGTAATGAAACTAATTCCACGATGGCTTTCGTTCTCCCCGCCAAACTGAAAATGGGTGAAGTTCCCAAACCGACCGATAGCGCGGTGACCGTCCGTGAACTGCCGGCGGGGCAATTTGCCGTGCTGCGTTTTCGTGGCGGCCGCAGTTCAAAAAATGAAACTGAAGCTTTGGATAAATTAAAATCGTGGACGGTTAAAGCTGGGTTAAAAACCGAAACGGCTCCGGTGTTCGGCTATTTTGATCCGCCGTGGACACCGACTTTTTTGCGGCGCAACGAAGCGATGCTCCGCATTGTTCCCGATAGCAAATAGTATGGCACAATTTCCCGTCAGCCTCGAAAAAGAAAGCGTGCTCGCGCAGCGCATGGTCGCGCTCGGCGTGCGCGAGGCGGACATCGAGGAATCGTTCGTGCGTTCCGGTGGCAACGGCGGGCAGAATGTGAACAAAGTTTCCACCTGTGTGATGCTCGTGCATCCGCCGACCGGTGTGGCGGTGAAATGCCAGGCGACGCGACAACAGGGCATGAACCGTTTTCTCGCGCGGCGTTTGCTGTTGGATAAAATCGAGGAAAAGAAAAATGGTTTCGTCGCCGCGCAGCGTGCCGAGATCGAAAAAATCCGCCGCCAAAAACGCAAACGCTCCCGCCGCGCCAAAAGCAAAATGCTCGCGGACAAATCGCATCACGCGGTGAAGAAAGATTCTCGGCGGCGCGTCAGTTCTGCTGACTAACCAGATCGCACCTCACGGAGTCGTTATGACCAGCAGCGAAACCCCTTGGCGCGGCAGATTGAATTTTATTTCCGCCGAGCCGTTCACGACCGAAACAGATTCTTCGCCACCCAACTCGGCGAGTTGCCCGGCTTTTTCAAGCGCGGAAAAATCTTTTTCCGAAACCGGCACGGGCGAACCGATTTTCTTCCACGCTTCGTAGGCGTTGCTGTGGTTAGCATCAATGCGATAGTGGGTCAGCTTCGCTTGGCCATCGTGAAATGGAATTCCGCTCAGCTGCAAATCCACCGCCGCGTCCGCGCCTGGCAGATCGTCATCGTGATAATGCCACACGAGCACAGCGATTTTATTTTGGTCGCGGCTGGCATAAGCAGAAACATCCGGCGCACCGCGCACGTTGGATTTGCGGATGATATCAGCGTTGAGTCCGGCACTGCTCGTCACGGTAATTTGTTGTCCGCTCATTTTGGAGAACATCCGAAACACATTGAGCACCGGCAAATCGAGACCCGCGCTCGCGAGTTGACGAAAGCCTGCGAACGGCGGCTGATCCGCAAACGTGAACGCCCACGTCAACGCGCCTTCAAGGTTCACGCCGTATTTTGCGGCGAGTTCAATGGCGCGCGGAAAACTCGCGGCGGTGTAGCTCGAATACATCGTGCCGTTGCGATAACCCATCTGATCGCCCTGACATGCGGCGCAACCTTCAGGATCAGATTCGCCAATGATAATGGGGATATTTTTCAGTTCCGGATACGACTTCACGATGCTGAAACCGGAATCCATCGCACCCAACTGACTGGCCATGCCCATGCGAACGTGGCTGTTCGTGAACGTCGGCGAACCCTTCGCATGGAACGCGATGAAGTCCAGTGGCGTGCCGATCTTGCCGGTCGCATAATTAGTTCCATGCAGGCAATGCTCGATAAAATCCCGCGTCCAATTTCCGCCCGAGCCCGCCGCGTCCGGTCCACCCACACGTGCCTCCGGCAATGCGCGGCGCACACCATCCATCGCGTAGTCGTGGAGCTTGTGAAATTCTGATGGCTTCGCTTTCCAATACGAGCCGTTCGCCTCGTTCCAAACTTCCCAATACCAGGTCGCCACTTCGGCCTTGCCGTAACGGGCGATGCAGTGCATCACCCATTGAAAAATCAGCTCGCGCCATTTGTCGTAATCTTTCGGTGGATACGCCCAGCCCGTTTCGATGTCGCCGTATTTATCACCGGGTTTCCAGTGATGCTGATACGGCTGCGGATGTGTAGAAAGCGCCTCCGGCATGAAACCGATCTGCGCGTAAGGCCGCACGCCGTTTGTCAGGTAAGTATCAAAAATGGCATCGAGAATTTTCCAGTTGTAGATCGGTGTGCCGTTGGTGTCTTCGGAATAAACACCCGTGGAACCCCACTTTAAAGCGGGCGTGCCGTCGCCGGAGCAGAGCAAATTGTGTGTGCGAAAATAGATCTTATTTGGCGCCAGCGCACCGAGTTCGCTGATCAATTTTTTGCCGTCCGGCATCGTCGCGTAATTTGGTTCATCCGCGCCGAAGAAACGCCAGATAGGTTTCAAGTCACCGAGTGGCTTCGCCGCATCCACGGTGATAGTGACGGGAAACGGTGCGTTTGTTTGCGCCGCTGCGGCCAATAATAGCCCGGCAAACAAAATCGCGGCGACAGCGATGGCAATGGAATTTTTCATTGATGTAACTTTTAGTTTTTTTATTTCCGCGCGGACAAAATGAATGGGGCGAATGTGAAAAGTGGGGATACCCTACAACGATGCTGAGATTTTATTCAAGCACAACCCTCACTGGCAAACGCCGATTTAAAATGAAAAGTAATTTCTGTTGAAATTTTCTGCCGCAAGGTTTAGATACAGTTGACATAAATAAAACCTAAAAATTATGAAAAATATTTACGCCTCTTTGCTTCTCGCGCTGGGCCTGACTTTCTCATCCCAAGCCGAGGTTGTTACGGTTGCCATCAACGATGTTCATTTGTGCTGCCAGTCTTGCGTCAAAGGTGTGGCCAAGGCGGTCGCCGAGGTCAATGGTTTGACCGCCACGTCGGATCAAGACGCGGGAACTGTGACGCTCACCGGACCCGACACGGCCACGGTTCAGAAGGGGGCGGATGCACTTGTGGCCGCCGGCTATTTTGGTAAGAGTAGTGACGCCTCAATCAAAATGAACGCCGACACCGGCGCAAAAAATAAAAAAGTGCAGTCCATAAAAATTGAGGACGTGCATCTTTGTTGCGGCAAATGTGTGAAAGCGGTGAACAAGGCGCTTGCGACCGTGCCCGGCGTCACGGGTAACACCGCCGCCAAAGATGCCAAGTCATTTGAGGTGACCGGCGATTTCAATGATCAGGAAGTGTTCGAGGCGTTGCATAAAGCAGGACTCACCGGCAAGGAAAAGTGATTTTGTCATAGCTAAAGATTAACCGGCCACGAAACAAAACCCCCGTTTGTGTGAGCCACAAACGAGGGAAAGTGGTGGTAGGTAATGGATTCGAACCATTGAAGGCGTAAGCCGACAGATTTACAGTCTGCACCCTTTAGCCACTTGGATAACCTACCCACCAACAGGCCGCATAATAAGCCATGCGCGCTTTCATTTGTCAATCCGCACGTTAATAACTTTGCTGACCTAGGGTTTGCGCTGCATCTGCCGGTGGACGAAAAAATAATACAATCCACCCAAAACTATCAGGAAGGCGAAAATTGAAAACGTAACTTTGTGCATTTCGCCGTTGCTGATCTGGCCACCGACTTTCACGCCGAGCCAGCACAAGACCGCGCTCCAGCTCGCCGCGCCAGCGAGGGTGAACAGCGAGTAGCGCAAAAAATTCATCCGCACGATGCCAGCGGGAATTCCGATCAGATGCCGCACCACTGGCAGCAGGCGGGAGGCAAAAATTCCAAACGCCCCGTAATGCGCGGCCCAGCGTTCCGCGCCCGCAATTTTTTCCGGTGAAATCAAAAAGTATTTTCCATAGCGCAGCACCAGCGGACGTCCCGCCAGCCGCGCCAGCCAATACATGATCGCCGCGCCCAGCCACGATGCCAGCGCGCCGGTGATCACCAGCAAGATTTCGGCCGACCAGCCGGAGTAGCGGGTGCCGAGCAGTTCCAAGCCGCCGCCGCTCCACGCTTTGTAGGCTGCGGGCGGAATGATGACCTCGCTGGGAATGGGCAGCACGGTGCTTTCCGCCGCCATCAACAGGCCCACCGCCCAGTAACCCCATTGATCAAGCACGCTGGAATACCAATCCGTCAGACGCTGAATAATTTGATGCATAAAAAATTTCCGGAATTTCTAGCTGCCGAAATTCACGCGGCTGGATTTATAGTGGAAAAGCAAACCGGATTGAATTTATTTCCCAAAAAATTTAACCGCCGAGAACACAGCGGGCGCAAAGAATTTGCCGCCATTTAAATCCTGCTCGCTGCGTTCTCGGCGGTTAAATTCCGCCCCGCCTCACTTGGCTTTTTTCGCCTCGTCCTCGTAATCCGTTTGAATCTCCAGCGCCGAAGCCGGTTGCGGCCAGACCCAGTCGCGGGCATTTTGCCAGTTAAGATTAGCACCAAAGACCGTCGGATCGCCGCCGTTGTCCACGCCATCGTCGCCGATGGAATAGAGCAGGAACGTCCCATCGCCATTGGCCCGGTAGCGCAAAGGTTTGCCATCATACGGATCCAGCGGCACGGCGGGGGAAAATTCCGACGCGAGTTCACCGAGCGTTTTCGGCAAATGTCCGTGCTTCAATTCAAACCGTTTCAGCGCGATGGCCGTGACGACCACGCGCCGCACGGCTTCCATGCGAATGGACTTTTTGACGGCGCTGCTCATATCCCAGCTTCCCAAAACGTCGGTCAAGCTGGAAATTTTTAGCGCCCGAAAAAATGCCGCGCCCGCATTCGTGATGCCCAACGCCGCCATGCGCGACGTCATCGCATCCAGCTCCGCCTTGTAATTTTGAATCTGATTGGTCTGCATCTGCCGCAGACCATCCAGAATGATGGTTTCTCCTTTCAGCGTGCGCATTTCGTCCGAGTAACTCCATGAGGAGCGCCACATGAATTCGCCGATCGCAATCCGCGGCTTTTCGGTGGCGACTTCCCAATCCCAACCGCCGATGGAAGACCCGCTGGAACCGCCCGGCAAAGTAAACAGCCCCGCTGATTTTTCCAAATCCTCGTGTGACATGACCCGAAGTTTTTGAATTTCATCAACCATCCACGCCCGCTCCACCGTGAAGGCATTCGTGGCGTCGCCGATGCAATCTATTTGCTGCCAGCCCGATTGCACGGCGGCAAGCTGCGCATCCGTCACGTTGGTGGTCTGCAAAAATTCCCACGTCGGCGCAACCGCGATGGCAGTCATCGCGATCCGCACCAGATGCGAAATCAGCAAACCTTCCGAGGAATTTTTCTGCACCAACGCCAGCATCGTCAGGAGGTTGGTCGTCGCCGCGCTGGCATCGCCGTTGTGCAAATCACTGGCGACCGCTGCGGCCAGCGTTATGGTGGAACGTTTCAACGGTGCGAGATGCGGCAGCAGCAACTCGGCACCTTTTTTGTAATCCAAATTAAAATCCAGTTGCGGTCGTTCTAAAACTTGATGCAATAATTCGCTGGCCGGGCGGTTCGCCTCAACATAGGCAGAAAATTCCTCCCACGAATTCGTGAAGTCAGACCCGCGCACTTCGGGCTGTTGCCAGCCGATCAACGCCTTGCCGGGCACGACCAGTTTCATCGCGTTCGGGATTTTCGTGTTACCCGGCACGAACATATGAAACGCATCTTCCACCGCCGCGACGCTGTTGCTTTCCGCCGGCACCGGCGGCGGTAGCACTTCGCTCAATTCCAATTTCTCGCCGCGATCACGCAGAAATTTTTTATACGCTACAACCTCATTGGATGGTTGATAGTGACTGCTCAGCAACAGGCTGGCCGACATCAGCGCGAGAAAAATCCCCGCCGCGATCAACACTTTACAGCGCGTTTTCACTTCGCAAAATCAGCTCGTGGCGGCAATGAATATTTCGTCACAGCTTCGAATGGCTGCCGTCGCAGAACGGAAGGTTCTTGGAATGTTTGCAGCCGCACCACACCACAGTCTTGGCTTCGGTGAGCTCCACTTTCTTCGGCGCGAAGGTTGAACCTTTGTGCGAGCCGTCACAGAAGGGCTGCGATTTGGAGTTGCCGCAGGTGCAGAAATAAAACGCGCCGGGTTTCATCGGCAGCACGAACGGAGATTTTTTGGCGATGGTTGGTTCACTCATGCGCCTGTTGTAACCGCTCGCCGCACTTTGGCAAACTAATTATAAAACCGCTATGAACACTAAGTCTGATTGCGTTCAGCGTAATAACGGTAGCGATTGACGCGATAGACCCATGCGAGAACTTCGGCCACGGCAGCGAACAGATTTGAGGGAACTTCGCCGCCGACTTTCACGTGCTTAAAAAGCATCCGCGCGAGCGGCTTGTTTTCCATCATCGGAATTTGATGCTTGGCCGCGATCTCGCGAATTTTTTGGGCGTTCAAGCGGATTCCTTTCGCGACCACTTTCGGCGCGCGCATCGTTTTGCGATCATAGCGCAACGCGATGGCGATGCGTGTGGGGTTGGTGACAATCACATCCGCCTTGGCGACCTCGTCCAACTGCTTCGCCTTGCTCTGCGAACGGCGACGACGGCGCGCGGCCTTCATCTGCGGATTGCCTTCCGTGCTCTTTGACTCTTCCTTCACCTCCTCTTTCGTCATCATCAGGTCGCGACCGGTGCGCCAGTATTGATACCCGTAGTCAGCCGCCGCAATCACGAGGAGCGCCATGCTCACGCGCATTAAAATACTCAGGCCCGTCTGCCCTAAAAATTCGGCGAGGCGGCCAACGCTTACCGACGTGGTGAAAATGGGATCGAGCAAAATTTTGCGGATTTCTGTGAAAGTGAGCGCAAAGACGATGGCGAATTTTACCGCCGCGAACGCCGTGGTGACGAGTGACTTGGTAGAGAATAAGCGTTGAAATCCGCTGAGCGGACTCAGCCGACCCCAGTCCGGCGTGAGCACTTCCGACGCAGTTTGAAAACGATTTTGCAACGCACCTGCGACTAGGCCGGCGACGGCGGTGGCCACGACGAACGGCCCGGCGCACTTCATCAACACCAGCGCGCTAGTCACGCCCGCAGCTTGCAACGAGTCCACGGAAATCACGGTGTCGTGCAAATGTGAAAAAGTTTGCACACCGGTGGTGACAAACATCTGCCAGGTTTCGCGCCCGCTGAAGGTGAGTGCGGCCGCGCCGCCGAGCATCACGAAAACCGTCTGCACCTCGGCGCTGCGCGGCGTTTGGCCCCGCTTGATAGCATCCTCCAGCTTGCGCTGGGTTGGTAACTCGGTCTTTTCGCCGGCGGATTCGCTCATGGGAAAATAGTTTTAACCGCCGTTCAAAAGCTGGCCGATGAACAACAAATCGTCGGGTAAGCGGTGCAATTGATTGGCGACGTATTGCGACGCGATTTGCAGGGTGAAACCGAACACGACCAGTCCGGCGGCGATTTTAATGCCAAAACTTTCCGCGAACACATTCATCTGCGGCACCGCTCGGCCCATCACTGCGAAAAAAACCGTGATCGCAAACGACACCGCCATCACCGGGGCGGCCATTTGTAAAGCGATCTTGAAAATGCCGGCGGTCCGCGAAATCACGAATTCAAACAGTGAGGGACTCAGGTGTCCGCCGCCAATGGGTAGAACTTCGAAGGTGCGCGCAAAGCCGAGTAACATGCCGTGGTGCAAATCCAAGGTGAGCATCGTCAGCGTGGCGAGAAAAAATAAAATCAGCCCGGGAACTTGATCGGCCTGGTGCGAACTGGGATCGAAAATCTGGCCCATATTCAGGCCGAGTTCCGTGCCTACAATTTGGCCCGCGATGTCGGCGGCAAAAAAAACCATGCGGCCGATGAAGCCCAATAATAAGCCGATGGACGCTTCCCGCACGAGGAGTCCGACGAGGGAAAAAATATCAAGGTGCGCGACCGGAAAGGCTGGCAGTTGGGGCGCGAGCAGGAGCGAAGCGAACGCCCCGAGGGCGACGCGCAAGGTGGCCGGAATGTTCACCGCCGAAAAAAACGGCAGCGCCAGCAAAAAAGCGCTGAGACGGACAAAGACGAGAAACCAGTTGTAGAAATCCAAATTCACTTGGAGTTCAACGCCAGTGCGCAGAAGCGCAGGGCCGCAAAATTGATCCAGCGCATTCCGCCCAAGTCGGGGATGGATGATTTCAAATTCACCACGGGTTGCCGGTCCCGCTTGGCGGCCAGAAATTTGGGAGCTTTTGCGTCCTTGGGTTTTGGAGATTTGGCGCCGAGTTTTTGAGTCATGGTAGTTTTGTTTTAAAATTTAGTTGACCATCTGCGGCATTTTCATGAAAACCGTCGTGGTGAAATCAATGAGCGAGCGCACGATCCACGGCAATAGCAGCAGGCAGATACCGACGACGGCGAGGGCCTTGGGCACGAAGGCGAGGGTCTGTTCGTGAATGGTGGTGACGGCCTGAAATAAACTCACCGCCAGACCGATGACCATCGCGGTCAGCAGAATGGGCGCGGCGAGCGTGAGTGATTGGAGAATCATGCTTTTCAGCAGATCAATGGCGAATTCGGGATTCATTTGTGTCCGTGTTGGAGGGCCTTGCCGAGGGCCGGTGGAAAGCTGCGGATGACAAGTTCCGAGTGTGGGAAATGGTGGCTGGAAAAACGGGGGAACTTTAACTTGGGCAAATCACGCGGTTGCAGCAGGTGTGAAAACCGTTGCCACCATTGGGGTTTGTCCGATTCGTTCAGTATGGGTTGCCTGATTTTTTTCATAATTTTGATTCGTGATTCGTGAGGCTTGAATGTTTAAGCAAGTCGTTTTTATTTTTCACGCATCACGTATCACGGATTATTTTTCACATTCCAAAACTGCGGACGAGCGATTGCACGACGAGCGACCAACCGTCCACGAGCACGAACAATAAAAGTTTCAGTGGCAGCGAAATCGTCATCGGCGGCATCATCATCATGCCCATGCTCATCAGCACGGTGGCGACGACGATGTCGATCAAGATGAACGGAACGTAAATCAAGAAACCCATTTGAAACGCGGTGCGAAGTTCGCTGATGATGAACGCGGGCGTGACGACGCGCAGCGGCAGTTCTTCCACTCTGGTCGGCGGTAATTTAGCCATCGAGACAAACAGTTCAACGTCTTTGGGCCGCGTCTGTTTGAGCATGAAATCGCGGAGCGCACCGCTCGCGCGATCCAGCGCCACTTCACTGGAAATGGTTTTGGCCTGATACGGCACGAGCGCATTTTTATTGATGTTTTCCCAAACCGGGGCCATGACGAAATAGGTGATGAAGAGCGAGAGCCCGATGATGATTTGGTTTCCCGGCGAGCCTTGGAGTTGCAACGCGGAGCGCACGAAGCCGAGCACGATGGCGACGCGGGTGAAGCACGTCATCAATAATAAAATCGAAGGCGCGAGCGAAAGCAGCGTGACGATGAAAAGAATTTTGATGCCGGAATCCACATCGGGTGCGCCGCCGTTGGGCGCGAGGGAAATGGACAGCGGGCCGAGTGTGGTGGCGATGTTAGTCTGGGCGGAAGCTGAAGCAACAAAGCCAAATAGCAAACCGGCCAGCGCGAATTTGAAAATTGATTTCATTTTCCTTTGAGCACGGAGGCCAGCGCCTGTGCGAACGGCATGGGCGCGGATTTTTTTTCTCCCGTTTCAGTTTCAGAAATTTCCGCGTCGGGCAGGTGGCTCAACAGGTTCACGCCGGTGGGCGAGGAGGCGATGAGGAAGCGTTGTTTGTCGTAGCCGATGACAAAAATTCCCTGGCGGGCGCCGAGGGAACGCGTTTCGAGGATATTCAATTTCGGCGCGCTGCCGTTGCGATTTGCGAGGCGCTGCCAGTTTTTAAACAGCCAGACACCACCCAGAAAAATTCCCAGCACGAGGGCGAGCGCGCCGAGGACACGGATGAAGGAGCCGCCGACATTGGGCAATGGTGGCGCGGTGGAAATCAGGTTCGTCGCCTGCGCGCGGGCACTGGCGGCGAGTAAAAGGAACATTCCCGACAACGCACTGCGCTTCCCAAAAAACAAGAAAATGGCATGCGCAGACGGGGGCGGGAATGAAATTGGATGTGGCACCCGGCTCATGTGGCGGGGGTGTAGCCGATGACTTCGGTGATTTTCACGCCGTAACGATCTTCGACGACGACAACTTCGCCCCGGGCGATGAGTTTGCCGTTCACGCTCAAATCCACTGGCGCATCCGCTGGTTTATCGAGCTGGACGACGGAGCCGATGTTGAGCTGGAGCACTTCGCGCATCGGGAGCTGGCAGCCGCCGAGTTCGATCGTGAGACTGACGGGCACGTCGAGCACGAGGTTCAAGTTGGAGTGATTTTCAAGAGTTGCGTTCATTTGGAGATAGCGGCGGTCAGTTGCACGGCCCACTGGGCATCGCTGGTGCCGGGCCGCCCGTAAAATTTGGGAACGTTGCCGAGGCGCACAAGCACTTGGGCGGCGCAGGCGGGATCCAGGCTGACGAGGTCGCCGGGCTTGAGGCGGGTGATGGCACCGGCGGACATTTTTAAGCCTTGCCACTCGGCGGTCAGGGGAACTTTCACGGAATCAAACTCGCTGCTCCAGCCGGGTTGGGCGTTGCGCGCCGGGGCGACTTCCTCTGGTTCCGGCAAACTCGGGCTGATCAATCGCAAGAGCGGCTCAACCGTCGCGTAGTTAAAAACGATTTGAAAGCTTTCGGTTTGTTCACCGATTTTAGCGGCGACATCGAGGATGAGCATTGAGGTTTCCGGCGGCGCAGTTTGAAGAAATTTACTATTATTTTCGTGGCTGATGATGGTCGGATGCAGTCCGCGCATTTCCGGCCAATGATTGCACCACTCGGTCAGAATGAGAGCGGTCGCCTGATCGCACACGGCGATTTCGATGTCGGTCAAATCATGTCCTTGCTCCGGCATCGCGCCTGGGCCGCCGAGCAGGCGATCCACGAACAGGAGCGCAAAACGCGGCGGGATGACGAACAAGCCGACGCCTTTCAGCGGATCGGCTTTGAACAAGGTGATGAAACTCGGGTTCTGAATCGGCTCGATGAATTTCTGATAGGTCTCGATGTGAACTTTCGCCAGCGTGAGGGAACATTCCAGCCGCAGAAACATGGCGATCCGCGCGCCGAGCGAGCGGACAAATTGTTCGTGCCGCTGGCGAATGCGGCGCAATTCACTGGCCGCGAGAAAACCGGATTGGCGAAAATCGTGGCTGCGAACAGCGCTCGCCTTGCGCGGCTCGCGCACGCCCCGGGCAGTGAGCACCATGATATCAGGGGCTTCAATGGGTGGCGGAGTCTCCATAAAAATTATTGGATGCCGAATTCCGTGATGTAAAGCTCCGACACCGAGGCGTCGCCGAGCACGGTATTGATACCATTGATCAATTCTGTGCGGATGATATTACGAGCGCCGGGCTTTTCCAGATCCGCCAGCGTTTTCCGTTCCAACGTGGACATGGCCATGTCGCGGATTTGCGCGTCATTCTCGGTCATCCTGGTTTTGAACTCTTCGCCGCCCGTGCCGACCACCGTGACGCTAAAAACCAGATAACGCGAAGCGCCGGTGCCGGCGATATTCACGAGCAGCTTGCTCAACTGCACGGACATTTTTTTACCTTCACTTTTTTTGGCTTTTTCGCCCTTGCCGCCCTCGGCCGTTTCCTTAATGCCGAGACTTTTCTGTAATTCGGGCACGATCAAAAACTTCGTCATGCCGAACGCCAGCGCCGGCATGAGCACGATCGCCAAAATGAGCGGCAGCCAACTGCTGAGACCGCCACTCGGCGCGGGCGCGGGCACGGGTGCCGCCGCGTCTGGTTTTTTTTCGTCGGCCATAAAAAGTTAATCAACGTTTGAGGTTAACCAGCGTGTTCAAAATTTCATCGCTCGTTGTGATCGCCTTGCTGTTCGCTTCATAGGCGCGCTGCGTGGTGATCAGCGTCGTGAGTTCCTTGGCGAGATCCACGTTGGACATTTCGAGCGCGCCCGTCACAATTTTCCCCATTCCGTTAGTGCCCGGAGGCACGGGCACAGTGAGCGGTCCGGCGTTAGACAATCCCGAATAAAGATTGCTACCAACCTTCTGCAGCTGTTGCGGGCTGGTAAAATTTTGCAGCAAAATCTGGCCGCGGGTGAACGATACGTCGTCGGCCAGCGTCACTTTCAACGTGCCATCGTCGCTGAATGAATAGCTTTTGACAGCCGCGGTATCCGGCACCGTCGCGCCGGTGGTGGGGTCCTTCATGGTTGCCCCCGTGTTGTCGATTTTGATATCCCCCATCGTCGCGAGCGCCGTGTCACTATAACCCTGCACACGCATACCGCTGCTGGTCGTGAGGAAGCCGCCGACATTTAGAAAGCTGCCATCCCGCGTGGCGAAGGTGTTGCCAGTGGTCGGATCTTTCACGAGGAAAAAACCGTTGGGCGAGTTGATGGCCATGTCATTGGAGTTGCCGGTGCTGGACACTGCGCCCATCCGCCAGTCATTCCGAATGGAAGCCGTGCCGACGCCTGTGCCGATTTGCATCGGGCCCGCCGCGCCGCCCAAACCAATGGTCTGGCTGAAAGTATCCGCGAAGGTGACACTCGAGCTTTTATAGCCCGTCGTCTGCACGTTAGCGATGTTGTTGGCCGTGTTGTTCAAGCTATCTTGAAGCTGGGACAGCGCGCCAATGCCTGAATCGAGTGAGAGTAACATTATTTTATTCCTTGGTTGATGGTTAAGTTGCGAGTTGAGATTACGTGCCGGTATTCGTTCCCGCCGAATTCGTATTCGTCCCGGCGGGATTAGTCGTTCCTAGCGACGGTTGCACTAAAGTTACCTGGCTCATTTGGTAGTGTTGGCCATTAATCAGAATTTGCGGCTGACCATTCACCAGCGTCACGCCGGAGACCAGGCCGCTCGTCGAATTCTTTGAGTCAATCTGCACCGTCACCGAGCTGCCGATCAAGCTGTTAGCTTGGATCATCGCGAGGGAGGAAGAAGTATCGGTCGCCTGCTGCAGCGAGGTGAACTGCGCCATCTGCGCGGCCATGTCCGTGTTCGACTTCGGATTCAACGGATCTTGATATTGGATCTGTGACACCAGCAGTTTCAAAAAATCGTTTTGACCCAGCTTCGAGTTGGCGCCCGACGTATCCGCCCCCGCATAAAGCGCGCTCGTGTTGGTGACCGCCGGGGTAGTGCTGGAGATAATTGAATTTGACATGATTGTTTAAAAATTAAAGGTTGGTTACGCCCACGATTCCCAGCCCCAAGCGCCCGCCGCGCTCCGGGCCGTGGCCCCGCCGGACACCGCTGCAAATTCTGCAAACGCTGCCGCGCGTTCCGTTTCCTCATCCCGCGACGGCGACCGTTGCTGCGAAAAATTTCCGCTCGAAGTGAAACTTTCTTCACCGCCGAGTGGCCCGAGTTTCACGCCGCGCAATTCCAGCCGCGATTGCAAATCCGCCCAATGCTGGTTCAATAATTGATGATCGCCTTGAGATAAAAACGCCTGCGCCTCGACCACGCCATTGCGTTGCCGTAATTCTAGCGACAACTCCATGCCCGCGCCCGGCTTGAGCACCACGGACATCGAATCCGATTTTGATTCCACCAATCGCAGCGCGTGCGTCGAAACTAAATCGTGCGTGCGTTCCACCGTTTGCAAGCGCGCTTCGGAGGGCGACGGCAGCGAAGCCACACTCACCAGCGGAGTTGACGTGGCGGCCGTGAAATTATTAGCCGTGCCCGAGCCACTGAACGGGGCCGAGAATTCTGACGAAAACAATTCTGAGCGGCGGGGCGGCAAATCCGGCAAAATCAATGGCGAAGACTCCGTCGCCACCCGAGTCGGACCGGCAACCGGTAATTTTTGTCCTGCTGCACCGGCAAAAAACTCCACTTTATCGCTTTTTTTCATCACTGAGGGAGTAGATGCAACTCCCGTGCCAGTATTTGCAGAAGCCGCCGACACTTGACTTGAATTCTCCACCCGCAGTTCCCCGCGCCCGACAACTTGGCTCGGCAAATCTCCTGAATTCATTTTTGGCGCGGTCGCAACCTCAATCAATTGCGCCGGCAACTTCTCGGCTCGCGTGGTTTCATCCGCTACCGTCGGAGTCAAAACGTCCGCCAGATTTTTTTCAGGTAAACTGGTGACTTGAATGGTGGTTTGGCTATTGGTTTGAATGTTTGCGGAAACGGCAAACTCGCTGTTACCCCTCACCGTTTCCGGTTTCCGTGCGGAGCTTTGAATGACTGGACCAAGTTGCGCCGAAATTTTTTGCGGATCATTTGCCACAACTTTTGTCGTTGTGACATTTCCTGGCTGCGGAGTTGCCACCGAAGTATCCGCGACGGGTTGAAAATTCAAAGGCACTGCAACCGCGCTGTCGGACGTGAGAATTTCAACTGCGGGTGCAAGCGTTTGTGCGACCGCACTCGCCGGTTCCATACCGGGTTGCGGATTACTATTCGCCGCCGGCGACGGCGCAAAATTCTGCTGTGTGGCCATCGGATTAGTAGTCGGTAAAGCGACCGGCGTAGCCGTCTGCGTAGAGGCCGAAGCAGCAATCGGAGTTAAAATATCGCTCGTCGGTGCTGCCGGAGTAGGTATCAAATCAGAAGTCTTCACTGGTGCCTGCGGTTGCGAGGAAATCTCAGGTGAAACTTTTTGCATGGTCGCGAGGGGAGTTGCGACCGACTTCCCGACCACCCCGGTTATCGCCGCTGCGCTCGGGGGAGCGGCGGTTTTTCCACCCGTTGCTGGCATGGGTGTGGGCGTCGTAAAAAAATTTCCCGGGGCCGAGGTTGAGAACGAAATCATCGGCGCAAGAACGGCATCCGCCGGAGAAATTAAAAGCGCCGGTGCAGGTTCGGCTTTTTCTGTTTTCGCTGATGGCACGAACAGTTTTTTTGCTTCGCCCGGAGAACTAACTTTTTCCCCGGCGGATTGTTCTGTCGGCGATATTTGCGGCGAAGCCGCCGCTGACGCTGACTGGATCAGCGGCCGTTTTGCGGTCGTCAGAAAATTCAGCTTCGACTTGATGTTCTCCGCCGAAATTTTTCCATCCGGCGCGAGGGCGTCCGTCATCGCCTGCTCAAATTCATCGCCGGTCGCGGTGATTTTTTTGGTCGTGAGGGTCGCCGGCCCAGCGGTCGGAGACGGCACTAAAGGCAATGTTTCAATGGCCGGCATAAGCGTTGGAGTTATTGGTTGGCGGCGCGTTCATCACGTCCTTCATTTGTTGCGCGAGCAGCGCGGCGCGCTTCGCTTGCAAGGGACCCTGGCGGCTCATCGCGTCAAGAATTCCACCGGCCACCTCGTTTTTCATCGAGTAAAGCAGCTTGGTCACTTCGTGATCTGGCATTTCGCCGAACATGGTCGCCGCGCCGTCCGAGGACATTCCGCCGACTACTTTCACCTGTTTCTTGGCATTTTCTTTTTCCTGCTCGGTGAACAGCACCACGCGTTTGTCAAAATCTGCCTGCACATTGCTCATCGCCCGCGTCACCGTGGAAAGCTCTTTTCCCTGCGCCGTCAACTGCGCTTCCCACTCCTTCAACTGCTGCGTCCGCACCGCCAGCGCATCGCGCTCGTCCTTGATCTGCGCAACCCACTGGTCGATCTCGGGGTTGTGAAATTTCCAGGACGGATCGTCAGCCGCCGAGATCGCCATTTTTTCCGGCGGATGCACGGAACCTAAATGCGTCGTGCTCAGGACGCCCAACATCGTGGCGAAAAAAAGCAGGCCGCCGAGCAAAAGCAAAGTGCCGGGAGATCGTAGAATGGTGTTCATAATTTCTCAGGAGGAAAAGGAAGTCTGCCACACCGAGCCGCCCTGATGCTGGATGGCCAATTCGTCGAACATTTTCTGTTCCGCGTTCAGCAAGGCGCGCTCCCAGGCGCGGCGGGATTTTTCGTGAAACTTTTCCAGCGCCTCGCGATCCCGCACGGCGGCGGTCATGGCACTAAACGCTTCGCTCGCGTCCGCGCGGGCTTTAACCAAGGCTTGCGCGCACTCATTGCGTCGCAGTTCCAACACCTTGCACCAGGTCTGTAAATTGATGATCCGCGCCGCCGAAGTGCCAGCCGTGAGCTCGTCGTTCACCAAGCCATGCCCCGTGAGCAATTCCATTTCGGCCATTTGCAGCACGCGCGCCGCGCCATCGCACAACGTCAACGCGCGCGTGTAGCGCTGTTGCGCCGCTTGTTCGCGCTGCTTGCGGAGCGTCAGTAACGATTCGAGGGGAAAATTAAATGCCTTCATATTTTTGGAGTGATTATTTTTGAGAGTGTCGCCCAGCTTTGGGTGCCGGAAAATCCTTCCGTCACGGGCTGGCGCAGAAATTGATTGAGCTGGGGTTGCAACGCGATGGCGTGATCAATCGCCGGATTGCTCCCCGCCGGATACGCGCCGATATTGATCAGATCCGCATTTTTCCGGTAAGTCGCCAAGTGTTCCCGCGCGGTCGCGGTGATTTGTATTTTTTCCGGCGACAATAAATCGCGGTTCAACCGACTCACGCTTTCTAAAACATCAATCGCGGGATAATGATTTTGCGTCGCTAGTTCGCGCGTCAAAACAATGTGGCCGTCCAGGATCGAGCGCACCGAATCCGCGATGGGATCGTTCATGTCGTCACCTTCGACGAGCACCGTGAATAGCCCGGTGATCGCCCCACGCTCGCCGGCCCCGGCGCGTTCGAGTAACTGCGGCAGCAGCGAAAATACGGATGGCGTATAACCGCGGGTCGTCGGCGGCTCACCGACGGCCAGGCCGATTTCGCGTTGCGCCATCGCAAAACGCGTCACGGAATCCATCATCAGCATCACATTTTTTCCGGCATCGCGAAAATGCTCTGCAATCGCCATCGCCAAAAACGCTGATTTCACGCGGTTCAAAGCCGGTTCGTTGGAAGTGGCCACGACGACCACCGATTTTTTACGGCCGCGCTCATCCAGATCACGTTCCAAAAACTCGCGCACTTCGCGACCACGTTCGCCGATCAGCGCGATCACATTCACATCCGCCTCGGCTTGCGAGGCCATCATGCCGAGCAACGTGGATTTGCCCACACCGCTGCCGGCGAAAATTCCCAGACGTTGCCCGCGCCCGACGGGCGTGAAGGTATCTACCGCTTTGATACCGGTATGAAAAATTTCATTGATACGCTGCCGCTTCAGCGGATGCGGCGGGCGCATCTGCAAACGCGCGGCGTGTTCGGTGACGATTTCGCCGTGGTCATCAATCGGATTTCCCAGGCCGTCAATCGTGCGGCCCAACAACGCATCGCCCACACCCACGCGCAGCGGTGCCCCGGTGGCGATCACTTCGCTGCCCGGACAAATGCCGTGCAATTCTCCCAAGGGCATCAACAACAAATGGTGATTTCGAAAACCGACAACTTCCGCGAGCGTCTCGCCGCCGTCGCGCGCCGAAAGAATGCGACACACTTCGCCGAGCGCGGCGAGCGGTCCCTCCGATTCGACCACGAGACCGATGAGCTGCACCACCCGCCCGCAGGTTTCCGTCACGCGGGTTTCGCGCACGCGACGCAGGGCGTGTTGCAAACGAGTTGAAGTTGGAATCATGGCCGTCATTGTTATGCTTTCAGCGATTGCCGCAGTTGTTCAAATTTGGTTTCCCGCCGCGCGTCCAACATGCCGAAACGCGTCTGCACGAAGCAGCCGCCGCGCGTCACTTCCGGCGAACTCGAAAAACGGAGCGGACCGGTTTCGGGCAAACCTTCCAACAGCGGCGACTGATGTTGCCGCAAGAGCGCGAGATCCTCAGCGTTGAGCTGGATACTGATCTCCGCCGTGTCTTCGGTCTGGCGCAACGCTTCCCGCACCGTGGCCTCGATCATGGCTGCGTCCACGGGCATGCCCGCCACAACTTTCCTGGCGGACTCCAGCGCGATGTCAATCAGCGTGGTCTCGGCGGCGTGCGCGATTTGCGGCAGCGAACGTTGTAGCGATTGAAAAATGCCGCGTTGCAACTCCAGCGTTTCGTTGCGCTGCGAAATGATTTGTCCGTTCAAAGCGCTTTCGCCCTCGCGGCGACCGCGTTCAAAAGCCAGTTGTTCCGTCTCGCGTAAATAGGATTTCCAGTCCTGAGCCGGTGAACTAATGAGCAACCGCACGTCGCGTAACGGCTCTTCAAACAAAATGGTATCAGCCCATTTCATGCGCTTTCGGCGCCTTGCGCCTCGTCGAGTTCGATTTCGCCATCGGCTTCCAGTTTGCGGACAGCTTCGATGATTCTGAATTGCGCGGCTTCCACGTCCTTGCCCTTGACCGCGCCCATGAACGCGAGTTCTTCCTGCAACGCTTCGGCGGCGCGCTTGGACATATTCGCGAGAATGAGGCGCTTGAGCGGCTCGCTCGCTTTCTTGAGCGAGACCGTAAGATCGCGCATATCAATTTCGCGCATGATGCGCTGGATGGCCACGCCACCGAGCAGCAACAAGTCTTCGAAGGTGAACATCTTCTTGCGGATGCTCGTCGTGAGATCGGGGTTTTTCGCTTCGAGGCTCGTCAGTAATTCGCGACTCACCGTTTTATCCATCGCGTTCAAAACGTCGGCCACCGTGGTCACGCCGCCGGTTTGCGTCATCGCGCGCGTTTGTTTCACGCCCAGTTTCGTGGTGAGAACTTCCGCGACTTTTTCCGCGACCTCGACCGGCGTCGGTGCCAGTGCGGCCAAGCGTTCAATGGCCAACTCCCGGTTTTCCGGCGTCAACAGATTCAAAACTGCCGCCGCTTTTTCTGGCGAAAGATGGCTCACAATAAACGTGATCGTCTGCACCTGTTCATCCCGGACCAGATTGAAAATATGGCGCGGATCCATGTCCGCAATGATGTGCATCGCCCCGATGGGTGAACGGATATTGGAGACGCGGCCCAAAACATCGCTGGCTTTGAAAGTGCCGATCGCCTTTTCCAGCGTCAGCCGCGTCACGTCCAATCCGGCCGAAATCGACGTGCTCGCCGCGATGGCCACGTTGGAAAATTCCGAGAGAATATCCTGCTGCTGCTCACGCGAAATCAAATTGAACCGCGCCATTTCGCGGCTGATGCCCTCGATCTCGCGCGGCGGGAACTGGCGTAAAACCACCGAGGCGCTTTCCGTTCCCAGCATCACCAGCAACGCGGCGAGTTGCTGGGTCTTGTTCATGCTGCCGTTTTCCGCCACGGCTTCGGCGTTTGCGTCTTCACTCATTGCGGGCAGCAGCGGTTTCAGTCGGACGGCCACGATTCATCCAGTCGCGGATCGCCGACGTCATGTTGTTGGGATTGTCTTTGATGAGGCGGTTCAAAACGTCCACCGTCACCACGTTCGGTTGCGGGTCAAAATTGATTTCCGTAATTTTCCCTTTGCTGTTCGTCGTCGGCGTCAGCCGGCCCACGGGCACGCCCATCGGAATTTCCTGGATTGGCGTCTGCTTAAAAATGCGGAGCAGTAACAACAGCGAGCCCACCCCCAGCGCCGGATACGCCAGATTCGTCGCGAGCGTCCACCAAAAATCTTTCTTCGTCTGCGTATCCAAAATCGTGGTGAGATCCGTGGCGAACGTATCATTGAACGGCAGTTCTTCCAACGCCACCGAGTCGCCGCGCGCAATGTCCGCGCCCAACGCGGAAGTCACGATGCGCCGGAGCTTATCCATTTCTTCCGTGGTGCGGGGCACCGCTTTGCGGTCCGCACCCGTGCCCTGCATTTGTTCGGCCACGGTGATGGCCGCCGTCAGCCGCTTCAAACCGCCCGCCACTTGCACGCTGTCCGTGTGGACCCGGTTAATCTCATAAGCCACCGTCGTGGTGACCTTGGAATTCTTCGATTTGTTCAACGCCCCGGTGGCCGACGCTGACGGTCCATTGGTATCCGCCGGCGTGTTCGCGGTGATTCCCGCCGCTGTATTATTTTGCGTCGTGGCCGTGTCAATCGTCTCATCGCCCTTCGTTTGCGAGCGGATTACCTGGCCGTCCGGGTCGTATTTTTCTTCGCTCCGCGTGATGCTGTCGTAATTCACTTCGGCGGAGACGCGCACAATCGCCTGACCGGGGCCGAGCACTTTTTCCAGCATCTCCTGCGCTTTTTTGGAAAGATATTGTTCAAGATTCCGGCGCGCTTGCAACTGCGTGGCGGACAAACCGGACAGCGAATCATTGTCCGTGTTTTCCGAAAGCACATTGCCCAGATTGTCCACCACGGAAACGTGATTCGGCTTCAAGCCCTCCACGGAATTCGCCACGAGAAAGCGGATGGAATTGATGGAAGAAGACGGGAGTTGCGAATTGCCCCGCACGCGGACGAACACCGAGGCCGTGGGATATTTTTCTTTGTCCAGCAGCAACCGGTTTTCCGGCAGCACGATCATCACGCGGGAAGATTTGATTTCGTCGAGTTGCGAAATCGTGCGGGAGAGTTCGCCCTGCAAGGCGCGCAGATAATTGGCCCGCTGCACGAAATCAGAAATGCCAAAATTTGGTTTGTCAAAAATCTCGAAGCCCACCCCGTCGCCTTGCGGAATGCCCTTGCTCGCGAGTTGCATCCGCATCAGATAAACCTTGTCGGCCGCCACACTCACCGAGCCGCTGCCATTGATTTTATAGGCCACTTTGGCATCGTCCAGCGCCGCGACCACTTTGGCCGCCTCCGCTTCTGACAAGCCGCCGTAAAGCAGTGCATAGTCTTGGCGGGACGATAAAAACGCTGTCGCCGCCAGGCCCGCGACCAAAACAAACGTCGCTGCAAACACGCTGATCCGCTGGCTCGCGCCCAGTTGACCCCAGATGTCCCACAGTTGTTTTCCGAGTTTTGAAAAATTATTGTTCATTCTAAATTAAATCTGCATCCGCATGATTTCCTGATACGACTCCAGCAATTTGTTCCGCACTTCCACGAGCAGTTGGAACGACACGCTCGCTTCTTCCATCGAAAGCACCGCTTGATGCAAGGGCACGTTTTGGCCGGATTGCAACGCACTGACCTGCTGAGAAGCGTCGAGTGACTTTGCGTTTACGTCGGAAACAAAATTTCCAAGCAGGGACGAAAAATCGCCGCTGCCCGCCGGCATCGCGCCGGGCATCGCGCCCGCAATCTCCCCCAGATCCTTACCCGGCATCGGGTCGATACGCGGGAGCAGGCCGGGGTTGTAGCTGGGGATGGCGGAGAGCGATGACATGAAAAATCAGTGATTAAAATCAATGTTTACCGATGGATAACGTCTGCATCGCCATCGAGCGCGCGTTTTTTACGACCGCGAGATTCGCCTCAAACGAGCGTTGCGCGGAAATGTAATCCGCCATTTCTTCGTGGATGTTGATGTTGGGCATCGCCACGTTTCCGCGCTCATCCGCGTCCGGGTTACCCGGCGAATGAACCATCAGGGGCGCGCGCGTATCGCGCTCAATTTTTGAGACGCGCATCGTCGGCAAATCCGGGTTGCCACCATTCATCGTGTTGTTCAACACGTTTTCAAATATCACCACGCGGCGCTGGTAGGGCTTGCCATCCACGTCGCGCGTCGTCTGGGCGTTTGCGATATTTTGGGAAATGACATCGAGCCGCGTATGTTCGGCATCGAGGGCGGCCGATGTGTTTTGAATGCCAGTGAGAATTTGGATCATAACAAAAATCAAGAATGGCCGGTGATCGCCAGACGCATTTTGGCGAGCGCGCCGCTGACGAGTTGAGTTTCCAGCGAGTGCATCATCGCGTTCTGGTTCATGCGCATCATTTCCGCTTCGAGATGCACCGTATTGCCGTCTTTGCCCGCTGGCGAAGTTGGATCGGCGGCCAAGGAGGGTGATAAGGAAGAAATGGTCTGCGCGTCTCCCGAGGAACACGCCCGCTGCAACTCCTGTTCAAATTGGGGTGCCAGATCCACGCGCCGATAGCCGGGCGTTTCGAGATTAGCCAGATTATTGGCGATCGCTTCCTGCCGCAACGCCACCGCATCCAGCGTTTTTTTGGCCGCCAGATAGTTTGGTTGGTTGAATAGGGCTTCGATCATACAAAAATCCAAGCCTTACTAAGCAACGACAGTGCCATCCTTGAAAACCCCTGTAAAACCAAGGTTTTAGCCCAACCAGCAGACCGCGAAGGGGCGTTTTTTGCCGCTTCTAGCAAGCGATGCGGCAAGGATATACCCTTCCCCGATTTTGCGTAAGCCAACGAACCAGCGCCAGCGACCTCTAAGTCGGTCGCCCTCACCCGGAGCAAAAATCAGCCCACCTTGCTCGAAAACAATTTCAAACCCACCGTGCCCGCGACGATCAGCACGAGGCACACGATGCGACCCACCTCGCGCGGTTCGTTGAGAAAAAGCATCCCAAAAAACGCTGTGCCCGCTGCGCCAATCCCCGTCCACACCGCGTAAGCCGTGCCCATAGGAATCGTCTTCAGCGAGAGCGAGAGCAGATAAAAGCTCACCGTCATCGTCGCGAACGTCGCCGCCGTCGGCCAGAGCTTGGTGAACCCGTTCGTGTATTTCATGCCGATCGCCCAGCCAATTTCCAGCAGGCCCGCGAGTAAAAGAAAAAACCAGTGCATAGAATAGTTTGAAAATGATTAGGGCCAGTCGTCGCCATGTCGGAACTGTTTGAGGTCAGAAGTTTTGAATGCGGCGATAAAATCCGCCACGAATTCATCCTGCGGTTTTTGCGCCAGCGTCACCCGCAGCAGCCTGAATTTTTCCGGGGCTGTTCCTTGACGGACGTTATTGGCAAAACCGAAATCGCGCGTGAAGCACAGTTCAAAATTTTCCACCGCGAAGCGATAGAGTTTTCCATTATCCAGACCCTGCATCCTCAACGTATGCACTGATTCCACCTCGTGACCTTCTGCACGCAACGCGGCGACGAGTTTGCGCGGCAGGTTCTCGTCCAGCAGGATCTTCACGCGGGCTGCAATTCTTTTTTGTGCGCTAGTTCCGCGAGCGCGCCGCGCACGGATTTCTCCGTGAGGCTGGGATACGCGTCCACAATGTCGGCGACCGACATGCCGGCCGCCAGCGATTCGAGAATGAGCGCCACGGAAATACGCGTGCCGCGCACGCGAGGGCTTCCGCCCAAATGCTCCGCATCAGCGATAATCCAGCTCTTCATAATGTCATCGTAGCTTAATCCGCTTTTGGCTCAAGCGGGGAAATCTAAACAAAACAAGCATAAGCCACTTGCCAATCTCCAAGATTTATCCCGTCATCCTTCAAGCAATCAGCCGAACGAGGCCCTGAATGTGTCCCGTTGTAAAACCGACTAAGGAGCATATCCTGTGTGGGTTTATCTAGGTTCTCCCACCAATCGGGGCTGATAGCGATGTTGCCGCAATATTCAAATAGCATTCTAATAATCGCACTTGTCTTTCGGTTTGCGGCAATGGCCTCCAAAGAATTACAAAATTGAACTGGCAATTTTGCTGCAGTGTCCAGCCAAGAAAAAACTACAACACCACCCGGATTGGTCGGAAACACTGAAATAGAAACGCCAGGATACAGCTTTTGTGCGTCAAACAAGTTTTGGCAAGGCTGACCATTAAAGTCATAAAGCAAATTTGTGAAACCCGCGCAAAAAATTGTTGGTAGAGTTCTGAAAGCAACCACATAACTTTGGACTCTCCGAAATTCTTTTGATTTATAAATGGAACCAAGCCACGATTTGATTTCCAAAAGTTTTATCGTTGCCACCATTGCCTGCAACCTGAATTCATCAAAGTGGCGATATGTTTCTATTCGAAAATCGGGCCAGATTTTTTGAATTTGTTCAAACGATGGGAAGCTTTTTATTCCTTGAATTTTCTCGTGCAGTTCTTTTGCAAATGCCCGAAAAAATAAGGCGAAATGCTGCTGGCCCGCAGCCGTGTATATTTCGGTCTCAACAGGCTTAAAAAGCTCACAGTCGTGCTTTTGGCAAAAGCCATTGAATGTGGAGACGTGATTTATCCCTTTCAATTGCGGCTTAAAATCTTTCCCGTTTTTGAACACCTCACCTAAATCTGCTCGGAAATCATAAACATGACCATCGCGTGCAATTAGGGAAAGCGCCTTGCGTTGGATCGTGTGCGCACTAACGATTGTTTCATCACAATCATCAGAAGGACTGAAGCAACTTAAGGAATCGAAGGCGGTGCGAAATCGTTCGACCTGTTCCCAGATTTGTTTCTTTTGTTCAGAAGTAAGAGAAGCAAAAAGGGGATCCATAAGCCCATAATTATTTTAACCGCACTTCCGCACTCTGGCCGTGCGCGTCGAGGCCTTCCATCTCCGCAAATTTTTGCACGCCACGCAGCGCTTTCTTCAACGCCGGCTTTGCGTATTCCACCACGCTCGTGCGGCGTTGGAATTGATCCACCGTCAGGCCGGCGAACGATGCGCCCGCGCCATCCGTCGGCAGCACATGGCTCGGTCCGGCAATGTAATCGCCCAACACGGTCGGCGAATAATTCCCTAGAAAAATCGCGCCCGCTGTGATGATGCCATCGCTGACTCGGCGCGCATCCCGCGTGATGACTTCGCAATGTTCCGGCGCAATTTGATTCGCCAGCGCCACGCCGTCCGCTACGGATTTCACGTTGATGAGACAGACGTTTCGATCCAGCACGCGCTGGATGAGTTGACGCCGCGAGAGTTTGGGCAACTGCCGGGAAATTTCTTTTTCCACCGCGCGAAGAATTTTTTCCGAAGTCGTTACGAGCCAAACGCGCTCGTGGCCGGAGCCGTGTTCGGCTTGCGCGAGCATATCGGCGGCGGCAA
>JANYFN010000210.1 GCA_025362675.1 Limisphaerales bacterium | reverse complement strand
ATGCCAGTGAACTTTTTCCAGCCGGGTCACTTGCTCGCGCAGGTCGCTGATCCGGGAAAGGTCGTATTGAATCGCCTCGGAAGCCGTCTGGAAGGCGGTGATTTCCGGCCCGGACAAGGCAATCTCCGTTCCCGGCACTTGGCGCGGCGCGTCTGGTTTGGCTTCGTCCATGTGGTCAGCCCTTGGCCAGCAAGTGATTCAAGTCCAGTTCGGAAATCATAATTTCACCACCTGCACCAAATGCGTAAGGAATACGGTCGCGTTGCAGCAGCGTGTAAAAAGTAAAGGCGTCCAGACCCAGGGAACGTGCCGCTTGGGAAACGGTCAATTGACCGGACGTTTCCACTTGTCCGGTCGGCTGGGCATCTTTTGATTGGACACTCACCACTTAATCAATCACCCCAAAAAACTTCTTTGTCAAATGGGAAAGCGGAACGGCAAGCCGATGAAAACGTCAGATATATCCAGCACGATCCGGCTTTCCCCACGTTTTTCTGCAAGACCGCTTTGACTTTTGAAAGGCAACTTTTCATCCTTGGACGTGCGCCGCCCACCACAAAAAATCTGCCAGTCTGCTTGGATTTTCTTGGCGGGGTTATTGGTTGCGGGCGCAGCCAATTTGCTTGCCGTTGAACTGCCGAAAATCTCCACGAATGAGTTTGCCGCCTACGCGGGTTCGGCAAGCTGCCTGGATTGTCACCGCGCCGAATTTAATCTGTGGCAAACTTCCCATCACGCGCTGGCCGAACGAGCGGTGCAACCTGCCCTTGACCGCCCGGCGTTCGTCCCGGCGCGCGATTTGAAGCACGGCGATGAATCCGTTTCGGTGCTGACGAATTTCCAAATCGTCACGCGCGGTTTGGAAAGCCATCGCCAGCCGTGGCACGTCGAACGCGTGCTGGGACACGAACCTTTGCGGCAATTCATGACGCCCTTTCCCGGCGGACGCTTCCAAGTGCACGAAGCCTCCTACGCTCCCCAATCCAACCAATGGTTTTACGTCTATGGCGATGACCTGCGTTCGCCCGGCGAATATGGTCACTGGACGGGGCGGGGCATGAATTGGAATTCCCAATGCGCCGCGTGTCACAACACCGCCTTGAAACCCAATTACGCCGCGGCCTCCGACAGTTACCACACCACGCTGGCGGAAATGGCCGTGGGCTGCGAAGCCTGTCATGGCGCGCTCAAAGCGCATAACGGATGGCAGCAGGCGCATCCCCAATCGCCTGACCCGACGGTTGCTAAATTAAATCCTGCCCGGCTGGTGGGAATGTGCGGCTCCTGTCATTCCCGCAATACCGATCTCACCGGTAACTTCAAACCCGGCGATGCCTTCTTTGACCATTACGCGCTCGACACCTTGGACTATTCCCGCCATTGGTATCCCGACGGCCAGATCAAGGATGAGGATTATGAATTGACCTCCTTTCTCGGCAGCCAGATGTCGCACGCCGGTGTCACCTGCCTCGACTGCCACAATCCCCATTCGGCCAAAAACACGCTCGTCGGCAACGAACTTTGTATGCGCTGCCACAAGGGCGGCTATCCCAAAGCGCCCGTCATCAACCTGGCCGAACACACGCACCACAAATTGAACGGCCACGGCAGCGACTGCATTGGTTGCCACATGCCCACGACGGTTTATATGCAACGCCAGCCGCGCCACGATCACGGCTTCACCATTCCCGATCCGCTCCTGACGAAAGAATTAAATCTCCCCAACGCCTGCAATCGTTGCCATACGGACAAAGGAACGGATTGGGCATTAAAACAAACTGACGCATGGTATGGCGACAAAATGAACCGCTCCGCGCGCGACCGTGCGCGCTGGATCGCTGCCGCCGCCGATGGCGATGCCCGCGCCCAAGATAAATTGCTGGCGTTACTGACCGACACTAACCAACCGACTTACTGGCACGCCGTCACCACGGCGTTCCTGGCGCAATGGGCAAACGAGTCACGAGTCACCGCCGTCTTGCTCGGACAATTAAAGCATGAATCGCCGCTGGTGCGGGAAAAAGCCGTGCGCGCCCTGGAACCAATTTTAGAAAACACCAACATCCTATCCGCCGTGCAATCCCTGTTGGCTGATCCGGTGCGGAGTGTGCGCGTCGCCGCTGCTGGCGTGCTGTGGGCAACGGTAGATATGCGGAGCCAGGCCGGACAGGAGTTGCAAACGAAGTTCGACCTGGCCGCCGATCAACCCAGCGGACAGTTTGAGCAGGCCATGTTCCTGCTGGCCCGCCAGCAACCGGCGGCGGCGTTGGTGCATCTAAAACACGCGACGGCGTGGGACCCGATCTCCCCGCCGTTTCTCTGTCAGCAAGCCCAAGTGCAAGACCAATTGGGGCAGTTGCCGGAAGCGCTGCAAACGCTCGACCGGGCGGCAGCGGCCATGCCCGATGATGCTCATATCCCCTTTGTGCGCGCGCTGATTTTGAAACGGAATGGACGCACGGAGGCGGCGAAATCAGCCTTGAACAAGGCACTGAAAATCCAACCCGATTTTCAACCGGCAGTAGAAATGTTGCGGAGACTCCCTTGACCGCTACATTCCCCGCACATAGCGGGCGCAGTCGCCTCCCTGACCGAAGGCGAACTGGACGTGCTGGAATGAAATAAGTCCGCCAAACCACGTTCTTGCGTTAACCGGGACAACCGTAAGTGGCGGGCAAGCTGCGGGATGTTTAGTCTGATGTAGGCAGTCTT
>JANYFN010000196.1 GCA_025362675.1 Limisphaerales bacterium | reverse complement strand
TTCGTGAAAATGCACGTCGTCTTGGACTTGCTCAAAATCGCGGTGAGTTTCCGCAACGCCTGACTCATCAAACGCGCCTGCATGCCCATCGTGGCCATGCCCATTTCGCCTTCGAGTTCCGCTTTCGGCACGAGCGCGGCGACGGAATCAATCACGATCACGTCGAGCGCGTTCGAGCGCGCCAGCGTTTCACAAATGGTTAGCGCCTCTTCGCCGCTGTCCGGTTGCGACACGAGCAAGTCGTCCAAATTCACGCCGAGTTTTTTGGCGTAGCCGGGATCGAGCGCGTGCTCGGCGTCAATGAACGCCGCGAGTCCGCCCATCTTCTGCGCGTTGGCGATGACGTGCAGCATCAACGTGGTTTTGCCGGAAGATTCCGGGCCGTAAATTTCCACGACGCGTCCGCGCGGCAAACCGCCGACGCCGAGCGCGAGGTCAATCGCCAGCCCGCCGGTGGGGATGACTTCGATCTTCACCTGCGCGCGCGCATCGCCAAGGCGCATGATCGCGCCGTCGCCGTAAGCTTTGGTGATGGAAGAAATCGCGGCTTCAAGTTCGCGTTCGCGCGTAGCGGCGGCCTTGGAATCGCCAGCGGCAACGACATTTTTTTCAGTGGATTTTTCGGAAGATTTGGCAGCCATAAATTTGTGTGTGGTTAGATTCCCGTGTTGGTTTTACGAAGGTCGAAATTAGAGAACCGGCGCGGAATAGTCAAACGCTCTTGCGTTCGCAGTTTCGTGCTGGTGGCCGTCGGTCTGGTAGTGCGTGCTGGTATGATTTGCATGGTGCCATTATCGCAGGCGGGTTGGACAATGGCTGTCTTACCAAAAATAATTTTCAATTCTTCTGCGCCCGCGAAAATATCAGGCAAGCCCACCCCGCGACGAAGCACGCGCCGCCCAACGGCGTGATCGCACCCAGCCAATGCACATTGGTCACCGCCAACAAATACAGCGAGCCAGAAAAAATCACGATGCCCGCCAAGAAACTCCACCACGCGAACTTTGGAATATTTTTCCGCTCCGCCAAAATGAACAGCATCACCGCGTGGATGAAATGATAAAATACGGCCTTGTCCCAAACCGCCACCGTGCCGTTGTGACCAAGCAAATCTTTCAAGCCGTGCGCGCCAAATGCGCCCAGCACCACGGCCAGCAGCCCGAGCAAAGCGGCAATGCGCGTGGCCACGGAGGAATTCATTTCGCGTCGCCCGTATTGACCTTGATCTCACTGGGCGCAGCGGGCTTGTTAGTTTCCGCCGCCGCTTCAGCGCGCGTCTGCAATTGTTTTTCTAAGAAGGTATCTTCCGGTGCGGTCGCCCACGCGGTGAACCAAATGTCACCGAGCAATTGCCCGCTCTTCACCAGTTGCGCTTCCAGAAACGCACGGCCTTCGTCGCCTCGACCCGGCTTGTTCGACAACTTGCCATCGCGATCCAAAATGTAGAGCGGCTCCACCAGCTTGTTGGCGTCCACAATGAAATCAATCGCGCGATGGAAAATAATTTTTTCATCTTCGGCGCCGGAAATTTTTTCCGCTAGATGGATTTTGGCAGAAAGTTTTTTCACATCAATGCCGCCGGTCTTGCCAAAAAATCCGCCGTCAATCCACGAGTGAAATCGGAATGACGTGGTGTAGTGGTTCGGGTTGCCCAGCTCATTCGTCACCCAGCCGTGGTGGTGCATCGTTGTGTGCAATGGCTGACTGGAATCACCAACGAAATGACCCATCACGCCCATCACATAAATGATATCTTGCTTGGCGTTGGCGATTTCTTCGGGTGTGCCGCCGGCTTTTTCAAACGCTGCCAGCGCAGCAAAATCGGACTGGAGTTTTTCAAAATTCTCCGTGATGGCGTAGGGCAGAAAACCACTCAACTCGCGTGTATGGTCGGTGTCTTTTGACGGATCAATGGGTGCAAAATGTTCGGGATGCGCGGCGCGCGCCTTCGCGATCTGCGCGACAAAATCATAGCGCAACAACGGCAGCTCTTCGGGCTTGAGGCCGTAGCTTTTCAATTCTTCCAGATCAATGTAGTGATCCGGCCCGCTCGCATGGCCTAGGGCGACATCGCGGCCCGTCTTCAGGTCGGTGACGTTGCGCCAGCGATCGGCTTCACCCGCGAGAAATGCGATGCGATCGTGCGTTTCCGGCGTGAGCACGAAAGCGGGGAAATTCGTCGGCAGCGAGGCCAGCGCCAGTTCGTTGACCGCGCGATGTCCTTCGTAGTCCCAGGCAGAAACGTTAAAAATAAATCCGCCGAGCACGAAAGCGGTGGCTAGCAATTTTGATCTCATAATTTGATCCTTATTTCTTTGAGCTTAAAGAATCGGCGCGCGATTGCAAAACAGAATTAAACCTTCGCAATTTTATGCGTGTTCCTGCAGGCGCATTCATGGTTAAATTTTTGGGTGACCATCATCACCGACGAACTTTGCACCGGCTACTCGCAAGCCGGACATCCCGAACGCCCCCAACGCATCACCAGCACGGTGGAGCTGCTGAAAAACCAGTCCGTGATGTCACTCAATTGGGTGACGCCGACCATCGCGACTGATGAACAAATTCTGCGCGCGCACTCGGCCAACGTCCTAACGCGCCTTACCTTCCCGGAAAATTTCGATGCCGACACGCCGTTCTTCAGCAACATTGCCAGCCTCGCTCGCAACTCGGTTGCCGCGGCGCTGGATGCGATGCGATTTGCCCGGGACGGTAAAACAGTTTTCAGCCTCATGCGTCCACCTGGGCACCACGCCACCCGCGAAAATTCCATGGGCTTTTGCTACCTCAACAACATCGCGATCGCCGCGCTCGAAGCCCGCGCCAGCGGGGCCAAACGCGTGGCCGTTTTTGATTTTGATGTGCATCACGGCAACGGCACCGAAGATATTTTGCGGAACCAGCCGGGCCTGGAATTTTTTTCCGTTCACCAACACCCGGCCTATCCGGGAACCGGTGGGGAAAACGCCGGCTACAATTGTTTCAACTATCCCGTCGCCCCCTCCGCGTCGCGCGAAACTTATCGAGGCACGCTCGCCCGCGCGCTTGATGATTTGCGGAGCTACCGCCCCGACCTCATTGCAGTGTCCGCCGGTTTTGACGCCTACGCCCGCGATCCGCTGGCGGATGGGTCGCTGCTGGCCGAAGATTTTCACTGGCTCGGCGAATCGCTGCGCAAAATGAATGTTCCATTTTTCAGTCTGCTGGAAGGGGGATATAGCCGCGATCTGCCGGAACTGATTTTTGCCTACCTCAACGGCATCGCGGGAAAATAAAAAGCGGCCTCCGCCCTTTGCTTGATGGTTATTCGTAACCGCCAATGTCATCTTGTCACGATTTTCATTTTGGCCTTGTCCCCAGCACTGGTGACAAGCCAAGCGGCGGGGATATGCTAATCTAATCTTGTTGTTAGCAGTGAAGTTTATTGTAGTGTGAATGAGGCCGGAGTAGTGTCCGGCCTCTTTTCTTTTCCCTCGACCCCGCACTTCAAAACCAATTCCCCACGCCAAATGTGATTGACCAGACTGCACGCCGAATCCATCAAGCCGGACTTTTGCCATTCTGTTGAGCAATGCGTTCCGGATTACGCGCGCGGCTCATGGCCGTGTCATAAGTGATGGCGCATTTGCAATAGAGATCGTAGAGACAGTTATCCATCAACACCATGCCCTCCTTGCGGCCCATCTGAATGGTATTCTCCAAATGGTGCATCTGGTTTTCCCGGATCAGATTTCGCACGGCGCCCGTCGCCACGAGCAGTTCATACGCCAGCATCCGGCGCGTGCGGTCGGCGCTCGGCAGCAAATCCTGCGCGATGATTCCCTGCAACGCATTTGAAAGTTGCAAAATAGTCTGCTTTTGCGCGCTGCCTTCGAAAACGCCGATGATGCGTTCGAGCGCGTGCGACACATTCGGCGAATGCATCGTGGCCAAAACCAAGTGACCCGTTTCCGCCGCCGTCAGCGCCGTGGAAATCGCCTCGTGATCGCGCATCTCGCCCACCACAATCACATCCGGGTCCTGCCGCAAAACGTGGATCAGCGCACGGTTGAAGGAACGCACATCGGTCAGCACTTCCTGTTGCACGACAATGGCACGCTTGTTTTCGTGAACGAATTCAATGGGATCCTCAATGGTGACAATTTTGCAGCGGCGCTCGCTGTTGATGAGGTCCACGAGATAATTTAGCGTCGTCGTTTTTCCCGCGCCGGTGGGACCCGTGATCAGGACGAGGCCGTTTGGTTTGCGCGCCAGCTCGTCCAATTTCGTGGGCAAACCCAATTCTTCCCGCGTGGAAACTTTGTCGCCGCAGAAACGAAAACTCAATTCGGTATGATTATTTCGTTTGTAAAAAGTGACGCGCACCCGACCCGCCGCGCTGTGCAAAATGGAGATACACAGCTCCCATTCCAGCTCGAATTTTTTGCGCTGCTGATCGTTCATAAGGCTGTTGGCGATGCCATCAACCTCTTCCTCAGTCATCGCATCTTCGTCCGCGATGATGATTTCCCCGTTCACGCGAAAAGCCGGCGGCACGCCTGCGACCAGATGCAAATCGGAGGCATCAAACTCGTTCACGGCCAACAACAGTCGGGTCAAAATATCCATGCTCATTTTTTAAAAATTCCACGAAGTTTCCCGCCCAAGCGCGCGAAAATTCCAGTTTGCGAGACGCGGTGCAACGCCTCACCAGCGGCGCGGCTGTTAGGATTCAATTGCTGCGCTTGAGTAAAAGAATTTTCCGCGGCCCCCACCATGCCGAGCGCCTGCTGACAATATCCTTGCTCCAACCACACCAGAAAATGGCCGGGGTTCAAACTCACCGCTTGCGAAATCAATTTCAGCGCCAGCACGAATTGCTGGTAAAAAATGCGGATGCGCGCCGCGAGCAGCAACGTGAACCAATCGTGCGCCGCGAGCAGCAGCGCCTTTTCAAAACAATAATCCGCGCGATGTTCCGACCGCGCCAGCAGCACATCGCCGCGCGCGAGCCAGACGTAAGGCGTATCGCCGCGCTCCTCGATGCTCGCATCGGAAAAAGCGAGCGCGCCTTGCAGATCGCCGCTGCGCCCGAGCGCGACCGCTTTGGCCGCGAGCAATTCCGGCTCGTTGGGAAATTTTTCCAGCGCTTTATCCGCCCACAATTTTGCTTCGCGATATTCGCCCAGTTCAATCAGCATCCGCACCTGCCCGCCCCAAGCGGAAATATTTTTGGGATTGTATTCCAGCACCTTGGAGTAGTGGCGCAGACCTTGTTCAAAATCGGCATCCTCCACGGCCGTGCGCGCCGCGGCGAGGTAATAGACCTCATCCTTGACCGCAACTGTTGCGCCGGACGGCCGTTGTTCATTCGACTCGTCCGAAAATTCCAGATTGATAAAACGGCTCATGGTATTTTTTGTTTGCGCCCGAACCAGGACGGATAAGGCCGCCCGGTCATCTGGGTTGCGGAGATGGATGCCAGTTGCATGATGAGTGCGGAAATGTTGGCTTCGCTCACATTGCCGCGCGAGTTGATAGCAAACTCCGGCCACACAAACCAGCGGTTTGTCGGCACCAACATTTCCCCGGAAGTCGGCATATGATCCAGATTGGTTTGCGCATTGCCGCCGACGAAAAAAACATTCGTTGAAAATAAAACCGCGTCGCCCGGCAACGCCAGCACCGGCCCCCAGCCAACGCCCTCATGAACCAAGACCGCGCCGTCGCCGCCGTGCGCCCGGCCAATCTGCATTTCGTCCAGTGTGAACATGATGCGGTCGCCGCGCCGGACTTCCGCCAGCACCAGATGCGGTCGCATCACCACCACCTGTCCGCGCACTTGCAGCGGCACGGCAACGCGGCGTTGAAACCAGTTCACCGCCGGCACATACAGCACCAGCCACACGACCAGCAGCGAACCAAACGCTACACCGAGTTTATTCAGCAATTCCATTTTGCCCAGCCAGTGCGACAGCAGATGAAACACGCTCGTCGAGTGTGCCGCGAGGAGCAAACCGTAAGCGAAATTTCCCTCGGTGAATCCCAGCCGGACAAAATAAACCGGCACCGCGACGACGTAAATTCCCAGCACGGCCAAGCCCAGCATCCTCCGCCCCGAA
>JANYFN010000186.1 GCA_025362675.1 Limisphaerales bacterium | reverse complement strand
GAAGCTCGAAGCCGAAGTCCTTGCCGCCTACGACCAATACGAATTCCACGTCGTCTATCAGAAGTTGAGCCAGTTCATCGCCGTGGAACTCTCGTCCATCTACCACGACGTCATCAAAGACCGTTGCTACACCGACGCGGCGAACTCGCTGCGCCGCCGTTCCACGCAGACCGCGCTGCATCGGCTCGTGACCGGCCTGTGCCAGATGCTCGCGCCGATTCTCGCCTACACGGCGGACGAAGCGTGGGAATTTATTCCGGGTAAACCGACCGGCTCGGTGCACGAAAGCGAATTCAAGCAATGCACTCTGATGCTAGACCCTGATGAAATTGGAAAATGGGTTTGGCTCAATCAGTGGCGTGAAAAAATTCTTCCTGAATTGGAAAAAGCGCGCCAAGCCAAAACCATCGGCAAAGCTCTGGATGCAAAAGTCGAATTCGTTGTTCCTCAAGTTCAGTGGCAATTGTCTGATTCTGAATTACTCCGTGAACTCGTCAATGTTTCCGCGTTGAAAATTGCGGTTGGCGAGACTGATTCACTTGTTGTTTCCAAAGCCGACGGTCAAAAATGCGAACGCTGCTGGCATTGGGAAACGGACATCGGCCAGAATGCCGAGCATCCGACCATTTGCGGCCGGTGCGTCGAGGCAGTGAAATAATTCGCGCCAGCGTGTCTTGGACTGCGGCGGGAAGCGCCACGCCACGCCGCTTTCGCCCACACGCCACGGCTGGAATTCACAACTCGCCCCGTCCGCTCGAGAGTGGTGTCGCCGCTCCGGCTCTGCCACCGCACGCTAAGACGCTGAGCGCCGTTCCAGCAGCGGCGCGGCGGTGATTGGATTGAGTCGGGCTTTTTTGTTGGAATGGGTTGTTTTACTGTAAAACGCTTTTTTTAAGGTTTTGCAATTATTTTTTGGCTTGAATTAATGGTTGATTGGCTTGTAGGAATAATTAATTGAGCCCACGGAATGATTGAAGAAGCCCACGGAATGACGGAGGGAGTTCGCGCCACTCCGCCGCCGGTGTAGGCTAGGCATCGTGGGGCAGGTGGTTTCATCAGCTTTTTTCCTGAAGTCGAGAGCATGGTCGTCATCGTTCGCGTTTAGAACGGCAACGGTGAGTTGGAAATTTCTGCGTGGTTCAAAACAATTGGCGTTAAACATTGCTATGTGGCCGTCGCGCGTGGAAGCTCTAACATGAGCAATAGCCTCCAACAACACGGATTCCGCGAAATCAACAAACAACTCCGCTTTCGGATGATGACGAATGGTCTGGACACCATCAAAGTCCTCGTCACTCGCCGCTGCGGTAAATACCGATTCAACTTTACCGGCTCGCCGGAACAAGTTGTGCAGGCCGAAGCGATCTTGGCGGCTTGGGGCTGAGCTGATGTCGCGGTCGCTAGGAAGAAAACACCCGCGCTTGCTTAAAAGCGCGGGCTTTTTATTTTCGTCGTGGAGGGACGCGGGAGATCTTTTCAAGTCTTGATGGGCGAGGGCAGGCGGCGGAATCCACCCGCCAGGCGGTTCCAAAAGTTCGCCAGCGAAATCGCGAGGCTGAGTTCAACCACTTCCACATCGGAGAAATATTTCCGCACCCCGTCATACTCGGTATCGGCGGCGTGCGTTTGCGAAATGAGGGTCAGCGATTCCGCCCACGCGAGCGCGGCTTTCTCGCGCGCGTCAAAGAACGGCGATTCGCGCCAGACCGGCAGGCTGTCTAGCCGCTGCTGAACTTCGCCCAAAGTTCGTGCCTCGCGCGCGTGCAGATCGGTGCAGTAGGCACAACCGTTGATCTGGGAAACCCGCAGTTCAACCAGTGCCCGCAGTTTGCCATCGAGTTGGAAATGCGCCTGTGCCTGCGTGAGCTCCCGGAGTTGGGTGATCATCTCTGGCTGCGCTTCAAAATAATCAATCCGCTTCATAACGTGCCGGCTTCGAGTGGTTCGAGATAAATGAACTCGGGTGCTTTCACGCCGGCTTCCCGACGGATTTGCACCAGCTGCGGCGATTCAAAGAATGTCTTCGCAGCGGCGATCGAAGTCCACGCTGAGAAGTGGACGATCTTGTTCGCGTCGGTTTCGTATTTCAAAACCTGATACGAACGCTCGCCCGCCGCTTTGCGAATGCCGGCCGCGCTGTCGAAAACTTTTTTCCACGCCGGATAATCCGCGACTTCATGAATGATGAGGACGTATTGCATAAACGATTCTCTATTCTATGCGCGCGAGCCAGCAGCGCCACGGAATTAAATCATCCCTCAGCCCTTCGGTGGCCACTTCACGCCCGCGAGTTCTTGAGGCAACTGCGTCGGGTCAGTCGGGTAAATCAGCGAGAGATCCATGCCGGTGGACTTTGAGCCTAGCAGAAATTCCAGTTCCTCCGGCGCACCGATGATGAGCCAGAGCACCTCGGCGTAGGTATCGTTGAACACTTGGCGTAATTGATCGGGCCCGACCAGCACGCCTCCATATTTGGGAACCGTCAACGTCTCCTCGCCCACGCGCAGCCGGCCCGTGCCTTCCAGCACGAAATAAAATTCCTCCGCCCGGATGTGCTTGTGCAATGTGTTCGCACTCTTGGGCGGCAACCGCCAGAGCCGCGCGCCCATATTCTCGCTCCCCGTGCGCTCCAAATAATCTGCGTTCGGGATACGCATTAGGTTGGACGGACGCCAGTGAAGCTCGTCTGGCTTGATGAGTTGATAGCCTTGAAACGTTTTCATAAACCAAACGTCAAACTTTTAGCGAAGCGCGGAATCCCCTTCCGCTGTAATATGACTCCGCGCCGTTGTGGCCGATGAAGACGCGACCGTAACGGCGATCACCATAAAGCGCACCGCCGAGTTTGCGGATTTCCGGCGGTGTTGCAATCCAGCTCGACCGTTTCGTATCGAACTCGGCGAGTTTCTGCAGCTCGAAATACTGTTCCTCCGTCAAAACCTCGATGCCCATGGCCGCCGCCAAGTCCATGACGCTGCTCTTGGGTTTATGTTCCTTGCGCCCATCCAACGCCTCGGGGTCGTAGCAAAGGCTGACGCGGCCGGACGGCGTTTGCTCGGAACAATCGAAGAAGATGAATTCGCCCGATTTTACGCCCACCACATCCGGTTCGCCGCCGGTGCGTTCCATTTCATTGAGCGACCACAGCTTTTCCGGATTGGCCTCCAACCGCGCCTGCACCTTGGCCCAATCCAGACCTTTGTGGCGGTTCAAGTTTTTCTCAAAGCGGGCTTTCAAGGCCTTGAACAGTTCTTCGCGTTGCTTGGGGGACAACTCTTTTTTCATTTTGATTTATGAATTTGTGCAACCTTTACGAATCAGCACAGGTGTAATCAAACTCTCAGGTAGGCCTTGGTGTAAATTTTGTTTTCTATCAAAGTCCTAAAATGCTCCATAAGAGCGAGAGTTTCATTGATTACTTCGTCAACGTCGCGAAGATCAATGCCTTCG
>JANYFN010000176.1 GCA_025362675.1 Limisphaerales bacterium | reverse complement strand
CAAAGTCAATGTGCCCGCGGTAAGCCCCGAATCAATCATCAGTGTGTTATTGATGGTGTAGTCAGACGCCATCCGATACTGCGTGTTCGCATCGCTCTGGCTGGTAAAAACAACGCCGTGCACCGGCACGCCGGAATATTGGCCACCACCGTAACGGTTCCAAAAATTCTGCTCATAAAAAGTATAGTCGCCCTTACCAGTGCCACCGCCAATCGTAGCGGTAACCAACGCAGGCATCGCCGGCACAACGTTTGATTCAACTACAATGTCGAAAGTGTAACTGTTGGCTGTCAGAGTCACGGGGTTGAAGTCAGCGCGAGCCATACCGGCAATCGCGCAACCGAGTAATATAGGGATTAGTTTTGATTTCATGCTTCTATTTAGGTTGATGTGGGAGGCGGAGTTCGATGTAGATTAGTTTTTCCGGATGACTTTTAAAATACCCCAAAGGGAGTATGAGCTGGTGACAAAGGCTGAAAATCGTGTCGCCATATCCCACTAAAAGCCATTTTTCCCAAGTGTTTACCGTGTCTAAACCGGACAAGTAGTCGTGGCGCAATCAAACGTTAATTCAGGTAAGACCGCAGGCTGAGAACTACGCGTGCAGGCTGGCTTTCAAGTTGCAAAAATGGTTGTCATTTTCCATCCGCCGCGCTTTTGAGAGTGGCTTTTACTCTGGTTTGATGCAAACTCGACGGCGAATGCGGCACAGAATCCAAGTGAATCATCCTGCCAGACCCAAAGCAGAGAATCTGTCTCAAAAAGGTCTATTGGCCATCATGACCGCACTGATGCTATGGGTGACGACTTGGGAGGTTTGCCTTGCTCAAGCAAATGCGAATGAATCCCCTGTCCCGGGGCTTACGAATCAAATCTCCCTCACCAACTGGGTTCCGACGCGCGAATGGAAGGAAGTGGAAGGAGTCGTTTCTTCAATCAGACCGCTGGCTTCGGGAGAATTGGAAATCAAGTTTGATGAAGGAACCAATCACTTCAGCGCCTTGTCCGCGAAGGGGGCGAATTTTGCTCCACTCCTTTACAGCCGAATCCGTGTCGCGGGATTTTTTACGAGCGTCACGTGGGCGTCTGGGAGGCAGGTTGGGGAACAAATTCATCTCGCTGATTTGCGGCAACTCGGACTGGTGACAGGTCAAATATGCCCGCTGGTGACCAATGCGTTTCAATTCGCCCAAACCCAACGGGCAGGATTTCCCAAGGAGTTGGTGGTTTATCTGGAAGGTCAAATACTGGCCGTCAGCCCGAAAAAAAATCACCTGATATTTCAAGATGCCTCGGGTGCGGTGCTTTTGGATTTAGATACGCGCAATGAGGATCTTCAACCGGGTCGCAAAATCCGTTTGGGGAGCAATGCCATGTTTGACAACGGGCGGTTGGTTTTGCGCGACCCGCCGGTGGTGGATAATGACGGATATCACACCGTTGCCAGAAAGTCCGGCAGCCTCTACCTGCAAGCGGGCAAACGGCCGATACGGCTGATTTGGTTCAACTGGCTCGGCTCCGGTTCGCTGGATGTTTTTTACCAGGCCTCGGATCAGCCGGAGCAAAAAATTAAAGATTCCGTCCTGTTTTCCCCTTGGACAAATCCGGTGACGGGACAGACGACATGGACCAATGGGCTGGCGTATCGTTGCGCCGAGGGGCGCTGGTTCCAAGCTCCGGATTTTCACCATCTGGTGGCCGTGAAGGAGGGAAAAACTTCCAGCTTTGATCTGGATGTCAAAAGCCGGACGGAAAATGTAAGCATGCAATTCGCCGGCGCCATTGAAGTGCCGCACGACGGCATCTACAATTTCTCGACGATTTCCGACGATGGTAGCTTGCTGTATGTGGATGAGCATCCGCCACAAATTGAGCTGGGGGAATCGGCGGAAATTCCCCAAGCCCGTCGAATAGTCCCCGGACAAATCGTTCGTCCGAACGAAGCGTTTCAGTGGACAGCCGTGGAAGGAGTGGTCACCTATGTCAGCGAGCGGGCCGATGCACTGACACTGGATTTAAGTTCCAGCAGCGGCACCATGCGCATTGAAGTGGCGGATAGTTCAGGCATTTTCCCTAGTCTGCTGGCACACGCACGCATCAAGGTTTCGGGCGTCAGCCAGCCGGCCCAAGGTGCCGATGAATCCGGGCAGCAGATCGCCGGAATTTTATTAACGCCGGGCTTGGAACAAATCGAATACCTGGAACTGCCAGCCGCACGCTGGGAAGACACCCCGTTGATGCGAATCAGTGATTGCGTCGCGACCAATCCACCGCCGTCTCCCAAAGAAATCGTGCACATCAAAGGGAAAGCCCGGATGAGTGATTACGGGAAATCAGTGATGTTGGATGATGGCACCGGCCAGATTTTTTTGGAAACCATCCGGCCGGTTTCAGCAAAGAATGGTGATTCCGTTGACGCCTTGGGTTGCCGCAGCCAGTCGGGAACCAATTTGATCTTGAAATGCGTTTCTTACCGCATATTTCCAAAACTGCCGGACAATGGCGTCAAAGTGCTGCCCCTGCTGACCACCACCGAACAGATAAAACGATTAACGCGGGAAGAGGCGCAGTTGAATTATCCGGTCCGGCTGCGTGGAGTGGTCACAGCGGTGATCGACACCAGCTTTTTTTTGCGCGACGCCACGGGAGGTATCTATGCCCGCTGGAATCCGAACAGCCGTGACAACGATATACGGGTCGGCGACCGCTGGGAAATCGCGGGCGTGACGTTCGCAGAGTTTTCCCCTGGGGTGATCGTTGAACAGGCAACTTTTTTGAGCCGCGGCAATCTGCCCGAACCGCTCCGGCCCACTTGGGACCGGCTGATGAATGGAAGTTTGGACGCCGAGTATGTGGAAGTTCAAGGCGTGGTCGTGGAGATCGAATCGAACCTGTTGACCTTGTTTTCCGCCAGCGGCCGGGTGCGCCTGCTGATGCTAGACACGCAACCCCAATTGTTGAGCCAATATCTCAATGCCCTGGTTCGCATTCGCGGATGCGTGAACATCGCGCGGGATGTCGTCACGCAGCAAATCGATTTTGGACAAATTGGATTGTATAACTCACAGATAAGTTTGGAGGAAGACGCGCCGGCCAGATTGTCTGACGTGCCCCTGAAACACGCCTCTGAATTGCTGTTTTACGATTACCGGACCGCAACCTTTCACCGGGCGCGCATCGCTGGTCAGGTTATCTATGCCAGCCCCAAAACCTGTTTTCTGCTGGACGGCACCAACAGCCTGCGATTCGTTTTGAAGAACATCAAGGGCCTGCCCAAACTGGAAACCGGCGATCTGGTGGAAGTGGTGGGTTTCCCGGAACTGGACGATCGCTCACCGGTTCTGGTCGAGGCGGAGGTGCAGCGGACCGGCCATGCCGCCCTGCCGCCCGCACTGGAACTGACGGAAGCAAAGCTGTGGGACAAAAAAAATGATGGTCGTCTGGTTCGCATCAAGGGCCGCGTGGTCAATTGCGACATCGAGCGAGCGGAACAAACCGTGGAATTACAGATCGGATTACGCAGGTTCACCTGCCGACTCGCACCGAAACCCGAGCGGCTGTCTTGGATTGCCCCGGACAGCATAGTGGAAGTAACCGGGGTCTATTCGGCTTTCGGCGGAGATATTTCATCCGGCCCGGACGTCAGCTCCTTTGAATTACTTCTCAACTCACCAGCGGACGTGCAGATCCTCGCCCGACCATCCTGGTGGACGTTGCGACATACGCTCGCCATTTTGGGCGTGATGGCACCCATCGTTTTCGCGGCCTTCGTCTGGATCATCATATTGCGGCGGCTGGTGGAAAAGCGCACCCGCCAGCTTGCAATCGAAATCCAACGGCACAATCAAACCGAGCGGCAACGGGTCGTCGAAGTTGAACGCTCCCGCATTGCGCGGGACTTACATGACGCCTTGGGCGCAGCCCTCACGCAAATCCGCTTCTTAAGCATCCGCGGCAGCCGGGCGGCGCAAATGCCGGAAAAAAGCCGCGCCCAAATGGCCCGCATCTCTGAAAAATCGCTCGAGATGGTTTCGTCCCTCGACGAAATCGTGTGGGCCGTCAATCCCGCCAACGATTCGTTAGACAAACTCGTGCCCTACCTTTGCCATATCGCCGAAGATTTTTTCAACGGCTCCCCGATCCGCTGCCGGTTGGATGTGGACGAAAACTTTCCCCCCACGCCGCTCACTTCCGAAGTGCGCCACGACCTTTACCTGGCCGTGCGCGAGGTGCTGACCAATATCGCCAAACATTCCCAAGCCTCGGAGGTTTGGTTCCGGATCAACTCGCTAAACCAAGCCATCAATATCACCATTGCAGATAATGGCCACGGGTTCGTTGCTCCCGAGTCATCCGTCGGCGATGGCCTGGGCAACATCCGCCACCGCCTCGAAAAAATGGGTGGTCGTTTTGAATATGAAACCCATTCAGGTTCTGGCACAGTCTGTCGGCTCTGGCTGCCGCTGGCAACCGGGGCTTAGGCGCCCCAAATAACCCCCTCAAATGACCACTATCTCCATAGTCGAAGACGATGCAGAATTTCGCGCCTATCTGGTCGAGTGCCTGGAAGAAATGCCCGGCTACCGCTGCATCTGCCAATGCGGCAGCGCGGAAGAAGCCATCCGGAAAATTCCGCCGCTACACTCGGATGTCGTCTTGATGGACATCAACCTGCCTACCGTTTCCGGGGTGGAATGCACCCGGCAATTAAAAAAATTATGCCCGGCCATCATGGTGCTGGTGCTCACCGTTTATGAAGACAGCGAGCACATCTTCGATGCCTTGAAAGCAGGTGCGAGCGGCTACCTGCTCAAGCGCGCCGACCCGTTGC
>JANYFN010000137.1 GCA_025362675.1 Limisphaerales bacterium | reverse complement strand
ATTGGCCACTTCGTCGTGCATCCGCGTCCGCGCAGCGTGGCGTTTCTGCCGGACGGCACGCGCGCTTTTATTCCGTCGGAATCCGTCGGCGAAATCAACGTGGTGGACACCGCCACGCACACCGTTCTGAAAACGATTGCGTTGCCCAAAGGCTCGCGCCCGATGACCGTGAAAGTTTCGCCCGACGGAAAAAAAATCTACGCCAGCACTGGACGCGGCGGCACGGTGGTGGTGCTGGATGCGAACACTTATGAATTGCTGAACACGATTTCCGTCGGCAAACGCCCGTGGGGCATCGCGTTTTCGCCGGATGGAAAATTCCTCTTCACCGCCAACGGCCCGTCGGATGATGTTTCGGTGGTGGATCTGGCAACGGGAAAAGAAATTACGAAAGTGAAATCGCCCGGCAGCCCGTGGGGAATTGTGGCAGTGCCGGATGCGAAATAAGGTTTAATCCCCGACGAGAAAAATTTCCTGCGCCGTGATGCTTTTGGTGCAGCCAGGCTTGAACGCTTTTGCCCGCACAATCGTCGGCCCAGTCAGGCGGATGGGTTTTTCGTAGAGCAAATCATCGGTCGTCGGCACAGTGCCGTCGAGCGTGTAAAAAACTTTTGTGTCGGGTTCGCTTTTCAAAACCACTTCCATCGGCTTGGAAAAATTTCCACCGCGCGGAGAAATTTCTGGGGGCGGCAGAACGTGCGCGCCGGGCAAACTTTCAATCCACTCGCGCAACAATTTCACGCCGTGTTCGTCAATGGTGTTGCGCGCGAGCGGCGGCATCTTGAACGCCTCGGTAGTGTTCGCGCGCAGGAATAAAATCGAGCGCCACACGTCATTCGGCGCGATGACGCGGGCACCGTCAATGCGTTGGTCAATCAGCACGCGTCCGCGAATCAAACCTTGTTGCGCGAGCGGCGTTTCGTAGCGCGCATCAAAATTGGCAACGGTGCCGTGAGGCCGATGGCATTGCGCACAATTCGCATCGAGATAGGAACGGGCGCGGTCTTCCAGAGTTCGCGCCGCGTCATCTAGCGCGGCGAGCTTGGGGAAATTTTTTATATCGGCGTCGGAAATAGTTGCATCGAAAAGTCCGCGATGATTCCACGCAGACAATTCATTTTCCGTCACGCCGGAGGGATAAGTAAAATCGCGGTTCAACTGCCGCGTTTTGACGCCGAGCACATAGCCCGCGTTCGCCGTGTGACAGGTGAGACAATCCGCGCGGCTCGGATAATACCACGGCTGCGTGCGCACGCCGGTCGCGGTCTTGATCGAAATATCTTCGGTGAGATTTGTTTCCAGCAAATCCGCGTCACTGTTGTCCGCGCGCCATTTGTAAGTGACGCCATAAACGCCGCCTACGTTGTCGCACACCAGCAGGCGCGTTTCGAGCCGACGTTTTTGCTCCGGTCGCGTTTCGTCGGTGACGAGGTCAAAATGTTTCACGAAGACCGTGCCTTGAGGAAAAGCCCATTCTCCGGTCGGTGAAAATTTTATTTTTTGATTTTCTGGCAACGAAACCCAGCGCGTTTTCTCCGCGCCGTCAGACCAGAAGGAAACGATCAGATCGTATGGCAGCAAATTCGTTTCCGTCACCAAATTCGCTGTGTCTCGAAACGCGCCGGTTTGCGACAGCAGTTTGGGCATTGCTCCGCCGGACGTCGCGGGCATCTGCAAATACGCAGTGGTGGACGGTGGTTTTTCTTCCGCCGAAAAATTTAATCTTACCGCCGTGCCCAGCGTGCCGGTGAAGCGGCGCACGGATTTTTGCACCGTGCCGACCGAGGTGTAGGTGATCTGCCCAGCGGGATAGGCCACGAGATTGACGTAATCAAACAGCTTCGGTTTTTGACCACGCGATTTCGGCAGGTCGGTGAGAAATACCGCGCCGACGCAGATCGAAGCCGGTTCACTGCTCTCGATCAGATTCGGAGTGCGCAGGGCCAGGACGGTTCCCGGAATGAGCCACGAAGCGGCCAGCGGCGGGCGCAGCAGATTCGTGTAGCCGCTCTCGATCACGAGGCCGTCCGGCAACACCTTGATAATTTTTCCACAGATCAGCCGCCGACCCTGGATGCACTCGGCGCGGATTTTTTCGGAGTGCGCGAACGCGGCCAGCGGCGGATTAGCTTGATTTGACAAGGGTAAATCATTCGTCTGCGCCAACGCGGTCAGCGCGGCGACAAAAAAGAGGACGAATGTTTTCATTAAATTTTTCGGTCGCGCGGCCAATGTCGCGCATCAGGTAAACTAAATCTTCGCCGCGTTTTTGTCCAACCTTCCGCACTTTGATACTGCCTGTTATTCACGTTGAAACTACACTGTGCGGCAATGTCCGTCGAACTTACCGAAACACTTTTGAGCAGCGCCGCTGGCTGGGACGTGATGAAGCGCGCCCGCGCCTATCTCACGCAGGGCGAGGTGGTGAGTTCGTATTGGGCCGCGCCGCTGCTGCGCGGCGTCGTGCAAACCGAGGGCGTGTCTGTGCGCGCTTCGATGGTCATTCACAACGGCATTGATATTGAAAATCTCTGCAACTGTCGCGAGGCGCGGCAGTGGGGAAAAATCTGCGCGCACGGCGTCGCCGTTGGCTTGCACTGGCTGGAAGCGCAAAAAAAATCCACCGCGCCCGCCGCGCCGGTGGCGAAAATTGTTGCCAAAAAAACTCCCTCACTGCTCCGCGCCGACTCCGGCGAGCCGACGGAATTATTTCTGATCCTGCCGCCGAATTTCGAGCAAGCCGTGGTGCGCGGAAAAACCATGCTCGTCGTCGAAGCGAAGTGGGGCGGCGGGCGGTGTCCGCTGAACGCGTTGCCCAAGGGACGCACGTTTACATTTTCAGCCAATGATAATGCGGTGATTGACGCGCTCGAAAAAATCACCGATGGCGAGACGCCCGCGATTCTCCAACTCGACACCAAAGATTTTGCCACGCTGCTGCCGCTGCTCGTGGGTTGCGAAAATCTCACGCTCGGAAAATCGGCGGCGGTCACGGTCAGCAAAACTCCGCTCGCATTGCCGCTGCGGGCGACGCTGGAAACCAACGGCGAAATCACCATCGCACTCAAAGAAAAAAATGCGCCGCCCGTGATGGTGGGCGATTGGGTTTGGCGAAACAATTCGTTGTCGCCGCTCGCGATCCCGGCGGGCATGACAGAAATTTTCCAAAAACCTGTGCGTGTGCCGCGCTCGCAGGTGCCGCAATTTTTAAGTCAACATTGGCCGCAGTTGTCCGCCGCGAACATTGAGGCGAATTTCAAAATTGAAGATTTTACACTCGAACCGCAGTCGCCAAAATTTCTGCTCGAACTCAAAGGCGGTCTCACGCAACTTCGCGCGCGGCTCCAGTGCGCTTACGGTTCCCGCATCATGACGGTGGGCGTGACGGCGGCGGATGAAAACATTTGGTTGCCCGATCCTGAAGTGGCGACCCGCTATTCCACCCGCGATTTCATTGGGGAACGCAATGCCACCGCGCGTTTACAGCGCAATGGTTTTTCCGCACCTGATGGCGAAGGAAAATTATCGCTCGCCGGACAAAATGCGGTTTTGAATTTTCTCGCGCGGGAGTTTCCAAAACTCCAACGCGAGTGGAACGTGACGCTGGATGAGCAGTTGGAAAATCGCACGCTGAAAAACATTGAGCGCGTCGAGCCGCAGTTTGAGATCACGTCGTCGGGCGTGCAGTGGTTTGATCTCGGCGTTGTTTTCACGTCGGGCAACGGCGAGAAATTTTCCGCAGCGGAAATCCAGCGGCTGCTTTTGTCCGGGCAAAATCATACGCGTTTGAAGAACGGAAAAATGGCGGTGATTGATTCCGGCGCGGTGGAGGAATTACAGGAGGTGTTGCTCGATTGTGCGCCGCAGCAGCACGCGGAAGGTTATCGCATCAGCAACGCGCAGGCTGGTTTTCTCGAAGCCACGCTGAAGCAACATGGCGATTGGAAAGTCGCCGCGCCGACCGCGTGGCGCGACCGCGCTGCGAAACAAAGCGGCGAGGCGCAACTGGATTGTCCGCCGCTCGGTGAACTCGAAACTGTTTTACGTCCGTATCAAAAACAAGGTGTGGCGTGGCTGCATTTTTTGCGCACCAATGGTTTTGGCGGAATTCTCGCCGACGAAATGGGACTCGGAAAGACCCTGCAAACATTGGCGTATTTCAAAACTTGTAGGAGTCGACGTGAGGAGGCTTTAACTGAATCACAAACCCCAGACGCCAAACCCCAGACCCAGAATTTTGATCAGAGCCTCCTCACGTCGGCTCCTACAAAGCCGCATTTAATCGTTTGTCCGACCAGCCTCGTTTTCAACTGGGTGGCGGAGGTGAAAAAATTTACGCCGGAATTGAAAATTCTCGCGCTGCACGGAACCGAGCGGCACAAATTATTTTCTGAAATAAAAAACGTCGACATCGTGGTGACGAGCTACGCGCTGATCCGGCGCGACGCGGAAAAATATCGCGGGCTGGAATTCGACACGACCGTGCTGGACGAGGCGCAGCACATCAAAAACCGGCAGACGCAAAACGCGCAAGCGGTCAAGGCCGTGAAGTCCAAACACCGGCTCGTGCTGACGGGAACGCCGATGGAAAATTCCGTTTTGGATCTGTGGTCCATCTTCGATTTTCTCATGCCCGGCTATCTCGGCACGGCGAAGGATTTTCGCGAGCGTTACGAGCTGCCGATCGCCAAAGAAAAAAATGCCGAGGCGCAAACGCGGCTCGCGCGGCGGCTGCGTCCGTTCATGCTGCGCCGCTTGAAGCGCGACGTGGCGAAGGATTTGCCCGCGAAGATTGAACAGGTTTCGTTCTGTGAACTGACGCCGGATCAGCGCGGCGTTTATCAGCAGATTTTGGAAGCGAGCCGAAAAGAAATTTTGGAAGCCGTCGGCGAACAAGGTTTGGCGAAGAGCCGCATGGTGGTATTGAGCGCGCTGCTGCGGCTGCGCCAGATTTGCTGCGATCTGCGTTTGTTAAAACTCACAAATCCCAATGAAGAATTGACGGAATCTGCAACTGCTGGTGAGGCGGATGAACCGTCAGGCGGCAATCGCA